>CALLUH010000026.1 GCA_938011445.1 uncultured Hyphomonadaceae bacterium
TTGCCGCGTGTTGAAACTGGGTTGCGCCAGCCCTGCCTGCGCAGGGCATACGGTTCATTTTGGGCTAGTTGTGGTCAAAGATTACTTTCACAGTTCGCGTCATCCCACGGCTTGACCTTGGGATCCATCTCGGAACGGCGCGGCGGGTGATGGATTGCACGGTCGGGGCCTTGCAATGACGGTTCCCTGCCGCAAGCTAACGTCACCTCGGGCGCCGGAAGCGGACCTTGGCCCGTGTGGCGTCTATTTGGTCCGCCGCGCCGCAGATAACCGCAAATTGAAGGCAAATCATCTGCCCGCTCAAGACAAGCCGGAAGACTTGCGCTAAGCGGGCATAATGGTCTGGAAACTGCTCAAATTCGTTTTTATGCTGCCGCTGTTTGGCCTCGTTGCGATTGTGGCGACGAGTTGTACGCAGCTGGGGCTGAATTATGCGAGCCTTGAGACGGCGAACAAAGGCGTCGCTAGGCCCGCCCTCGAACTGGTCTCGCTTGAGGATTGGCAGGTTCGCGAGACCCCTAAATTGCAGGCGAAACTGGAAGAGGCGATTTTCGGGCCAGTGCCTTTGGGGATTAAAGCGCGGATTGTCTCGCGGCGCGTGGTCGAGGCGCGGTATCTGGGCGGGCGCGGCGTGCTCGAGGAATTGCTGATCGAGCTGGGCGAGGGCGTGGGGGCGGTCCAGTTCCGGCTTGCGCTGGCGACGCCGAAAGTGCCGCTTGGCCCTGCGCCGCTGATTATTGGCCAGACATTTTGCGACAATATGGGCGTGTTTGAGTATGCAGGACTGTCTGCGCCGATGCGCGGGCGGTCTTGTGGGATGTCGGCGAACCGCTCGGCGCTTGGGGCGTTCTTCATGTTCATCTTTGGCGAATATATCAACAAAGCGCCAATGGAAGATTATCTGGAGCGCGGCTATGCCTATGCCAATTTCTTCGCCGCTGAAATTGTGCCCGATAGTGCCGAGGCTGGACGCCGCGTGCTCGACGTGTTTCCCGCAGGCGCGGATGGACGCCAGCCCACGGGCGCTGTGGCGGCTTGGGCGGCGGGCTATTTTGCGGCGATTGATTTGCTGTCTGATGACCCAAGGCTGGACGCGGAAAAAATTGCCGTGTTCGGACATTCGCGCCATGGAAAATCTGCGCTGGTTGCGGCCGCTTGGGATAGGCGTATCAAGGCGGTGATCTCTCACCAGTCGGGCACGGCGGGCGCGTCGCTTTCGCGCGATAAGCCGGGCGAGACGGTGGATCATATTTTGAACGGGCATAGTTTTGGCGACGGCTATCCGCATTGGTTCGCGCCCGAGTTTTCCGCTTTTGCGAAAGATGTGGACGGGCTGCCAATTGATCAGCATGCTTTGATTGCATTGATCGCGCCGCGCCGGGTTTTGCTGGGCAATGGTCGGCGCGATGTCTGGTCTGATCCGAACGGGGCGTATCGCGCAGCAGAAGGCGCAAGCGGCGCGTGGGCGCTTTATGGCCAGGATGGGCTCGCGCAAGATGGCATGAAGGCGTTTAATCGGGAAGCGGGCATTGCCTATCATTTGCGGCCCGGCGGACATGGCATTGTGCGGGCCGATGTGGATGCGTTTCTGGCTTTTCTGGAGGTGAGTTTTGAGGGAGGTTGAGGGCAGTGGCAAGGCTGTATTCGGGCGATTTGCTTTGCGTGATTTGGCATTGCTTTCGGGTACGGTTTTGGCATGGGCGCTGTTTGCAAGGTTCAGTGTGGGCGAAGGGGTTGTTGCAAACTTTACCGGCGTGGCGCTTGGCCTTCTGGCGGGGCTTTGCGCCTGGTTTGCGCATGAATGGGGGCATGTGCTGGCGGCGTGGGCGGCGGGGTCGAAGCTGCGTGCGCCGAAGAAGCTCATTAGCGTCTATCTGTTCGGCTTTGACAATAAGAGCCATTCGCGCGGGCAGTTTGTGGCTATGGCGCTTGGTGGTTTTGCAGCGACGGGGCTGGTCTATGCATTTGTGCATTTTTACTTGCCGCAGGACTGGCTTGCGACGCGGGTGTTTCAGGGGCTGGTTCTGGTCGAGATTATGGTCACGGTGGCGCTTGAAGTGCCCGGGCTGCTCTTGGGAATTTTCGCTTATGAGCGCTTGCCATCTGTCGATGTGCTTGGGGATTAGGACGCAAGAAAGGGGGGAGCGCCATGACAGCGCTCCCCTTTGGTTTGTTCAACTTACTTCGCGCCTAGCGCAGCTTTGCAGCGATGTCTGTCAGCACGCCAGCGAGCATGGCTTGGCGTGCCGCTTCGGGGCTTTCGCTTTGGCTTATCCGCTCGGCAAGATCTTCAAGCTGTCCGGCGAGGCGGGTATCTTTGCGATCTTCGGCAAGACGGGCATCGGCACGGTTGAGCGCGCGGTTCAAGCGGCGATTGTCGCGGCCTGAGAGGCTGTCTGTGCGGTTGAGCTGGTCGATATAGGCGCGTGCCACGACGGGGACGGCAGGCCATGTCACCGCATATTGCTGTTGCGGGTTAAACAGCGCGCCCTGGTCGGCAAGGGCTGCGGCATTGATTTCGTTCTCGGTGAGATGCTCGCTTGGTGTCAGCGCGAACACGTCGAGCCCGCGGGCAATTTCGGTACCGTAGATTTTGCCATTATACCAATAGGTTGACCAGTAACCCGCCAGCACCATCCGTTCTTCGTGAACGGGGCCACGGTCGAAAAAGGCAATCTCGGCGGCGTTTTTCGAGTCGGTAAAATCCATCACCGATAGCCCGCCCTGATACCAGGCTTGCGCGAAAATATCGCGGCCCGGCACGGGAATGATCGAGCCATTATGGGCGACACAGTTTTCCTGATCCGATTGCGGGGCGGGCAATTTGTAATAGCCCTGGAACTCCAGCTTGCCGTCTACGATATTATAGATCGCGTCTGCGCCCCAGTCTTTCGGATCATAGGCACGGCAACGCGGCCGCCCGCCGCCGCCCCATTCATCCGTGAACAGGACTTTGCTGCCATCATTGTTAAATGTGGCCGAGTGCCAATAGGCAAATCCAGTGTCCACCACGGCATCAAGACGGGTTGGTTTGCGCGGGTCTGAAATGTCGAAAATGATGCCATTGCCCGAACAGGCCCCTGCGGCGAGATTGGCCTCGGGGAAGACCGTAATGTCATGGCACTGATTGGTCTGGAATGTGTATTGGGTGTCATCACCATGATCGCCGCCGGTCCAGAGACCGGCAATCTCTCCGGTTTCTTCATCGGCAAACACGGTCGGGCTATCAACAATGCGGGCCTCGGCGGGGGTGACAACCGGTATTTCGATCACATCAATGCGGAAGAGGGCGGTGCGGCTGTCGCCCGGGATTGCCCCGATACAGCCGTCGAGCTCCTTCTCGTCGCGCACACCTGCGGTGCCTGAATTATAGACGATGATTTTGCCGTCTTCGCTGCCATCGGAGACAACAGAATGGGTGTGTGAGCCTCGGCAGGTCTGGACCTGGCCGACCTGGCGGGGGGCGGCGAGATCGGAAATGTCGAAGATCCTGAGTCCGCGAAACCGCTCGGCGCTGACATCTTCGGCAATGCCTTCACGGCCACAATCGACCCGTCCACGGGTCTGCTCGACCGACATGATCAGAAGATCGCCAACAATCGAGACATCCCCCTGCCCGCCCGGGCAGACGACGGAGCTGAACAGGTTTGGCGTGCCCTGATCGTCGAGTTTGTAGATGTTGAAGCCGTGATAGTTTCCCGTCACCAGCACGTCGCCGGAGAAGGCCATATCCGTGTTTGAAAAGCTCAAAAGCGGTGAGCGCTCGCCCCATTGGGTGCCTTCATTGCTCTGCTCGTCTTCGGTGCGTTCAGGCGCTTCGGTTGCGGCGGCGTCTTCGGCGTCTTTAGCCTCTTTGGAAGCGTCATCATCGGTCTTCGCCTCATCTGGGTCTGGCACAATAATCGGCGGCAGGCCCGCTGGATTTTCCGGATCAAAGAAACCCGATGGCATTGGCAGAGAGGCGACAAGTGTAAGATTTGAAATAGCTTCTCCGGCGCTGTCAAACCCCGCCGCCAGGCCGACGCGCGGATCGCCAGAAAGACCGGACAGGAGCACATTCATCCGCTCGATCTCGGCGGTCTGGTCATTGACAATATCATTGGTGAAATCGAACAGGACCGGATCATAGGCCGAGCCGGGCAGAAGCTGAAGGTCGGTGACCATGCTGACAGCGCCTTCATGATGGCGGATCATCAAGGTCAGGAACTGCTCGTCAAACGCGGTGCCAGTGGCAGCGGCAAGAGCTGCCATCTGCTCGGTTGTGGCCATGCCCATGCTCGCCATCATCTCTTCTGACAGACCATTGTGCCCACCATGACCGGCATGTCCGCCATGGCCTTCGCCTGCTGCCGGTGCGCTCTCGCCGCGCTCGGTCAGCCAATTGCGCATGAACTCTATCTCATCAGCCTGGGAGGCGGTGATCCGGCCGGCAATATCCTTTACATCTTCATTATTCGTCCGCTCCCCGACAAGCGCTGCCATTTCGACCGCCTGAGCATGATGGGGGATCATATTCTGCATGAAGACAGTATCGTCCCTGGAATAGCTCGAATTGGCAATCTCGACGGCTTCTTCGGCGCTAAGGGCGCGCGTGTCTTCACCGGGCGCGCCGGGCTGGACGATTGGTGCGTCTTGCGCTGCGGCAATGCCGGCCATGCCAAGCAGCATCGCGCCGGCCGAGACGGTTCTCAGCTGCGCGGCGAAATAAGAAGAAGGTGGTTTTGTCAAAAGAGTGCTCCCGATGCCCTGGAATGGATTTGAATTTATTGCCCGCCAACAAGCGGACTGTCCTGCTTTGCCGAAAGTTTACCGTCTGCCGAGTGAGAACGCCAGTGCTCGGATGCGCCTTTGCTGGAAATATTGGGTGTTCTTGCCGCCTGTTGCGGCGTCGCGAGGTAATTCATTTCTTAGGCTGACCGGACGATTAGTCATACTGGATTCATTGCCCAAGATCGGCTATTTCAATTGGTGGGGGACTGAAGGAGGAAACATGTCCGAAATTGTATTTTTGCAGCCTGTAATGGCTTTGTTCATCTGGACATCTATGGTGTGGGTCTGGGTTTATTTTGCGCACATGGTTGCGGTTCAGCGCGCCGCCACCGAACTGGGCAGGTTTGGTAATGTGGACCATATCGGCGTGGCAACAGACATTGATGATATGCCGAACACGCCAAGTGGCGCAGCACCACTTATGGGTGAACAGCCTGTCCTGTTTTATGCGCTGATGTTGGTTATCGCCGTGACAGGCGGCATGGACATGTTCTCGCTGACGCTGGCTTGGCTATATGTCGGGCTGCGTGTTGCCCATGCTTGGGTTTTTCTTATGCAGGGTTATTCGCGGTTGGCCTTTGGTATTTCGGCGATGTGGATGCTCATTGTTCTATGCATGATTGTGAAGGAAGCTTTGCGGGTGTTCCTTTAGCGGACAAACCGCGCTAAAGCGCCCTCATGGCGAATGTATCAGAACAAAGATTGCAGCAGGTGATTGCCCGTTTCGAGCAGGTTGAAGCACGTATGGGCGTGGCCACTCAGACGGACGAAATTATCGCGCTGGGCAAGGAACATTCCGAGCTGAAGCCCGTTGCCGACAAGGCGAACGAGTTGGCCAGCGCGCGGGTCGGGCTGGCCGAAGCGGAAGGAATGATCGCAGGCGAAGATGCGGAGATGGCCGAGCTTGCCCGCGAAGAGGCAGATGAGCTCCGAGCGAAATTGCCGGATCTTGAAGCGGAAATGCAATTATTGCTCTTGCCCCGGGATGCTGATGACAGCGCGAATATCGTGCTGGAAATCCGCGCAGGGACGGGGGGCGACGAAGCGGCGCTGTTTGCGGGCGATCTGTTCCGCATGTATCAGCGCTATGCCCAATTGCAGAGCTGGAAGGTTGATATTGTTTCGATCACCGAGGGCGATGTTGGCGGCTATAAGGAACTGATCGCCAATGTCGAGGGCGATGGCGCATTTGGCCGGATGAAATGGGAGAGCGGTGTGCACAGGGTCCAGCGTGTGCCGAGTACGGAAACCCAAGGCCGTGTGCATACATCTGCCGCGACGGTTGCGGTACTGCCTGCGCCCAAGGATATCCAGATCGAAGTCCGCACGCAGGACATTCGGGTGGACACGTATCGCGCGTCAGGCTCTGGCGGACAGCATGTCAACAAGACCGATTCAGCCGTGCGCATTACCCATATTCCGACGGGCATTGTCACCCAATCCTCGGAAAAATCCCAGCATGTCAACCGAGACAAGGCGATGGAACAACTCAAGATCAAGCTCTATGAGAAAGAGCGGGACGAGGCCGACAGTGCACGGGCCGAAGCGCGCAAATCGCAGGTCGGCTCCGGCGACCGCTCGCAAAAAGTGCGCACCTTCAACTATCCGGAAAACCGCGTGACCGACCACCGGATCAATCTGACCCTCTATGCACTCGACAAGATCATCACCGGCGACAAGCTTGACGATGTGGTCACCGCGCTGATGGCCGAAGATCAGGCGAGGCGTCTGGCGGCGATGGAGGAAGAGGACTAGCCGTCCCGTTTTATCATGGTGACTTATGCCGCATTGGTCCAGACCGCCGCAAACGCCTTGGGGAGCGCGGGGATCGACAATCCGCGCCGGGAAGCACGTCTTCTGGTGGCCCTTGCGGCACAGTTTGACACTGCCATGCTGATCGCCCGTGATGCGGATCGGGTGCCGCCCGAGACGCTTGCCCGCTTGCAGGACGATCTGGCGCGGCGATGTCAGGGAGAGCCATTTGCCCATATTTGCGGACAAGCCAGCTTTTACGGGCTTGATTTCATTTGCGATGCCCGAGCGCTGGTGCCACGGGCCGATAGCGAGATTGTGGTCGAACGTGCGCTTGAGCTTCTGCCACGCGGACAGGCGTTAAAAATAGCGGACCTCGGCACGGGGTCGGGCTGTTTGCTCATTGCCATATTAGCTGCCCGTACTGAAATGGAAGGGGTGGGCATTGAAGCCGACCCGCAGGCGGCGGCTTTGGCGCTGGAGAATGTCGAACGCCACCAGATGCAGTCCCGCGCGCAAATCCTGCATGAGCGTTGGGGAAACTGGCGCGGTTGGGGAGAGGTGGACATGATCGTGTCGAACCCGCCCTATATTGAAACCGCCGTCATCGAAACGCTTGAGCGCGATGTTCGCGCCTTTGATCCGCTCGGGGCGCTTGATGGCGGGCCGGATGGGCTTCGGGCCTATAAGCAGATTATCGCCCTCGCAGCACTTCAAATGAAAGAGGGCGCCCATCTGATATTTGAAATTGGCTATGATCAGGATGAAGCCGTTCGGGGCCTGATGTATGAGGCGGGCTTCAATCAGATCGGCGGTGCGCGCGATCTGGGCGGACATGATCGCCTTGTTTATGGCGTTCGAGCCAACTGCATTGGCTAAATTATTCGCTTGGCCTCGGTGAAAAGGCGGGTTAGGGTCTTTTTGCATTTCGAGGACGGCTGGTCATTTAGCTCCCAAAATGCATTGCTCCTCCATTCTGACTGAGACAACCGAAGCGGAAGAGAAGCAGTTTTGAGGTGTTCGCGGGGCGGACACATAAATCGGATCAAGGGAATACCCGATGAAGCGCCAACGTGGACGCGGTCGCCGATCAGGCGGCGGTAATAATAATAACCCGAACAAGCATTTTGAGAGCAATGGCCCAGACGTAAAAATTCGCGGCTCTGCGCAACAAATATTGGACAAATACCTTCAATATGCCCGCGATGCGCAGACCTCGGGCGACCGGGTAAATGCTGAAAACTATCTCCAGCATGCCGAACATTATCTTCGGCTGATCGCAACCATGCAGCCCAAAGACAAACCCCGTGATCAAAACCAGAATCAGGATCAGAAATCGGGTGAACAGGCTCAAAGTGAGGGTGCCGAAACCGACAGCGGCGCTCAGGCCAGTGCGGATGAGCCGAAAGCCCAACGCGATGATGGCGAGAAAAACCAGCGCGGCAAGCGGCGTCAGCGGCCAGACAAAAAACGTGGGAGTGATGACGCCTCGACCGGTAGCGACGCAACGCCTGCGTCAAACACCGATGAAAAATTGCCAGATACTGCTGATATGGCCACGACGCCTGTTGAAGAAGCACCCGCGCCCAAACGCCGACGCTCCCCGCGCAAGCCCAAAGTGGCAGCAGCGGAGGCTGACACCGAAGGGCCCCAGGATGGCATTATGAAAACTCTTTCGCGTGGACGCAAACCGGCAGCCGAGCCGATGGCCAATGATGCCGCAGAGGCAACGGACTGATCTGGTCATAAGCGGTTTGGACGGTGTGAGGGCGTTTTCGACCATGACGCGGCCCGCATGTGTGCTTTAGGTCTGTTCGATATCCGGGAGCGCGATACGGAAAACTGTGCCCTCCGGTCCGGTCCGGTCGAGCACAACATCGCCGCCCATGGCCTGCATCAATTCGCGGGCAATTGCGAGCCCGAGCCCTGTGCCACCTTTTGAATTGCTGCCGGCAAACGGCGTAAAGACATTTTTACGCGCCTCCTCTGGCATGCCGGGGCCATTATCTCGGCAAAAAAGAACATTGTCTTTCAGGTTTATCGAAATTTCACCCCCCTCTGCACGTGCTCTTGCGGTCGCCTGTGCGGCATTGCGGACCAGATTGACCACGACACGATGCAAATGATCAGTGTCGATATTCGCCAGCGCACCTCGGGGAATATTATTACTCAGTTTGAGCGCCGGATAAGCTGCCATGGCTTCGCCCGCCGCTTCGGCAATCATGCTGTGCAGATTGGCAATTTCCATATTGGGTTCAGGCGGTTTGGCCTTGCCATATTGCAGTGTGTCTTCGGTGAGGTTGATGGCGCGCTCAAGCACACGTTCCAGCCTTGGCGCTGCGCGCTGCACCCGAGGATCTTCAGATCGCGCCAACCCTTCGGAAACAAGCTGGGCGGCGGCGAGAGAATTGCGCAAATCATGATTAATCTTGGCGACCGCTTCGCCAAGCTCAGCAAGTCTCTGGCGCTGGCGGAATGCGTCTGAGACTTCCCGCTCCATATCCGCAAGTGCATTCTGTGCGCGTCCGATCTCGTCCTTTCGGCTAGATGCGGCATGTGGTGCCCGCGCGGCACCGGGATCATTGTGGAAATTGATAATGGATGCCGTCACCACCCTCATCGGGCGCACCACCATGGCGACCAGCAAGAGATAGACGAATGTGCCTGCCGTAATAGAGATCAGCAGCGACAGGATAATGATGCGGCGGCTAAAGTCGGCCATTTCGCGCGCGAGCGGCATTTCGGCAATCAGGACTTCGATACGCGCATCCTTATGATTGCTCACATCGCTGACACTCAGTATGGCGTCATGGGACAGCAAAAGCAGGCTGAACATGTGCCGTGCGCGCGCAAACCAAGGTTCATTGGTGCGGTCTACCCAGTGCATTTCCGCGTCCGGGTCCTGGGGGGAAGACAAGAGCAAGCGTCGCAGATCAGGTCGCACTTCTGAAACGGCAAGCACTTCAGCGTTCGCAAGCAGTTCAGCTGCCAACTCCTCGGACACTTTCCGCCCGGGGCTTGTGTCAAGCGCCAGCGTGGCGATGCGGGCGGCCTGGACCCGCTCATCTATCCAATTATCGCGGAAGTTTACCGCCGACGGGATGAAGATAAGCAGCTCGACCAGCAGAATGACACCGATCGTCACCGCCAACAGCCGAACCGACAGGCTGTCACGCCATAAAGATGTCGTTACACTCGGTTCAGGGACGAAATCAGCACTGTCACTCATGCAAAGTGGGGTAAATCAGCCCCCTTAATGACGCAAGCCCACAATGAAGCGCACAGCCTTGCTCGAGAAGAACCGCCCGCCGAACTGATCGGACCCTGAAACGGCCCGTTTGACCGCTTCAGCCCGCGTGGGATATGGGGACATGTGATTGATCAGCCCGCTTGGACCGAGATTATTGACCATGGCGATTGAGACAATTTGCAACAGGTCGCCAGCGCCTTCCCCGAGGATAGATGCGCCTAAAATCTTCTTGCCCATCCAGATAATCTTGACTTCGCCATCGGTCTTGCGTTCGGCGATCGCACGGTCGTTTTCGTCGAAGGCAAACGTGCCGGCCACAACTTTGTCGCCATGTTTGGCGCGTGCCTCGGCCTCGGTCAGGCCGAGCTGGGCAATTTCAGGCTGCATATAGGTGACGGCGGGGAGGGGGGCGGCGTCGGCGTCCTTGCCCGGCAGGCCCAAAATGGCCGCTTGGGTAAAGATCGAGGCATGATAGCCCGCAACATGAGTAAATTGCGCTTTGCCGGTCGCATCGCCCAGCGCCCAGACGCGCTTATTGGAGACAGATTGCAGGTTCTTTTTCACCACGACATTTCCGCCTTCGACGGTCACGCCAGCTTTCTCCACGTCCAGCCCGTCAAGGAACGTGCGTCGGCCAACGGCAACAAGGATATGGCTGCCCTGAACATCATGGGTGTGACCGTCCAGAGATTCGGTGTGCACGGTGACATTGCCATTGCTGCCGGAGACTTTTGTCGCCTTGTGATGCTCCATAATGTTGATCCCTTCCTTTTGAAGGGCTTGCAGGGCTGTGGCAGCATGGTCTTTGTCTGCGCGGGCGAGGGCGCGGCCCATCTCGATTACGGTAACTTCGGAGCCGAGGCGCTGGAAGGCTTGGGCCATTTCGATGCCGATCGGGCCGCCGCCTATGACGATGAGCTTTTC
>CALLUH010000027.1 GCA_938011445.1 uncultured Hyphomonadaceae bacterium
CTGGTTTGGTTCCTAATTCGCAACTGTACCGACGATACCTGCGCAGGCAGGTATCCAGAGACCGGAGTTCAACATCAAGTGGTGCAAGTTCTGTCCATGGACCCCTGCCTGCGCAGGGGTCTGCGGGTCTTGGGGGGGCGATGGGCATTTAACGGACCGTGTTCCGTGCGCAGGCAGGGGCGGATTGCCGCGTGTTGATACTGGGTTGCACCAGCCCTGCCTGCGCAGGGCATACGGAGATTTTCGTCCGCTTTTGATCAGAGATTACTTTCCCGGTTTGCGTCATCCTCTGGCTTGACCAGAGGATCCATCATCCACCGCAACAGCACGAGATGGATTGCACGGTCGGGGCCCTGCAATGACGCATCCAAGATCAGGGTTGAGGCCCAGTTTTGGTCAGAGGGAGCCTCCGCTAGCCGTATCCCGAGCGTGCGCTGAGAATACGGACGAAGCGGATATAATCTCCACGTACCGACGATACCTGCGCAGGCAGGTATCCAAAGACTGTGCGTGCAAATCAATTGGCGCAAGTCCGCTCCATGGACCCCTGCCTGCGCAGGGGTCTACGGGTCTTGGGGGGTGGCGATGGGAGGTTCAATGAACCGTGCCCCCTGCGCAGGGCATACGGATTGTCCGGCCATTCCCCGCCCAAAATCCAAACCGTCGCATTGCATCTATGCGCCAGCCTTGCCACACTGCTTTGATGATAAATGCGATTAGACACCCAATGTCTGGGCCAAGCTGGCCAATCCTTGCGATTTTGGCCTCGCTGGCCATGTTGCTGGGCGCGCATGCCTTCGAGATTATCGGCAAATTCGCCCCCTGCCCGCTCTGCTTACGCCAGCGAGATGTGTATTGGGCGGCGGCGGCCATGGCCGTGGCGGGGCTTGTCTTATGGCAACGCAAACCAGCCAATCGCTATCTTGTCGCACTCAACACCATGCTCGGCCTTGTTTTTCTGACCGGCGCAGTGGTGGCGAGCTATCATGCGGGCGTAGAGTGGAAATTCTGGGCGGGACCGAGCGCGTGTTCAAGCGGCGGCATAGGTGACATCAACAGCGCCGATCTCATCGAAGCGCTCAGCACGCCGATCGCGACGGTCTCCTGCATTGACGCACCGTGGCGGATGTTCGGCGTCTCAATGGCGGGCTATAATGCACTGGTCTCTATCGCGCTGACAGTTTTCAGCTTCCTTGCCGCACGGACAGTCTATCTGAACGCGCTCAGACAGCACCGCGCCGCAAGCGTCCAAACCGCTCAGGATTCCAGCTCGATATCCCAGTAAAGATAGTCAAGCCATGTTTCGTGCATATGGCCGGGCGGAAATTTGCGGCCAATCTCTTGTAATTGATAATGGCTCGGCTGGGCAGGCGCTTTGGCCGGAAACATGCGCGCCTCTTTGGGCAGACGACCGCCCTTGCGCAGATTGCACGGCGAGCAGGCCGCAACAATATTGTTCCATGAGGTCCGCCCGCCCTTTGAACGCGGGATGACATGGTCGAAGGTCAACTCGCCCGAGGCGCCGCAATAGGCGCATTTGAAACCGTCGCGCAGAAACACATTAAACCGCGTAAAAGCGGGCGAGCGGTTCTGGTTTACAAATTCATGCAGCGCAATCACGCTTGGCAAACGCATCTCGAAGTTTTGCGAGCGGACAGTGTAATCATATTCGGCGATGACATCGACACGGTCGAGAAAAACCGCTTTGACGACATCCTGCCAGCACCAGAGCGAAAGCGGGAAATAGCTCAGGGGCCGGAAATCTGCGTTCAGGACGAGGGCAGGTCCGCCTTCAACCGGTCTGGGAGCCGCCTCTAACATTGGGGGCTCCATACGGTTATTGTATTGATTTTATTTCGTTTTAACCAAGTGAACGCGCATCTCCTATTCGTGTCTGACCTGTCATTAACAAGAGGTTAAGACCAATCTATGACAGTTTTCGCTTTTGGCGAGCCTCTTTTCGTTGCGCGCGGTCAAAATGTAACCACGCCCAGAGCAGGTGCGCGGCCACACCGCGATAGGGTTGCCAGCCCACGGCGAGCTCGGAGAAAGCCGCCGCAGTGTGGCGTGTTTGTGCATTTGCAAGCCGCTTATAGCTCTCCATCAGGCCGACATCGCCATGTGGGAAAGCGTCCACCGCCCCAAGCGCATAGAGCGCCACCAGTTCCGCCGTCCACGGGCCAATGCCCTTAATGGCAAGGAGATTTTTGCGGGCGTCTTCAAGCGGGAGACCGGCGAGCCTCTCAAGATCAAGCGGGCCGAGCGTGGCCTTAGCGATGGACTTCATATGCGCAATTTTGGGCCGCGACAGACCGCACGCGCGCAAATCCGGTTCGGGCGCGTCAAGCATGGCCTCTGCGGTTACTTCGCCGAGACAGGTTTCCAGCCGCGCCCAGATGCTCGCCGCCGCTTGCAGTGAGATGAGCTGATGTGTGACAAGGCTGGCAAGCAATGAAAAATCGAGGGGACGCGCGCGCCATTCGGGCACGCCGCAGTCCTGATAAGCGCGGGCAAGCGCACGGTCGCGCGCGGCCAATACCTCACAGGCTGTTTTGATGGCGTAAGTTTCGGGCGGGCTCATTGGGCAAGCGCATCGGCTCCAGACGCGGGCAAAGCGGGCGCGATTGGCGGCACTGATGCGACCGGAAATCCAAGAATGTTCACCGCACCATCTCGGATTGGCAGAGTGAAAAACGCGCCATCTTCCGACGCCGCACCGACCGCCTCGACAATCAGGGTGATTTGGGACGGAAAATGCCCTCTTTGCGCCATAGCTTCGGACAAAGCATCAGCCTCATCAAGCCGGACATGTATCGGCCCGTCGAGATGGCCGGTCGGGGTAATATCAACATCCCCCTTTACACCCAGCTTGAGCGGTCCCCAATTTAGCCGAAGCTGGGCAAGATTGACGCTGCGGTCCCGGACATCGCTTTCCAATCCCGGATCGGTCAGCCCCACAAGCTCGACACGTAACCGGCTCGCTTGCAGATCAGGCCCGAGAAAGGCCCAGTCCTGCCCCGCGATCAGATCTTCCGAAACGGACACCGCCTCCCAATCAAGACCAAGGCGCACCGTATCGTCGCGCAGCCGGTAATTGCCCGTCAGCCCGCGCACCGACACATCGGCCTGACCGGACACAAACTCGGCAAGGTTCAGCGTCAGGCCAAAATCAGTCAGTCCATCGCCATTCCAACGAAAACTCGCCGCCGATCCAGCGTCAAGCAAAGCTGTCCCCGCCAGCCCTTGCAAATCTATTTCGTTTCGCCCCGGCGTCCGCACAAGCGCGTGCCGCAGATTCCATGGCTGCAGAAACACTTCGAGCGTCTCGCCGCTCCATTTCGACGCCCCGTCTCGATAGGTTGGCGCGTCCAGCCTGACCATAAACCGATAGGGAAACCCGCCAAATGCGCGGGCGGCATAATCAATCTCGACGCCTTGAGCACGTTGTTCTGCTATCCATTGATCGAGCCGCTGCTCGATTTTTCCGATCGCGTAAAACCAATAGGCCGCGTAAAGTGCCACAAGCAGGACAAAGCCGATAATCGGCCCGTAAAGCCAGCGCTTCTTCGGTCCTGTTTTCACATCCGCCTGGCTCATCGCTTGTTCACTTTCAAATCTGCCCGCGTGCGCCCCTGAATGGCAAGCCCTTCATCAAGCAGCCGGTCACACGCTGGCTCGATTGCGCCTTCAAGCTCGGCCATAAATTCCGCCTCGCCAAGCCCTGCCGGAAAGACGGGCAAGCATTCGACGATGATCTTGCCCGGCCTTCGCCTGATGCCGCGCCTTGGCCAGCACAATCCGGCATTGTGCGCGACCGGCATACAGGGCACGCCAAGCCCCTCATAAAGTCCGTGAACGCCCTTTTTGTAGGCGGGCGGTGCGCCGGGCAGTTTGCGTGTGCCTTCGGGAAAGATCAGAACCTGATGGCCTTTATCGGTGCGTTTGCGCGCTTCGGCATACATGGTCTCGAACGTCTTCGCCCCGCCCCCGCGCTTGATCGGGATCATATCCGTGCGCCACGCATACCAGCCAAAGATCGGATACCAGAGCAATTCCTGTTTGATGATCACCGCCGGATCATCAAGGATCAGAAACGGGAAGAAGGCATCATACATGGTCTGGTGTTTGCTGGCATATAATAGCGCGCCTTCGGGCACATTTTCGCGGCCACGTATCTCCGTCTCGATGCCAAGGATCCAGCGCAAGCTGAACCTGACATTCTTCATCCAGAGCCGCACGGTCTCAAGCGCAATCCAGCGCGAAAACAAAAAGAAAGGCAGCGTGACCAGCGCGAGCAGGAACATGGACAGGTATATCCATCCTGCAAAGACAATCGAGCGGATCAAGACGGCGCATCCTGATAGGTGTGACCATGCTCGGCCAGTGCGGCCAGTCCTTCGTCAAAAAGCGGACGGCACGCGGTCTCTATTGAGGTTTCAAGTCTATCCATAAAGTCACCACGTTTGAGGCCAATTGGCAGAGGTTCAAGAATTTCGATGACGACCCGTCCAGGCTTGAGACGGATCCCCTTGCCCGGCCAGAACAGGCCCGCATTGGTCGCCACCGGAACACAAGGCACCTGTAGATCATTATAAAGCGCAAACACGCCGATCTTGTAATCCGCTTCCGCGCCGGGTTTTCGGCGCGTCCCTTCGGGATAAATAATAATCTGACGCCCCTCTTCAGCGCGTTGGCGGGCTTTGCGGATCATGGCTTTGAGCGTTTTCATATTACCGGCCCGATCAATCGGGATCATGCCGCCGCGATAAGCATACCAGCCAAAGACGGGATACCAGAGCAGTTCCTTTTTCAGGATCACGGCTGGATCAGACAGAATGATGAAGGGCAGCAAAGTGTCATACATGCATTGATGCTTGCTGGCATAAATCAGCGGGCCAGAGGGCAGGTTTTCCATCCCCCGAATATCTGTATCTATGCCGACGAAAAACTTTGTGCCCCAGCGCAAACCCTTCGCCCACCAACGAATGCCCGAAATAACCCAGCGGCGCGAAAACAAAATTGCGGGCATAAAAAACAGGCCCAGACCGAGCATCGACCCGACGGCCCACAGGACGAAAAGACAGGAGCGGATCATCAGAGCGACACCACCCCGTCACGCCCCGAACGCAGCTTTGTAACGCGCCATTTCATCCATTCCTGAACGAGCGAGCGAAAGGTTTTGAAACTCTCAAAGGGCCGACCCGGATCAATCTTTGTACGGACCGGATAGAGGATCATATCCATATCAGGCATCGCTTTGTTCATGAGAATGAGGCTGCGCGGCATGTGATAGTCCGAGGTCACCAGAACAATCGAGCCATAGCCATTCTCCCTCGTCCAATCCCCCGCTTCCTTGGCATTGCCAACCGTTGTCGCCGCAATCCGGCCCAGTGTAACGCAGCAGGCATAAGTCTCGGCCGGGCCGCCACCAAGCTTGGCGATGTCATCCATCGTCACATCCGGATGAACACCCGACACCAGCAATTTCGGCACCGCACCAGAGACGACCAGTTCAACACCCGCCGCAATCCGCAAGCCCGAGCCCCCCGTCAGCGCAATCGCCGCATCCGCCCGCACATCCTTGGCCGGCGTCAGTTTCGTCGCAAACAGACAAAATGTCCAAAAATCGAAAACGGCGAAAACGGCCAGCGCCAAGAGTGAAAAAATAAAGAGCTTGCGGCGCATCCTATATCGTCCTTGCAAGCTCGTTAAGCACGGTACGCCGCGCGGCGATGCGGGATGCAAAGCCCGCAATGATCGGCGTCAACAGCAAGATTAGAAAATCCCAAAAGTCGAGGCTCAGGCGTGGCAATAACCATGTCCGCTCGGCATGAGACCCCAGCGCAAATACCAGCAATGCAGCCGCGCCAAGTGCCGCCACGGCGCCAATCGACCCACCGCGCAGGCCCAGAAGCCAGAAACGCCGCTCAAACAAATTGGCAATGAAAGGGTCCGGCGCTCCGCTCAAATGCAGCACATTGACAATATCCCGCCGCGCAAGCAGTGCCGCATGGGTTGCAAACGCAATCACCGCCACCGCTGTTGCCACCAGCAAAGCCACCGCAGCGAAGGCTGCAAAGCGCGCCATGCCAAGCGCGCGCCGGACATCCTGTCCCCATTGGGCGTGATCGTCGATCAGCGCATCAAACCCGGCCGCGCCCAGAGCGCTTGTCAGGCTATCTGCAAGTTCACCGGCCCCAGGCACCGCGCTGACTTCGATCAATGTCGGCACGGGCAAGCCCGCCGGAAGCCCGTTCGAGCCAAACCATGGCGCAAGCATTTGCGCCGCTTCCTCGCGTGGAATAAGCCGCGCCTGCGCAACACCTTCGATTTCGGTAATCAGCGCTTCGGCCCGGCCCGCCGCCCGCGCATCAACCCCGCGCAATCTCACCGTCAACTCGCCTTCAGACGCGCTTGTCCATTCCGCCGCCGCACCATAGCTCGACCGTGCTGACAGCGCGACAAGTGCAGCCAGAAAGCACAAGGCCGCGACAACAAATAAAAGCGCCACTTCACGCGCATCGCTTTCCGGCAAAAGCGGGCTTTCGCGGGGCGTGGTCGTCGCTCGGCTCATCCTGCCCTCTCTTGTCCATCGCGCACCAATAAGCCGTTTTGCAGCCTCAGGACAGGCGCATTATGACGGGCGATAAGTCCATGATCATGGGTCGCCACCAGCACACTCGCGCCAAGCCGGCTGTTTAATTCCGCAAACAGACGCATCAATCGCTCGGCCATGTTCGGATCAACATTCCCTGTTGGTTCGTCGGCGATCAGGAGATCCGGTTTACTAACCAGCGCGCGGGCAATAGCAACCCTTTGCTGCTCTCCGCCCGACAGTGTTTCAGGCCGCGCATGCAACCTCTCGCCCAGCCCGACCCAGTTTAGCAGGTCTTCGACATCAGCGCGATAATTCGGCTCTTTTTGCCCCTGAACGCGCAAAGGCAGGGCGACATTTTCATACGCGGATAAATGCTCGAGCAGGCGGAAATCCTGAAACACGATCCCGACCCGCCGGCGCAGCGCCGACAATTGCGCTCTACGCAACTGGCTGACACGTTGGCCAAACAAATACACTTCGCCATGGGTCGGCCTCAGCGCGAGATAAATCAGTCGCAAAAGGCTGGTCTTGCCCGCCCCCGAAGCCCCCGTCAGAAAGGCGAATGCGCCCTGTTCAAGCTCGAATGTCAGATCACTTAACACATCCTCAGAGCTGTCATATCGCAGCCCCACGCGGTCAAAGCGCACACTCGGAGCATCAATTCGGTCTGGACTATGGCGTGTCATGGTGACAATCATTATGGTGAATCGCAGAACGCGACTATTTCAGTGAATTGCCGGAATGTCCAAGACATGATCCTTACTTGCCCTTCTTGCGAGACTCAATATTTCGCCGACGACAGCACCATTGGCGACAGTGGCCGCAGTGTCAAATGTGCCGCCTGCACTCATACATGGCACGTCCAGCCCGAAGGCGCTATCCCGCGCCAACCTGCCGAACTTGCGACAGCTGGCGCCCATGCAGCCTATCGGCTCAGACTGCGCGAAAAACGTCAGAGGCGGAGCAATCTAACGGCCATTTCCATCTGGCTGATCATGGCGATATTATTTATCAGCATCGTCACATCGGCTGTCGTTTTCCGCAATCAACTGGTCAATTTCTGGCCCGAATCAGCCAGAGCCTACAAGCTGGTCGGTCTGGATGTGAACCGGTTCGGGCTCGATTTTGCCGATATTGATGCCAAAAGAACCTTTGAAGGCACCCAACCCATCCTCATCATCAACGGGACGGTTCGCAACACGTCCGAACAGGATCAGCCCCGCTCAGACGTCCGGGTCGGCCTGCGTGATGAACGCGGCGCAGAAATTACCTCCGTTCGGACGGCGCTCGATGTGGACGCACTGGCTCCCGGGCAAATGGCACAATTTCAGACACGGCTCGAGGATCCCCCCGTCGAGGCGTTTGAGCTGGAATTGTCATTTATCCGCACCGATGGCCGCGCCGCGCCAGACCCTCAAATCGGCCCGAGCATAAGCGCAGCGGACCGGTAACCACAGAGAAAGGCGCGCTTGTTGCGCCGCGCATTTTTAATCAAAACCGGTTCCAAGTTTTGCGAATGCGCTCTAGTCAGCCAGCGCCGCCCAGATCTGGGTCTGGCAAATCGGGCCAATACAGCCCTTAAGCTGCAATTCACTTCCTGAAAGCCGCTTAAGACGGGCCGCATATATTTTATCATTTTCGGGATCGTAAATAGACCCGCCGCGCCAGTCTTTCTTGCGGCGTTCGAACCCCTCAATCAGGCGCATGCCCATTAGCAGTTTGCCATTGCGCCCCTCAACTGTGTCAGGTGTCTCCCCTTCCGGAAGCGAGGCTGGATCAATCCAGACAATGCGCCCACAAGGGGAGCCATCTCCGCAATCGGAAATCTCGATATGGGACGTACCGTCAGGGGTTACAAACACGCCGAACACATTATGGTTCATGGACGCCGTATCAGCCTGCACCGACGCAGCCAGCGCCAATACACCCAAAGCCATCCCGAAACTGCGCATAATCTTCTCCACCAAACAACCGACCCGGCCATCTCTTGCAAAGACGAAACCAAATGCAAAGACAAAACCAAATTTCAAGTGGTGGCAAGCCGCAATTCCCCATGATCGGCCTTGGGCATGTAAAGAGCGCTGCTTTGCAACAATTTTACAACACATGAAGAATGTGTAACGTAACTTACAATCCCCAGTGCGCATCGAGAAAAGCAAACAGCGCCGCAACATCCTCTGGCGTGGTGCCATGCGCCCCTGCCCGCATATGGAAGCTTAGATCAGCAGCGGGATTGAAGTCTCTCAGCCCTGTTTGGGCAAGCCCATCGCTGCCATACAGCCCATAGACAACAGAGGCTGCTTGAGCGGCCCGATAAGTCGAGTTCGGATCAGACCAGACATCACGCCGCCCATTGCCGAGAAAAACAGGACGCGGGGCGAGCAGGGCCAATAGTTGGTGTTGGTCGAGCGGCAAATTCCCGGGCGCTTTGGCGAAATCCTGAAAGGCCGGGGTAAACCAATGCGGATAGGTTTGCGCGACCCGATCAATCCGCTCGCCAGTTTTCGAGCGCGACAGGGCAGAGCCGCCAAAGCCGGACTGGTGAGCCATAACAAGTCCGATACGGTCGTCCCAAGCGGCGGCGACGAGTGCGGATTTGCCGTGGCGCGAATGACCCCAAATACCGATGCGAGTGGTATCAATGCGGCCATCCCTCTCCAGCAAGTCAATCGCGGCCGAATAGCCATAGCCCCAGAATGACAGAGCGCTGGATGCGGTAATGCCCGGCTGTTGGCGCAAAGCTGCCATCACTTCCGCACCCGCACGCGGGCGGTCGGGCACAATCTCGCTGGCATAGAAATTGGCATAGGCCACGCCGCGATCAAAATACCGGTCGATCGGCGCGCGGGCGATATAGCGGCCAAGAATCTGTATCAGCGCCCAGCCGCCAAACCCGCCCGTCCTGGCTTTCTCGCACGGCTCTCCAACCCGCCGGTGCAGCGCCGTTGAACGGAAGACGAGGCAATTGTCCGAAAAGGTCTGGCCGATGATAATTGGTGCGGGCGGCGCGCCTTCGGGCAGGTTTGGCAAGGCCATCGCCAGCATGAAGCGGCGCGCACCTGCGCCCCGTCCAAGCGTGATCTCGGTTTCTTCAAGCACGCCGCGCCCATCAAGATAATTGGCGTCGGCAATCCGCGTCTCGCCAATGGTCACCGCAAGCCCTTCTGGCCATGTGCCATAGACATATTCG
This sequence comes from uncultured Hyphomonadaceae bacterium, assembly GCA_938011445.1. Classification (GTDB taxonomy): domain Bacteria; phylum Pseudomonadota; class Alphaproteobacteria; order Caulobacterales; family Hyphomonadaceae; genus CALLCD01. The sequence continues at coordinate 9,789 of CALLUH010000027.1, forward strand.
GCAAATTGCGCGCGCAGGGCCGGTTTGCCCGCTTCCCATTCGGACAGGCTGGTTGCGGCAATGGCAGGCATGGCCGCGTTTTCAGGCCGCGTCGTGTTCAAACTGGCATGGCGCAGGCCAAGCTGGGTGCAGCTTACAAGCCCGACCACCGCAGCGAGCCAGAACAATTGGAAAGATCTAAAGCACATAATCGACCTCCTCACGGGGTTGGGCGGCGGCATATTCGCATGGCTAGTCCCGGGCCTCTTCGAGCAGAAGGTAAAGTACATTATTAGCAAAGGACGGATCAGAGGTCAGCCCGATATGATCTGCGGCAATGAAATTTACGTCGCTCCAGTCAATCGGCGACACAAGATAGGGCGACCAGTCCCCGCCTGTGCGTTCATCCATTAGCGCGCTATAGCGCACCACGGTGCCGTCTCCAGGCGAGCGGTCCATGACGCGGCCCTTGCCGGTTTCAGGATTGACCTGCACGCGGTCCACGGTCTGTTCAAGATCGCCAGCGAAGAGATAGAGATCAACGCCGTCGGGTAATTTGGCGGGACGGTCTATCGCAGCATGAAATTGGCGGGCGCGGGCGAGCGCGGTTGCCTGAAAACCGGTGGCAATGCGGCGGCGCTCTTCCGGGTCTGCGACATCGGGCAAAGTGTTTTCGAGGAATTTGCGGGTGTCTTTGTCATGCGCGGCCAGCCCCCAACCATATTGCTCCCAAAGCGCACCATCATATAGGTCGCCGACGGGGGTTTGCCCGTCTCCTTCGAAGATAACCCGCTGATGACGCGGGCGCGGCAGCAATTGATAGATGGACGGATAGGTGCCCAGCACCGGCGCTGGATAATGCGGCAGCACCGGCTTGCCCGGATCATAGCCATTGAGCAATTGCTCGAACGCTTCGCCCGCGCCGGCATTTGGCGTGCCGACCAGCACAACCCGCTCGACATGTTCTGCGCCGGCCCATGTTAGCGCGGGCACAGAGCCGTCTACGGGCAGATCAGCCTCGCCATAGCGCATGAAATAACGCGTAAGCAGGCCACCCATGGAATGGGCGACAATATCGAATTTGATGTCGGCATTGTCGATGCCATAGCGGGTCTTGTATTCAGCTTGCAAATCGGCACGGCGGGCGTCGATGAAGGCGGCCAGCCGTTTGGCGTTTTCGACATTATCGCGCCGCCAGTCATAATCGAACTGGTAGCAAGTAAAATGCCCCTCGCCATAGTCAATACCATTGAGCCCGATCGCCCCGTCCGTATAGCCCCCTGCCCCGAGCGTCGTCAGAATACCGACATAGGCACGGATAGCGACCGGAATGCCCAAAAGGCTTAGCCGGACCTGATCGAGCACACCATTGGGCCGGACATCATCGCGCAGCCGGTTAAGCGGCGTGTCAGCGGCAATCGGAAGCGCCAGCAAACGCATGCCCTCGGATGTGCGCGGATCGGCGGTTTGCCGCTTGAACGCACCCCAAACGGTACGTTCGGTTTCATTCTCGACAAGCACGCTGCCCAGAATGCCCGGGATTACAATGATCGGATTGCGTTCAGGGCCATGATATTGCGCTGAACGGGCGTAAAGCGAGTTCAGATCACGCGGCTGGCTGGCGCACGCTGCCAGAGCGAAACCAATGCCGAGCATCGCAATACGGCCAAGACGAAAAGAAAAGCGCGACATGCCGATATTCTCCCGAGGATTACTCATCGGGGAATATAACTCCTCTTGGGGGGAAGCAACCGTTTCGGCGATCCCGCGCGCATCAGACTATCGTGAACGAGGCCGTGTTAGCCCCCGAGCGGATAGTCGGCCTCAGCGGTATAACGCGAGGGGCCACCGCCCAATCTGGACGAATACAAATGGAACCGGTCCGCCCAGAAAGGCGCGCTTTGGACATGTTCGAAACGGCGCACAAAGCCGAGCGCCTCTTCGAGCGGGGTATTGTGGCAATAGGCGAGCGTGACATGCGGGATGAATTTGCGCTTCTCAATGGGCAGGCCGAGACGCCGCGCGGCACGGGCACACTGGCGGGCCAGATCTGCCAGCGCCTCGTCATAGGCCACCCCCGCCCACAAGGCATAAGGCTGGTTCGAGCCGAAAAACCCAGCGCCAGAGAGTTTGAGCTTCATTTGCGGCGCTCGAATGTCTGCCAGCGCCAAATCAAGATCGACCGCCTTATTGCGCTCGACATCGCCGAAAAACTGCAAAGTGATATGGAAATTAAGCCTTGGCCGCCATGATGCGCCGCTGACATCGCCCTGCATCGGCGCGAGCCAATCGGCAATATCATCTCGTATCGGGAGCGCGGCAAACAGTCGAAGCATGAGCGGTCTTTGCCAGTTTTGAGGGCAAAAAGAAAGCAATCAGGCGGGCCAATTCCCAAGAATTTTCGGGGACACGATCAAGTATATATCAATGGATCAGAGATAAAGTCTTTGCTCGGAAGGGTTGGAGGCCATTATGACG
>CALLUH010000028.1 GCA_938011445.1 uncultured Hyphomonadaceae bacterium
TCGGATCTATGGTTGCGGCAAGAGAATTATGACTTCGCAGCCGATCTGCCGAACCTTCCTGTTTTTCTGCTCACCCATAATCCTGACATCGCACTTAGCGTACCGGCCAGCTTTGACTATGACCTGATGCTCGCCGGACACACTCATGGCGGGCAAGTGCGCCTGCCCGGCCTTATCCACCGCGTTATCCCGACCCAGTACCCGTTTGACAAGGGGCTGCACCGTGTTCCCATTGGCGAGAAGATGCAACATGTCTACGTGACGTCTGGAACAGGCATGGTCGGCCTGCCATTGCGGCTCAACATGCCGCCACGCATTGACATCCTTACGGTGCGCCTGCCCGCGAAACCCTAACAGAGCTTTCATGATTGAGGTTTTGAGTTTCGCGCATTGAACTGGCATAATTAGGTCATGCTTCGTGTAAACATCTTTCTTCTCTGCCTCCTGCTCCTCGCTGGATGCTCGACCACACCGCCGAGCGCGTCCGAACAGGAAAATATCTGCAGCATTTTTGACGGCCGGAAAAGCTGGTATAGGGCGGCCGCAGCCACCGAGGCGCGGTGGGGCACGCCGGTGTCGCTGCAAATGGCGATCATCAAAACCGAGTCCAATTTCAAACGTGACGCCAGACCGCCGCGAGGCCGGAGGCGCTTTTTTGGCATCGCGAAAGGACGTCGCCCCTCGTCGGCACGCGGCTTCGCCCAAGCGCTTGACGGCACATGGGACGAATATAAAGCATCCACAAATCGACCAGGTGCGAGCCGAGACAGTTTTGCTGATGCGAGCGATTTTATTGGTTGGTACACGGCGCGATCTGCGCGATCGGCGGGTATCGCGATATCCGATGCGCGGTCACAATATCTCGCTTATCATGAGGGTGCAGGCGGCTATACGCGCGGGACTTGGCGGGGCAATACTCGACTGATCGGGATTGCCGACCGCGTCGCCGCCGATACAGGCCGGTTCCAGCGCCAATTGGGAAGCTGCGAACGCAGGCTGAAGCGGCGCGGCATTTTCGGTTAGGCAAACCGCGCTAAAGCTAGATATGTAATGCGCGACCCTCGGCGTCGAGCACGGCTTCATGCATCATTTCCGACAAGGTGGGGTGCGGGAAGATGGTGTGCATCAGGTCTTCTTCGGTCAGCTCGGCTTGCCGCGCGATGACATAGCCTTGGATCAGTTCGGTCACTTCCGCGCCGATCATATGTGCGCCGAGGAGTTCGCCCGTCTCTTTGTCAAAAATAGTTTTGACCATGCCCTCGCCTGCGCCGAGCGCAATGGATTTGCCATTGCCGACAAACGGGAAACGGCCGACCTTGATTTTGTGGCCGGCTTCTTTCGCTTTGGCTTCGGTCAGGCCGACACTGGCGACTTGCGGATGGGCATAGGTGCAACCCGGGACATTCCACGCGTCGAAGGGGTGGGCTTCGTTTTTACCGTGAATACCCTCGACGCAAAGGACGCCTTCATGGGAGGCTTTGTGCGCAAGCCATGGCCCGCCGGTAAGGTCGCCAATGGCGTAAAGACCCGCCACGCCCGTCCGGCCGAAGCCGTCCACTTTAACATGTGTACGGTCTATTTCGACGCCGAGCGCTTCAAGCCCCAAGCCTTCGACATTGCCGACAATGCCAACGGCTAAGATCACGCGGTCAAACTCATGAGTTTCGCCCTTGCCGCCTTCTGGCGTGATCGTGGCTTTGACGCTGTTTTTGCCCGCTTTGAGATCTTTGACGCTCGCCTTGGTCAGAATTTTGAGCCCCTGCTTCTTGAACGCCTTCTCCGCCATGGCTGAGATTTCTTCGTCTTCAGCGGGCAGGATGCGGTCGACCGCTTCGACCACGGTGACGTCTGCGCCAAGCTCGTTATAGAAGCTCGCAAACTCGATCCCGATTGCGCCGGAGCCGATGACGAGCAGTTTTTTCGGCATCACGTCCGGCACCATGGCTTCCTTATAGGTCCAGATCAGCTTGCCGTCTGGCTCAAGTCCGGCTTGCGGGATGGCGCGAGCGCGAGCGCCCGTGGCGAGGATGACATGCTTGGCCTGATAGCTTGCGTCTTTGCCGTCCTTATTGGCTTTGACGATGACTTTCGGGGCCGGGCTGCCCTTCTCAAGCCGCGCTTCGCCTTCGAGCACGGTGATCTTGTTTTTCTTCATCAGGAATTTCACGCCGCCTGACAATTGCGAAGCCACACCGCGCGAGCGCTTGACCACGGCTTCCAGATCAACTTCCGGCTTGACGGCTTTGAGGCCAAAGTCCGTCGCATGCTTCATCAAATGCATCACCTCGGCAGAGCGCAACAAAGCCTTGGTTGGGATGCAGCCCCAGTTCAGGCAAACGCCGCCAATTTCAGCGCGCTCGACGACAGCCACTTTCATACCGAGCTGACTGCCGCGAATGGCAGTAACATATCCGCCCGGGCCCGAGCCGATGACGATGAGATCGAAATTTGTGTCAGTCATAGTCAGTTGTCCTAATCTTTCTACCGTGGCCGCACCTTTGCAAACTAGCCCTCATGGTGAGCGAAGTCGAACCATGCGGGCGGGCCGCACGCCCCATCCTTCGACTTCGCTCAGGATGAGGCTGGTGTGTTCCGTTACAGCAACATCGCCTCAGGCTGTTCGACATAGCGTTTGAAGGCCTGAAGCCATTTGGCACCCTCTGCGCCGCCGATGACGCGGTGGTCGCAGGTGAGCGTTACGCTCATCACCGTCGCCACTTCTAACTGATCGTTCTCGCCAACGACGGGCTGTTTTGCGCCTGCACCGACGGACATGATCATACCTTCGGGCGGGTTGATGATCGAGCCGAAATTGGAGATGCCGAACATGCCGAGATTTGAGAGACTGAATGTGCCGCCCATATATTCCTGCGGCTTGAGCTTGCGTTCGCGGGCACGGGCGGCGAGGTCTTTCATCTCGGCAGAGATTTCCGCGAGACCCTTGAGATGCGCATTGCGAACAACCGGCGTAATCAGCCCGCCATCAATCGCCACGGCGACAGAGATATGTGCGCCATTATGGTAGGCGATACCATCATCCGTATAGGACGCATTGCAATCTGGCTCATCCATCAATGAAAGCGCGGACGCTTTGATCAGCATATCATTGACGGAGATTTTGATCCCCTCGCGCGCGGCGGCATTGATGCCTTTGCGGGCAGCGAGCAATTTGTCGAGCCGCAAATCCACGGTTAGCGGGAAGTGCGGCACCTGCATGAAGCTCTCGGTCAGGCGGCGGGCCACGACACGGCGCACCCCATCAAGCGGGACAAGCTCATAGCTTTCAGGATCATAGACGCGGTCGTCGAGCAGTTGCGGCAGGATCAGGCCATCGGGGCTCGCGGTCCCTACTTTGGAAGGGGAAGCGGCAGTTCTCGTCGCTACGGCTGTGCCGGGCTTGGCGTTCTCGACATCCTTTTTGACGATGCGGCCATGCGGGCCGGAGCCGGTCAGCGCAGAGAGATCAATGCCTTTAAGCGCTGCAATGCGTTTGGCCAGCGGGCTGGCCTTGATGCGCGCGCCGGGCATGGGGGTCGAGGCAAGTTTTTGTGGAGTTTCCGGAGCCGCCCCTGCCTTCGCAGGGGACGCGGACGTTTCGGGCTTTGGCGCTGGTGTTTCCAGTGTAGGTTCAGGCGCGGCAGCAGCGGGCTTTGCCGTCTCCCCTGCGGAGGCAGGGGCCTCGAGGGCGCTGGCATCTTCACCATCTTCGGCCAGCACAGCGATCACGGCGTTTACTGCGACGCCTTCAGTGCCTTCTTCGACGAGCAGCTTGGCGATAACGCCTTCGTCCACGGCTTCGACTTCCATCGTCGCCTTATCGGTTTCAATCTCGGCAATCAGATCACCGGAGCTGACCTCGTCGCCCTCTTTGACGAGCCATTTGGCGAGCGTGCCCTCTTCCATGGTCGGGCTAAGCGCGGGCATTGTGATGTTAATTGGCATGGCTACATCCCCTCACAAACAGCTTTAGCCGCCGCGACAATATCATCCGTATTCGGAAGGCTCATTACTTCGAGATTGCCGGCATATGGCAGCGGGACATCCTTTTGGCAGACGCGGGCGGGCGGGGCGTCGAGATAGTCGAAGGCTTCATTGGTGACGGTGGCGCAAAGCTCCGCGCCGACGCCCATAAAGCGCCAACCTTCTTCGCAAGTGACCATGCGCGAGGTTTTCTTAACGCTCTCGACCACAGTGTCTGTGTCCATCGGGCGGATGGTGCGCAGATCCACGACTTCAGCTGAGATACCTTCGGCGGCAAGCTTTTCAGCCGCTTCGAGGGCAAAGCCGACCATGCGCGAATAGCCGACAAGGGTAACGTCCGTGCCCTCGCGTTTGACCGCCGCTTTGCCGATGGGCAGGACATAGTCTTCTAGGTCGGGCACGTCGAACGTGTTGCCATAGAGCAATTCATGCTCAAGGAAGACGACAGGGTTCGGGTCGCGGATCGAGGCTTTGAGCAGCGCCTTGGCGTTGGCGGCGTCATAAGGCGCGACGACTTTAAGGCCAGGCACATGGCCATACCATGAGGCATAGTCTTGAGAGTGCT
>CALLUH010000029.1 GCA_938011445.1 uncultured Hyphomonadaceae bacterium
GCGCCATGGCGCTGGCTATCTGGCAGCCGCTCTTTATTCCGCTCGCAATCATGATCATCGGCGCACGCCAGCTTGGCCTCGCCGTGCTCGAACATGAAGCGGCCCATGGCGGCCTGCACCCGAACAAAAAGGTAAATGACACACTGTCGATACTGTTTTGCAGCCCGTCCTTTGGCGGCTCGCTAAAATCCTATCGGCCCTATCATCTCAAACATCACAAATACGCCCAGCAAGTCGAAGACCCCGACCTCATTCTCTCCAAGCCCTTCCCGATCACGCGCACATCCCTGAAGCGCAAAATCATCCGTGACCTGACCGGGCAGACCTTCCTCAAGCAGCGCACAAACCAATTCTCGAACGCGCTCGGCCTTGGCATCCGCGCCAGCAAAGGCAGCGAAAACCGCGCACAGAATGCCCGCGATTCCGCAATCCCTTATCTGATCTTCAATTTGTTTTTCCTTGCCGCGCTCACCGTCGCGGGCGTCTGGTGGGCTTACTTTGTACTCTGGTTTCTGCCCATGGCGACATGGCTCCCGATGATCACGCGCCTGCGCAATATTGCCGAACATGCCGTCACCCCCGACAATGACGACCCGTTGCGCCATGCCCGCACAACCCATGCAAACCTGTTCGAACGCGCCACGATTGCGCCCTATTGGGTGAACTATCATTGCGAGCATCATATGTTCATGCACCTGCCATGTTACCGGCTCGCCGAAGCGCACAAACTGCTCCAGAAAAAAGGCCACACCGCACGTATGGAAGTCCAGCCCGATTATCTCACCGTCCTAAAACACGCCGCCAGCAAACAGGAGCCCGCCCCCGCATGAGCCAGAAAATCGCGATTGAAATGGTCTCCGACCTTGTTTGCCCATGGTGCTGGCTTGGCCTGCGCCGCCTCAAAGCCGCGATTGATCTGGTGCCCGAAATTGAAACCGAAATCCTCTTCCGGCCCTATCAGCTCGACCCGACCGTGCCCGAAGCTGGCATGGATTATAAAACCTATATGAAGGGAAAGTTCGGCGACGATATTGATGACGAGGCCAAGGCCGCCTCGAAAAACCGCTGGGCGCAAATGCGTGCCGCGCTCGAAGACTATGGCCAGGCTGAGGGCATCCCGTTTGATTTCGAACATATGAACATGCGTCCGAACACAACCAATGCGCATCGCTTGGTCCACTGGGCCCAAGGCCAGGGCAAGGGCCTCGCCGCAAAAGAGGCGCTTTTCGAGGCCTATTTCAAAGACCATCGCGACATTGGCGACAAAGACGTGCTCGCCGACATCGGCGAAAGCATTGGCCTCGACCGCGCCATCATCGCCGACCTGCTCAAGGGCGAGGCGGACAAGGACACCGTCGCCCGCGAAGCCAACCTCTTCATGCAAATGGGCGTGCGCGGCGTGCCCTGCTTTATCGGCAATCGCGCCATCGCTGTCCAAGGCGCCGAAAGCGCGGAGAATATCGCCAAGCTGATCAAGGCCACAGCCGAGCAAACCCCAGAGGATGCCGCACGGGTCGGGATGGAGTAACGGGTGGCCAGCGCCCTCACCATCTCCCCCATTGCCGGCGCACTTGGCGCAGAGATCAGCGGCGTTGATCTGTCAGCAGAGCTTTCGGACGGTGAGTTCGGCGCGATCCACCAAGCCTTTCTCGACCATCACGTCATCTTCTTCCGCGACCAGCATGGACTAACACCCGAAGCCCACAAAGCCCTCGCCAGCCAGTTTGGCACGCTGAATGTCCACCCCTATGTGCAAGGCATGGCCGAGCATCCTGAACTTTTGGAAATCATCAAAGAGCCCGAAGACAAAGTAAACTTTGGCGGCGGTTGGCACACCGATATGTCGTTTCTGGAAAAACCCGCACTTGGCTCCCTGCTCTATGCGATTGAAGTGCCCGAGATTGGTGGCGACACTTTGTTCGCGAGCCAAATCGCAGCTTATGAGGCGTTGTCAGACGGGATGAAAGCCATGCTCGCCCCGCTCAAAGCCGTCCATTCGGCCAGCCGCGAATATAGCGCCGCCGGACATTCGGCCCAATCGCGCAAATCCATGCAGGCAAGCACGGCAAGTCAAGCGCCTGAGTTCGAACACCCCGTCATCCGCACCCATCCCGAAAGTGGCCGCAAGGGGCTCTACATCAACCCCGCTTTCACGCTACGCTTTGCAGGCATGACCAAGCGCGAAAGCAAGCCCCTCTTGGACTTCCTGTTCAACCATTCGCGCGACGAGCGCTTTACCTGCCGCTTCCGCTGGACACGCGGCACGCTCGCCTTCTGGGACAATCGCTGCTGCTGGCACTATGCGCTCAACGATTATGCCGGACACAGACGACATATGAGAAGAGCTACGGTAAACGGGGATAGGCCGGTTTAAGTTATCCGTTGGCAAACTAACACGCTACATCAACGCATCAGCCGTTTCCTTCAAGTGTCCGGCGAGGGCTTCGAATTTTTCGCCCAAGGGAGATTTCTGACGCCAGATCAGCGATATTTTCCGTTTGGCAAGCGGGTCGGCAATCGGACGCAGCGTAATCTCCTTGTCCCGCTGCGCCTCAATCTTCACATAGAGGCTGGGCAAGACGGCAATCCCCGCGCCCATCACCGCCATTTGCCGCGTCGCATCAAGGCTTGTCCCTTGATATTCCTCGCTGATATAAGCGCCAGCCTTACGCGCCAATTCGCCAATTTGCTGGCTGAAACGATGCCCCGGCCCAAGCGTCAATAGCGGTCGGTCCTTCAGGCTCGACAATGGCAGTGGACCTTTAGCCTTGGCCAGAGGATCGTCAGACGCCGCGCAAATCCAGAGCGTTTCTTCAAATAGCGCGACCGAGACATGTGCCGAATGATCATCCGCCGTAGACATGATAATGTCGAACTGCCCACTGGCCAGATGCGCCTCAAGATCAACGGTCCGTTCCTCGCGTACGGACAATCGAAGCTCGGGAAAACGCTCATGCAAACGCTTCGTCGCGGTGGGCAATAGATAAGGCCCGACAGACGGCAACACACCAAGCCGGATGCGCCCCGCCAGTCCCGAAGCCGTCTCGCGCGTCACTGCTTTCATATCTTCAACTTCGCTCAGGATAAAGCGTGCGCGCCGCGCCACTTCCTCGCCAATTGGGGTCAGAAACGCGCCATGACGACCCCGCTCCACAAGCGCACATGATAGCTCAGCTTCCATCTCGGCAAGCTGGGTCGAAAGGCTCGGCTGGCTGACATGCAGACGCTTGGCCGCTTCGACAAACCGTCCCGTGTCCGCAATCGCCACGAGATATTGCAACTGTCTCAAAGTCGGGCGCATCAGCGAATGCCTTCCAATAG
>CALLUH010000030.1 GCA_938011445.1 uncultured Hyphomonadaceae bacterium
TCTTTGACAGCCCTTTCCAAAGCTTCGCGCTCGGCGATGTATTCCCCGCGCAAATAGACATAGCATTCGTGCGCGCGCATCGCCCGGCTTGCCACCATGCAGCCCTCAATCAGGAGATGCGGATCATGGCGCATGATCTCGCGGTCTTTACAGGTACCCGGTTCGGATTCGTCGGCATTTACGACCAGATAATGCGGCCGCTCGCGCACTTCCTTGGGCATAAAGGTCCATTTAAGGCCCGTTGGAAACCCCGCCCCGCCGCGCCCACGCAGGCCAGACGCTTTAATCTGGTCGCAAAGCCAGTCTGGCCCTTGGGCAAGCATTTCGCGCGTCAAATTCCAAGCGCCGCGCTGCTTGGCCTCTTCAAGATCGGGGCTGTGGGCACCATAGAGATTGGTGAAGATACGGTCTTTGTCCTGAAGCATTAGACGTTGTTCCCCTCTTCACCATATTTTTCATCAATACGTTTCGCCTTGTAATCATAGTCAATCTGACGAGCCTTTAATGCGGTTGGCGTCAGTAGCACTCCGTTCAGAACCATCAAACTCGCCCCGCCAGCAAGCGCTTTATCCGTTGGGATAATGTTGAAGACAAAAGCTGAAATCATCACAGCGGCAAAGACCATCACAACAAAGAAGCTGATGACAGTTGGCCGCACCATCATCTTTCTTGCCTCAGGAGACTCAAAGCCAAACATTACTCGTCACCCTCATCTTTGCTGGAGGCCACTTCGCCCGCGTCAACGCGCTTTGAAAACTCCGTTTCGCCGCCTTGGGCCAGCTCGATTGCCTGCGCGATCCACTCCTCGCGCTGGATACGGCCCGGAAAGCTAAGCGAGCCTTCGACCCATGCGACGTTTTCCGGTGTCCAGACGGCAATCTGCGCGAATGTGTAAATGCCCAATGCGTTGAGCGCCTCTTCATTCTTCGGGCCAATACCTTTGATCCGCTTCAGCTCGTCAGCCTTGCCGGTTGCCGGATCAAATTCTTCGGGACGTTCGCCTTCCGGCTCTGCGGCTCCGGCAGGTTTGGCCGCATCAATCAGCGTTGTCTTCTTCGGTTCGGGCGGCGGCGCGAGCGGCGCAGCTGAAGCTTCCTCTTTGGCTGGACCGCCCAGATTTGGAAGCGACGAGATAATGCGCGAGCCGTCAAACAGGCCCGCGTCAGTGAGCGATGTCTGCCCGCCTGCTGGCGCCGAGTTCAACCTGTCAACAAAGTTGCCTGGCTCGACGGACACGCCATTTTGCAGCTTACCCAGAATGTCGGCGAAACTTTCCGGCGTCAGGTCTTCATAATAATAGTCATTGATCTGCACCATGGGCGCGTTCACGCAAGCGCCGAGGCACTCGACCTCTTCCCATGAGAGTTTCAGATCATCGGTAATGTGCATCTTTGCGCCGATCATACGCTTGGCGACATCCTTGAGATCATTTGCCCCGCGCAACATGCAGGGCGTTGTGCCGCAAAGCTGGACGTGGAATTTGCCGACAGGTTGAAGCCGGAACATGGTGTAGAAAGTTGCCACTTCATAGACGCGGATATAAGGCATTTCCAGCCGATCCGCGACCTCGCGCATGGCCGGTTCGGACAGCCAGCCGGCATTGTCTTTTTGGGCGAGCCACAAAAGCGGGATTACCGCCGAGCGTTTCCGGTTGGCGGGATATTTGCCGAGCCAGAACGCGATCTTCGGTTCCGTCTCGGAGGCAAAAGCAAACGTCTCGCCGCCCGCTTCAATATCAAATCGGCGCACACCCATTACACGTCTTCTCCTGCCGGTAGCACAAGGCTCCCATCTTCATTGATCGGCCAATATGGATTGAAAGCCACTTCCCATGCATGGCCATCCGGGTCGATAAAATATCCAGAATAGCCGCCCCATGACGCCTTGTGCGGCTCGACCGCAACCTTGACGCCCTCGGCAACCAGCCGCCCGAAAATCTCGTCCACTTCCGCCTCAGACCGCGCATTATAAGCCAGCGCAAAGTTTGGACACACGCCCGGCGGACATGTATTACCCATCAACCCGACATCTGCTTGCAACTTCTTACGCTCCCAAAGCCCGAGCGCCATGCCGCCCATATCAAACAGTGTAATCCCGTCCCGCATGAAAGGCTTGAACCCCAACACTTCCGAGTAAAATTGCGTCGAGGCCGCCCTGTCGGCCACCCCAAGCGTAATGATACTCATGCGTTGTTGCGGGAAGACGCTCATTACCTGTCAATCTCCCCGAACACGACATCAAGCGAGCCGAGAATGGCCGAGACATCTGCAAGCATGTGCCCTTTAGACAGATGATCCATCGCTGCCAGATGCGGATAGCTCGGCGCACGGAGTTTGGCCCGATATGGCTTATTCGTCCCGTCCGCCACCAGATAGACCCCGAACTCGCCTTTGGGCGCTTCGACGGCGGCATAAACTTCGCCCGCAGGAACGTGAAAGCCTTCGGTATAAAGCTTGAAATGATGGATCAGCGCCTCCATCGAGTTTTTCATGTCCGCACGGCGCGGCGGCGACACTTTCGAACCTGCCAGCAAAACCTCGCCCTGCGGCATCATCTCGATGCACTGACGCATGATCTTTACGCTCTCTTTCATCTCTTCCATGCGGCAGACGTAGCGGTCATAATTATCGCCGTTTTTGCCAACAGGAATTTTGAAATCAAGCTCGCTATAGACCTCATAAGGCTGCGAACGCCGCAAGTCCCAAGCCAGACCAGACCCGCGCACCATGACGCCGGAAAAGCCCCACTGCATAATCGTCTCGCGGTCCACAACACCAATATCGACATTGCGCTGTTTGAAAATGCGGTTCTCGGTTAGAAGCGTCTCAATGTCGTCCATGACATCGCCGAACGTCTCGGTGAAGGTGTAAATGTCGTCGATAAGATCCTGCGGCAGATCCTGATGGACCCCGCCCGGACGGAAATAGGCCGAATGCATCCGGCTGCCGCACGCGCGCTCATAGAAGACGCAAAGCTTCTCGCGCTCCTCAAAGCCCCATGTGATCGGGGTGAGCGCGCCAACGTCCATCGCCTGCGTGGTGATATTCATGATGTGGCCCATCAAGCGACCAATCTCGGAATAAAGGACGCGAATGAAAGACGCGCGCCGTGGCACCTCCAGCCCGAGCATTTTCTCGATCGCAAGACACCAAGCATGTTCCTGGTTCATCGGCGCGACATAATCAAGCCGATCAAAATAGGGCAGCGCCTGCAAATAGGTCTTATGCTCCATCAGCTTTTCAGTGCCGCGATGCAGAAGCCCGATATGGCTATCGACCCGCTCGACAACTTCGCCATCAAGATCAAGGATCATCCGGAGCACGCCGTGGGCGGCTGGATGCTGGGGACCGAAGTTCAGCGTGAAGGTGCGGTCCGTCTCCTCACCCGGAGCCTTGTGGACATCATCAGCCATTACTCGCCTCCCTCGGCCGGTTCGGCCTTCTCGTCGCCGGGGATTTGCGCGGTCATCCCCTCCCAAGGGCTGAGGAAATCAAAGCTGCGATATTCCTGCGTCAGCGCAACAGGTTCATAGACCACGCGTTTTTCCAGATCATCATAGCGCACCTCGACATGGCCTGTGAGCGGGAAGTCCTTGCGCAGCGGGAAGCCCTCAAAGCCATAATCGGTCAGGATACGCCGCAGATCGGGGTGGCCCGAAAACTGGATGCCATACATGTCAAAGGCTTCGCGCTCATACCAGTTCGCCGCCGGAAACACATCGACAATGCTGGCCACGGGCGCATCCTCATCGGTTGCCAGTTTGACCCGTATGCGTTGGTTCAGCTGCATAGAGAGGAAGTGATAGACCACTTCGAACCGCTCGGAGCGCTCGGGATAATCCACCCCGCAAATATCAATCAGTGTCTCGAACCGGCAAAGACTGTCATCGCGCAGAAACCGCGCCACCGGCTCAATATGGTCGCGCTCGATCAGCATGGTCAGTTCGCCATAGCTCATTGCATAAGACTTGATCGCTTGCGGCAGCCGCGTGGCAATCGCCTCGGCCAGACTTTCAAGAGCGGTTGTGTCAGGCATAACTCGTCCCCCTAGCGCTCGATCGAGCCTTCACGACGTATCTTCTTTTGCAATTGCAGCAGCCCGTAAACCAGCGCTTCAGCGGTTGGTGGACAACCCGGAATGTATATATCCACAGGCACAATCCGGTCGCAGCCGCGCACGACGGAATAGCTGTAATGGTAATAGCCGCCGCCATTGGCACACGACCCCATCGAGACGACATAGCGCGGCTCAGGCATCTGGTCGTAAACCTTGCGCAAAGCGGGCGCCATTTTATTCGTCAGCGTGCCTGCCACGATCATCACATCCGACTGGCGCGGCGAACCACGCGGGGCCATGCCGAAACGCTCCAGATCATAGCGCGGATTGCCGGCATGCATCATCTCGACCGCGCAGCAGGCGAGGCCGAACGTCATCCACATCAGCGAGCCCGTCCGCGCCCATGCGATCAAATCGTCAGCGGATGCCGTTATGAAGCCCTTATCGGCCAGCTCGTCTGAAAGCCCCGCATAAAACGGATCATCAGCACGAACCTGATGCCCACCTTCAACACCAGATCGCCCAGCCCCCAACGCATAGAGCTTGTCGTCGCCGTCTGCCATTATTCCCACTCCAGAGCGCCAGAGCGCCACTCATACACAAAGCCAATCGTCAGAACGCCCAGAAACGCCACCATCGACCAGAAACCAACAAGCCCAATATCTCCAAGGCTTACCGCCCACGGGAACAGGAAAGCTACTTCCAGATCGAAAATTATAAACAGGATCGCGACCAGATAGAACCGCACGTCAAATTTCATCCGCGCATCATCAAATGCGTTGAAACCACATTCATACGTCGAGGTCTTTTCAGGGTCTGGATTGGACGGTGCGAGCACCAGCGCCCCAACGATAAACAATAGCGACAATGCCAGTGCCAAGGCGAGGAAAATGATAACTGGAAGATATTCCAGCGTGAAGTTCTGGAGTTGGTCAGGCGTCATCTCAAACCCATCCTATTTGTCCTGTGCGTGGGTTAGGACGCTTTACGCTTCTGCGCAATGTCTGCGGCCACCCAATCTGTCTCTTAATGACAGTTTTTTCACGATTGCGCTGTGTGACCGTCCGTCACGTCTATGTGAGGATGGGGCCGCTAACAGCTCACACCTCGATGGAGGCTAATCGAAAAATGAAAGAACCGCTGCACCGACGATAAACCCTGTCAGGCTATGACTGGTATCAAGCAGCAAATCGACACCAGAATGATTGACCGTGTAGACGAAGCCGTAAGCCAATATTGGCGCGGCCAAGACAAGCCCCAGCTTTGCGCCGAACAAAACGCTTGGCCCGAGGCCCGTCGTTTCCGTCTTCTTCAAAAGCCAACCGATCGCAAAGGCGAGTATCAATGGAATCAGAAAGCCGCCGCCGAAGAATATGGCCGGATTGAAACTATCAAGGATCTCTTGTTCAGTGTATCCGTTCGCTGCCATCCAGACATCATCAAACAAGAGACCAAACCAAAGAAACCCGACAAAGTAGATCGCGATTGCAGCCAGCAGCCCGCCCATCAGATTTACACCCGCAATTCTCGGCATTCCCGTTCCTCCCCCGAACACTCTTTTACGGTCTTTTGCATTCCAATTTCACAGCGCTAGGCTATGACACATCAGACCAATATCAAACTTATACTAAAAAGCGCAGAGAAACGAAAAATCATGACCCGACAAGGCTCCAAACGCCGCATCCTCATTACCTCGGCACTGCCCTATATTAATGGCATCAAGCATTTGGGCAATTTGGCAGGGTCCATGCTGCCAGCTGATGTGTTTGCGCGGTATCAAAGGCTCGCCGGGCAAGACGTGCTGTACATCTGCTCGACCGATGAACACGGCACCCCTGCAGAGCTTGCTGCGCAGAAGGCCGGAGTTTCGGTTCAGGACTATGTGGACGAGCAATATGAGATACAGCGGGCGGCGGGTGAAGGCTTTGGGCTGTCTTATGATCATTTTGGCCGTTCCTCGCGCGAAGAGAATCACAAGCTGACCCAGCATTTCGCCCATGTGCTCGAAGAAAAAGGGTTGATCGAGGAACGCGTTTCCAAACAGGTCTATTCGGTCGATGATGGCCGTTTCCTGCCCGACCGCTATGTCGAGGGCACCTGCCCGCATTGCGAATTTGAAAAAGCGCGCGGCGATCAATGCGACAGCTGCGGACGGCTGCTCGACCCGACGGATTTGAAAAACCCGTATTCGGCGGTTTCGGGCGGGACCAATATTGAAATCCGCGAGACAGCGCATTTATACCTGCTTCAATCCCACATGCAGGAGACAATCCGAGCATGGGTTGAGGCCTCGAAAGACTGGCCACAACTTGCAAAATCCATCGCGCTCAAATGGCTCGACGAGGGCCTGCGCGACCGAGCGATCACCCGCGATCTCAAATGGGGAATCCCTGTCACCAATCCCGATGGCTCGATCCGCGACGGGTTTGAAACTAAAGTGTTTTATGTCTGGTTTGATGCGCCCGTGGAATATATCGCCTCAACTCAGGGCTGGGCAGAAGAAACCGGACAGCCAGACGCATGGGAAAGCTGGTGGCGCAAGGATAAGGGCGCAGAAAACGTCGAATATGTCCAGTTCATGGGCAAGGACAATGTCGCTTTCCACACTGTCTCCTTCCCTGTTACAATCTTTGGCTCTGGCGAGCCATGGAAGACGGTTGACCGGCTTAAAGCGTTTAATTGGGTAACTTGGTATGGCGGCAAATTCTCGACCAGCGAGAAGCGCGGCGTGTTCATGGATCAGGCGCTCGAATTGCTCGAAGGGGACTATTGGCGTTGGTATCTGATTGCAAATGCACCTGAAGGATCGGATGCGGCGTTTACTTGGGAAGGGTTTCAGGGGGCGGTTAATTCGGACCTTGCCAATGTGCTCGGCAATTTCGTCAACCGGATTACCAAATACACTGTGTCCAAGTTTGACGGTAAATTGCCGGAGGGCGGGACGGCCGGGGAGGATGAGGCTTGGCTTGCGGGCGAGCTGAAAACACGGCTTACGGCATTGGCAGACCATTATGAACAAATGGAATTTCGTAAGGCCGCTGCCGAAACGCGTGCCATTTGGGCGGCGGGGAATGAATATCTGACGCGCGCGGAACCTTGGGTAAAATATAAGACGGATAAGGATGCCGCTGCCGTGGGGGTCCGGACGGGGCTGAACCTTGTCGCATTGTTCGGGATTATTGCCCAACCTCTCATTCCGGGTGTCTCGGAAAAGATACTTGGGACACTCAACATCCCGGCAAATAATCGCAACTGGCCAGAAGCGGACGATACCGGCCTGCTCGACGCGCTGCCGCATGGCATGGACATCGCCGCCCCACCTGTCCTCTTCCAGAAAATCGAGGATGAGCAAGTGGCCGAATGGATAGCCCGCTTTGGCGGTGAGGATTAGGCCGACGGATGGCGCGCCGGCAAAGCTATCAGAACAAGCGCGCAGTGATTACCGGTGGCGGCTCGGGCCTTGGTCTGGCGCTCGCCCATGAATTAAAGACGCGCGGCGGCAAACCCGTCCTGATCGACATCGAGGATCAGGACACTCCCTTTCCGCTCGAACTTGCCGATGTGTCTGATGCGGACGCGCTGTCAGCGGCGATCAACCGCATCGAGCAAAACCATGGCCCGATTGATCTGGCCATTGCCAATGCTGCAATCGACATAACCGGCGAGGCGCATCAATTTACCGCCGAAGACTGGCGCACCATTATCGAGACCAATTTGATCGGCGGGACCAATCTCGTTAGTGCCACTTATCCGCAAATGACCGTGCGCGGTTCGGGGCAGCTTATTCTTGTCGCCTCTGGCGCGGGGCTGATCGGCTTTCCATTTGGTGCACCTTATACGGCGAGCAAGGCGGGATTGATTGGCATGGGTCATGCGCTTCGCGCCGAGGCCCAGCGATATGGCGTCAGCGTCTGCACCGCCTGCCCGCCCGCCCTCGATACACCGCTCTTGGAAACGGGCAAGGCGAAGGCTGGCATTGACCGGCAAGCTTTTCTCTCAAGCGTGCAAAAGCGTCCAATGTCGGCGCAAGTTGCGGCCAGCTTTATTCTGGATAAAGCGCAGGTGAACAAGTCACCGATTGTCTTTCCGGCAAATCTACGGTTCGGCCATAAGATCGCAACGCTGTTTCCAAAACTCGGTGAAAAGATCCGCAGCGATATTGCCGCAAAATTTGACAGGTTCGGACGCCGCTAGGCTTTAAGCGGAAAGCCAGTCTTGGGCCGTTTGCAAAAGAATATCTCGCGCAGCTTCAGGGGCGGTTTCCAGTGCATCGGCAATAAATGCTTCTGTCAGCATGGCTTTGGCCTGAGCTTCGGAGATGCCGCGCTGGCGCATATAGAACAGGGCTTCACCGTCAAGCGCACCGCACGTATTGCCATGGGCGCACTCGACATCATCGGCGTAAATCTCAAGCTCCGGCTTGGCGTTTACGACCGCGCCCTCTTCGAGCAGAAGCGCATTATGCTGCATGTCCGCATCCGTAAACTGACCAACATTGCGCGGCACATGGAACTTGCCTTGGAACACGCCGGTCCCGCCATCAAGCACCGCGCCCTTGGTGCGCTGGACGGTCTTGCAGCGGCGTGCGCCATGGCGGACATGGCTGGTAAAATCTATGTGGTGGCCGCCAGCTGCGAGATAGGCACCGTTCAGCGTAGCGAGCGCTGAAGGCTGTTGGTGGACGAGGCGCGTTTCGATCCGAGCAACATCACCGCCAAAGGCGAGCGCGGTCTGGGTATATTGCCCGCCTTCGTCAATTTGCACCTCAGCCGTGATCGCGGTCGCTTCACCGAGCGCGGATGGCTGGATCAGCGTCCGCTCAACATTTGCGCCAGCCTTAACGTCAAACCGGACAAGCGACGCGTTCAGCGCCGCCCCGCCCAAATGGCTCTCGAAAACGTCCAGCTTAACGTTCTCGCGCACGACAAAAACGAAGCGCGAAAAGAGCGCCGCCCCTGCGCCTTGGAAGACGAGCCTGATTGGCTGGTCTGGCGTCTCGGAGACATCGAACATAATCGTCTCGGCAACGAGCGCGGCAGTGAGGGCGCCCATGGGCACGTCTTCGGATGCCCCAAAAGCCACGCCATCTGTGCGGCGGACAAGACGCATGCCTGTCGGAAGCTTGTCGAGCCCGCTGATGCCGCGCGGGTTGATGGTGATGACATGT
>CALLUH010000031.1 GCA_938011445.1 uncultured Hyphomonadaceae bacterium
CGCTCCGCGTGCGAGCAGGGGCAGGGCGGCGCGTTCGGGGTCGCTTAGAGGGCGGACGCTTTGATAACCTGCGATCAGGGCGCTACCCTTTGAAAAATTATACTCTGCACCGTCTTCGAAGGCCCATGCATTGAGACAGACTGCGAGGTCATAAGCGAGGAAATCTGTGCAGGCGAAATAGAAGTCGAACGCGCCGGTGAAACTGTCGCCTATAAAAAATGTGTTGTCGGGGAAGAGGTCGGCATGGACCGCGCCGCTGGGCAGGGAGCCAGTGCGTGGCCAGAGACTGTCGATAAGTGCCAGGTCATTATTGATGGCGTCGGCTAGGCCAGCTTGTAATTTGTCGGCATGGTCCGCGCGACCTTCCCAGAGGCGGGTCCATCCGGCGGGGCCAAGATCATTGGGGCGCGGGGTGGTGAAGTCTTCCAAGGCGATGTGCATTCTGGCGAGGGCTTCACCGAAGGCGCGGCACTGGTTTAGGTTCGGTTTGCGCGGAGAGATGCCAGTCAGGAAGGAGACGATGAGGGCGGGCTTTCCGGTGAGTGTGCGCAGGGCTTTGCCATCTTGCGCTGGTATGGGTGTGGCGCAGGGAAAGCTGGACTTGGCCAAGTGTTCTGTCAGGGCGATGAACCATGGTAGGTCTTCGGGGTTTGCGCGCTTTTCGAAGAGGGTGAGGATGAACCGGTCTTTTGTGGTTTCGAGATAGAAGTTCGAGTTTTCGACGCCCTCGGCGATGCCTTTGAGCGCGCGTGGCTCGCCAATGTCATAATCGGCGAGGAAGGCGGCTAAAGCGTCGTCGGAGACTTGGGTGTAAACGGCCATCAAAGCGCTTTCTGGCGAAGTGTTAGCGGTTTGCCGCCTGGAAAGCGCGACAAATCAGGAATGGCTTAGGCGTTAGCGGTGTCGTCTTCGGGTGTCCAGAGATCACGTTGCATGGTCCGGCCCATTAAGAGAAAGTGCAGCGCGGCCCAGAGGAAGAAAAGCGCGCCAATGGTGACGCCCCAACGCACACCGGTCTTGCGGGCGGGGGCGCAATAGTCGGCGTTTAGGGCGGTGGCCTCTTCGAGCGCTGTGCCGGTGATTGCGCCGTCTACATTGTCTCGGGCAGCTTTGAGTTGGGCTTCGAGCGGACCACATTCGGGGGCGGTAATTGGCGCGTCGAGCTGTTCGATTTGCCATTTGGTTCCCTGATCGGAAATCCAGCCAATGACCGGTGGCCCGCCGCCATAGCCGATGAGGTTGACGATAAACAGCATCAGCGCGGCGGCTGTGGCGCGCATGCGGGGTTCGACGAGTTTCTGGGTGACGGCGAACATGGGCGCAAGATAGGAATAGCGCAGCAGGGCGGCGATAGCGAGGGCGGGAATAGCCAGTCCGACGGCGAGGGCCCCGCTAGAGAAGCTCAGCGTATTGTAACCGAAAACTGCGAACGGGACACACAAGGAAAGCCCGAGGGCAGGCAGCCAGCTGTCAGAGTTCGGGTGTCGCGCGCGCACGCGGTCTGCAACAATGCCGGAGCCGAACGTGCCGATGCCAGCGGCGATGCCAAGCACGCCGCCAAAGATCAGCGCTGCGGTCATCAGGTCGAAACCGTGCGCGCGGATCCAGAAGGGCGGGACGAATTGGCCAATGCCATAGCCTGCAAAGCTCGCCATCGCGCCGCCGAAAGAGACGTGCCAGAAGGTTGGTTTTGCAGCGACAATGCCAAAGGCGTCAAACAGGCCCGGCTTGTCTCGCGCGGCCATGGCTTTTGCGCCGCCCGGGTCGGAGTAGCCGCGTGGCGGTTCTTTGACCGTGAGCTTAAAAATGACCGCGCCGAGGACACCCGGTATGCCCATGAAGATAAAGGCGTCGCGCCAGTTGAGCGTGGCTTGGCTGGCAATCCACGCGCCACCAAGGGCTGCGAGCATGGTGCCGATCGGGATGCCAAGCGCGAAGACGCCCAGCGCGGAAGAGCGTTTGTCGGGTGGGAAATAGTCGGAGATAAGGGAGTGCGAGGGCGGCGAACACCCCGCTTCGCCGATGCCGACGCCAAAGCGGGCAAGGGCAAACTGGAACGTGTTTTGGGCAAGGCCACAGGCGACGGTCATGGCAGACCATGCGGCCATGGCGATGCCGATGATCCATGTCCGGCTGCGGCGCTCTGCGAGCATGGCGAAGGGGATGCCGAGGACCGTGTAGATGAAGGCGAAAGCAGGGCCGGAGAGGAGGCCCATCATAGTGTCTGACAGGCCAAAGGTTTCGCGGATCGGTTCGCCAAGGACGCCGATTAGCGTGCGGTCGATAAAGTTGAAGGTGTAGACGACGATTAGCGCGAACAGGACATAAGCGCGGTAGCTCGATGAACCATAGCCGTCTGCTTGGCTGGGCGCTGTCGAGGTGGAGGTGGAGGTGGTGTCGGTCATATCAGGCCACTTTCGCAACAAAGTCGCGCTCGAGCGTGCGCGAGGACATATAGAAACAGAAAGCTGCGATCAGGAACCAGAGCGTTGTGACCGATATGGCCTGTTTTAGTCCGGTTGAACGAGCCGAGGCACACTGTTCCAATTGCGCTGCGCTAAGATTTTCGCCCGCGCTACAGGCGGCGCGTGTGAGGTCGTCGATCCCTGCGAATTGTGCATTGGTGAAGAGGTCGCTCATAATGCCGACAAATTGGGGGCCGATGCCGTTGCCAATAATCGAAACGATGATGAGAAGAATCGCAATGGCGGTGGCGCGCGAGCGCGCGGAGACAACACCTTGTCCGATATTATATTGCGCACCGAGATAGGCATAGTGGCACATGCCTGCAATGGCCCAAAGTGCGAAGGCCGTGGGCAGGCTTTTGGAATAAAAGGCTCCGATGTAAAACGGCACGGCGAGCAGAAGCCCGATGGCCGGAACCCAAGCGACCGCGCGTGCCGAGCGTTTGGTCATCTTGTCAGTAATATAGCCGCCCAGAAACGTGCCGACAGCCGCCAGTGCGGCAAGGGGTGCGCCATAATATACCGACGCATCTCGCACACTTAGGCCATGTTCACGCACCAGAAAGGGGATCTGGAAGGTGAACAATCCGTAGCCGACAAAAGCGACGAGCGCGGCGCCAATGGCCATCCACCAAAAGGTCGGCTTTCCGGCCAGTTCTTTTAGCGCTTCGCGGGCGGAGGCGCGATCTTCCTTGGCGGCGTCGGGCGGGTCCGAATAGCCGCGTGGCGGTTCTTTAACGGTCAGAAGCAGAAGCAAGGCAATCAGCACGCCCGGGGCCCCGATGACGATGAAGGCGATGCGCCAGCCTTCGACATTGGCCCAGTCAATGCCGGAAAACAGCCCGCCCAAGCCGATGCTCGATAGCCAATTTCCAAATGTCGCGCCTTGCATGTCGGCCAAAGGGCCACCGAAAAGGAAAGCCAGCACGCCGCCAAGCGTGACACCCATCGAATAGACGCCCAGTGCGGTCGCTCTGTGTTTTGCAGGGTAATAGTCACTAATGATCGAGTTGGCGGGTGGCGTACAGCCAGCTTCTCCGATGGCAACGCCGATGCGGAAGAGGATCAAAGTCACAAAGCCAACCGCTATGCCGCACAAGGCGGTCATGACGGACCATAGGACAATGCATGCTGCAATGATTTTAACGCGATTGAAGCGGTCCGCTGCCATCGCAATCGGCAAGCCAAGGACGGCATAGAAGATTGCAAAAGGCCAGCCCGCCAGAAAGCCGAATTGGGTATCGCTCAGGCCAAAGCTTGTGATGATCGGTTCGGCCAGAACGCCGACCAGATTTCGGTCGATAAAGTTCAGCGTATAGACGACCATCAGGACGAGCAACACATAGGAGCGATAGCGTTTGGTGCCGAAGCCAGTCAGATGGCCGGTCTCCTGACCCGCAGGTGCAGTTATGGTACTCAAATCATGTTCCTCCGCTTGCACCGGCCCTTAAGCGCAGCCCAATAACCATCTCTTGTTACGGTAAGGAGAATGCGGCCGAGCGCAAGGGTGGTTGTGAAAGCAAGTGTGATTGCCCCAGCGTCATTAGGGCGCGCGGATCTTATAGCACTTCAAATCAGGCCAGCGGACTTGAAGCTTGTCACCCCACCGGTTCCGGCGATGAGGTGATCGTGGATCGTAATATCGAGCGGTTCGAGTGCGTCGATTAATTGTCGGGTCATGTCAATGTCGGCGCGTGACGGCGTGGTGTCGCCGGAGGGGTGGTTGTGGACAAGGATAAGCGCGGATGCGGCAAGCTCAAGCGCACGGCGGGCGATCTCTCTGGGGTAGACGGGCGCCTCGTCCACCGTGCCGCTGCTCATAATTTCGTCTTTGATGAGCTGGTTCTTCTTGTCGAGGAATAGAACGCGGAACTGCTCGCGGGTCTCGTGCTGAAGCTGGGAGCGGACATAAGTCAGCAGGGCTGTCCATGAGGAGATGACCGGTTTGGACCCGATCTCCTCAAGGGCGGCGCGACTGGACAGTTCATAGGCCGCTTTCAGATAGGCTGCCGAGGTGTCGCCCATGCCGTCTATGGCGGCGATATCTTTTGGGTCAGCGGCCAGAACTGCCGAGATGGAGCCGAAGCGTTTGAGCAGATCTTTGGCCACCGGTTTGACATCGCGCCTTGGCAGGAAGGCAAAGAGCAGCGTTTCGAGCAGTTCATAATCGTCAAGCGCCGACGCGCCACGCGCCAGCAGTTTGCCACGCAGGCGATCCCTATGGCCGAGCCAATGGGGTTTCGGTTTGGAATCATCGTGGCTCATCGACTGTGAGCCTAGCGTTCAAGTTCCGGCGAGTCGAACGATGTAAGCGCAGAATGTTGCTGATTAGCGCTCGACGCGATAGGGCACGTCAAAGCCTGCGGGAGATTTGGTGAAAATTTCGACGCCGGTTTCCGTGACACCGACAGAGTGTTCAAACTGGGCGGAAAGTTCGCGGTCTTTGGTGATGGCGGTCCAGCCATCGGCCAGCATTGTGTGCCCCGACCTGCCAATATTCAGCATGGGCTCGATGGTAAAGAACATGCCCGGTTCGAACTCGGGAAAGTCCTCGCGCGTCTTGGCACCGGTGACGCGTCCATGTTCATTATATTTGTGCTGTGGCCATGAATGGACAACGTTCGGTTCGTCATGAAACAGGCGGCCGAGCCCGTGGCCGCAAAAATCCTCGACAACGGAGAAGCGTTTGGCTTTGGCGATTTCGGTGATGGCGATGGAGATGTCGGCGAAGCGGTTGCCCGGCTTGACCGCTGCAATGCCGGCCATCAGCGCGTCATAAGTGGTGTCCATCAGGCGC
>CALLUH010000032.1 GCA_938011445.1 uncultured Hyphomonadaceae bacterium
TAACGATACGCGTGTCTTGCAAGCCGCTTTGAGTGCCATTCGGCCAGCACGCGGAGAGGGCGGTTCGGATGTCGAGGTCAGTATAAATCTCGTTGAATTGGAAACGGATGGACGCTGGAGGGCGCTGGCGCGTCCGGGCAAAAGGCTGCGTGTTGGTGACCGGCTGGAGATTGCTAACGGGTTTTCGGCCGAGATTACGGCCAAGGATGAAAGCGGGCAGATTACGCTTGCCTTCAATTATCAGGGCGCGGCACTGATGGAGGCGCTTGAAGCTTATGGCGATATGCCTTTGCCGCCTTATATTGCCCGCCGCCGCAAGGCTGACAATCAAGACAAGACACATTATCAGACGCGCTTTGCCGGATCGGACGCGGCCTCTGTTGCGGCCCCCACGGCTGGTTTGCACTTTGATGCCGATTTGCTGGAGCGGCTTGAGGCAGCAGAAATCGGGCGCGAAATGGTGCGGCTGCATGTCGGGCTGGGCACATTCGCGCCGCTTACTGAAGCGCATTGGCGTTCCCGCCGCTTACATGCCGAATGGCGACAGATTGGTGGGGATGTAGCTGACCGGATGAGCGCGGCGCGAGGCGGCGGGGCGAAACTGATCCCCGTCGGCACGACCGCCATGCGCACGCTGGAAAGCGCGGTGAGTGTGGCAGGTCAGGTGCAGGCCGTCTCTGGCCCAACCGATATTTTTATCAGGCCCGGCGATCCGGTCCGCGCAACTGATGGCTTGATCACGAATTTCCACTTGCCAAGATCGAGCCTGTTCATGCTGGTCTGCGCCCTTATGGGAACGGACATTATGCAGGCCGCTTACGCCCATGCGATCGCGCGGGAGTATCGGTTCTATTCTTATGGCGATGCTTGCCTGCTTTTGCCCTAGCCGACTTGCCCGCGATGGCGCAGCTTGGCGTCAGCGAGAATGCAGGCCAGCATCGCCTCGGCCACGGGCACGGCGCGAATGCCGACACATGGATCGTGACGGCCCTTGGTGCTGACCTCGACATTCTCGCCTTCGCGCGTGACGGACTGGACGGCGGTGAGGATGGACGAGGTCGGTTTGATGGCGAGGCGCGCGACAACTGGCTGACCCGTCGAAATGCCGCCCGCAATGCCGCCATTATTATTGGAGAGAAATTCCGGTCCGTCCTCGCCAGAGCGCATCTGGTCGGCATTGGTCTCTCCACTGAGCATGGCCGCGTCAAAGCCCGCGCCGATCTCGACCGCCTTGGCGGCATTGATCGACATGAGCGCTGCGGCGATTTCGGCATCAAGCTTGCCATAGACCGGCGCGCCCCAGCCTGCTGGAACGCCCACCGCCTCGACTTCGATAATGGCGCCCGCCGAGGAGCCGGCCTTTCGTGTCTCGTCGAGAAATTTCTCCCAGACCGGCACCACGGCCTCATCGGCAGCGAAGAAAGGATTGGTGTCGCGGTGTTCCCAATTGCGGTTTGGGCTTGCTTTGTGCGGGCCGATTTGGGTCACGCAGGCGCGAAGGGTGATGCCGCTGCCGAGGACTTGCCGTGCCACACCGCCTGCTGCCACCCGCGCAGCGGTTTCCCGTGCAGAGCTTCGCCCTCCGCCGCGATAGTCGCGCACGCCATATTTTGCGTCATAGGTGAAATCGGCATGGCCGGGCCGGTAGCGGTCGCGGATTTCTGAATAGTCTTTGGAGCGTTGATCCATATTTTCGATCATTAGCGAGATCGGTGTGCCGGTGGTGACGGGGCCGCCTGTGCGGTCGTCTTCGAACACGCCGGAGAGGATTTTTATGGCGTCGGGCTCTTTGCGCTGGGTGACAAAGCGCGATGTGCCCGGGCGTCTCTGGTCGAGAAAGACTTGCAGCATTTCAGGCGTGAGCGGCAGGCCCGGGGGGCAGCCATCGACGATACAGCCAAGGGCGGGCCCGTGACTTTCGCCCCATGTGGTGACACGGAAGAGATGGCCAAATGTATTATGGGACATGGGAGAAAGGCTCGCTATCGGCGTTAATGCATAAACACAATAATCATAAACCGGTTTAGCGCGGGGCGATAGGCGTCTCGCCAAATAGGGAGCAAGCCCTATGGGGGAAATCCATGTGAGACGCCAAAGGCGTTGAGTTCGTCCAGCACGGCGGCCTCCAGAGGCTCGGCCAATGCGGTTTTGATGTTGGCGTCGAGATGGGCAAGGCGTGTTGTGTTGGTCAGAACGGTGTCGATATTGGTCTCAGCTAGCGCATAAGCCAGCATGACATGTTCTGCGGACTTATGGCCGAGATGTTCGATAATCTGGTGAAGTTTCGTGCGTGCCTCGGTGATAACTGGCCGATTATGTTTCAGCGCGCGCAAGAGATACCAGATGTCCGATAGAGATTTCGGGCGCGCCAGTTGCTTGTCGCCAAGTCCGGCTATCAATGCGGCAATGCCGATTGTCCGCATCCCCGCCGCCTTGGCTTGCGCGAATATCGGCTTGCATGATGTATCGAGCAAATTATAGGGGCCCATGATAATGTCGATGGTTTCTGGCTCTATCGCATGCTTCAGACTGGCTAGCCTACCGCAGACGCCTGCCAGTTTGATTTTGCCTTCCTGCTTGAGCGCAATAAGGGTTTCGTGGGCTGCCTTCAATTGAGGGCCGTCAGGGCCATGCAAATAGAGAATATCGAGTTGCTCGCGGCCCAACCGTTGCAGGCTTTGCTCGACATCCTTGCGGATATTGGTCTCGGAGAAATCCTTGGTTGGCCGTTTGCCATAATGATAATGCGTGCCGGTTTTGGTCGAGACTTCAACATCTTTGTGCCCCAGCGCCAACAGGGCCTTGCCGAGCCGAATTTCAGCTAAACCGCCCGCATAGAAGCTTGCCGTATCAAAATGTGAAATACCTTGATCAAGCGCACGTTTGACAAGGGCTTGGGCTTTGGTTTCGGAGAACCAGCTTTTGGACCATGCGCCTGATGCGCCAAACCCAAGCCTTAAAACATTGTCCTGTAAAGCTGGGGTGCTTGTCTCGTCAGCCATGAATTCCTTAATCGCGCTCTGGAGCCTCGTCCCTTAAAGCTATAAAGAGTGATAATGACGAAAAGTAAACTCATCCCTGACACGCCCGCCGCGTCTGATTATCAAGCCGAACAGATCAGCCCGCTTGTGCCAGATGTCAGCGATCCTCTGCCCCTGTTCGAGCAATGGCTTGCCGAGGCGCGCACCGCCGAGATTAATGATTCCAATGCGATGGCGCTCGCCACCGTCGATAAAGATGGCCTGCCCGATGTGCGCATGGTGCTTTTGAAAGATGTGTCTGCTGATGGCTTTACATTCTACACCCATAACACCAGCGCCAAGGGCAGCCAGTTGCAAGCCCGGCCCAAGGCCGCATTATTGTTTCACTGGAAATCGCTGCGCCGACAAGTACGTGTGCGCGGGTCAGTTGTCGCTGGAACGGATGCCGAAGCCGATGCCTATTTTGCCAGCCGTGCGCGCGAGAGCCGGATCGGAGCATGGGCAAGCGATCAGTCCCAAGCGCTCGAAAGTCCTCAAGCTCTGAAGGGGAAGCTGGCTGAAATGAAAGCGCGTTTCGGCGCTGATGGCGAGGTGCCACGTCCACCTCATTGGCGCGGCTTTCGTATAGTTCCCCAGAGCATCGAATTTTGGCAGGACCAACCATTCCGGCTGCATGATCGCGTCCGCTTTGTTCGCGCTGGGGAAGGGTGGACAAGGGGGAGGTTAAACCCTTAGCGTTCTGGCTTATGCTGGAGGCGGTTTTATGAAACTTGGCTTGCAAATTATCCTGGGGCTGTTGTCGCTTATCCCGCTGGCCCTGGGGATACAGAATATCGGTGGCGGGGCTGAAGTGCTTGCAGGCGCGCCGGTTTCGGCGGCGCTCGACAGTCAGTTTCGCTACTTGTCCACGTTTTACCTGGCGCTGACAGGTCTGATCTGGTGGATGATACCAAATATTGAGCGACACACAGTTCCGTTGCGAATCTTGATCGGCGCGGTTTTTCTGGGTGGCCTTGCACGGGCCTATTCGCTTTTACAAATCGGGCATCCGGGCCCAGATCTCTACACTGGCATGTTGATCGAGTTTGCGTTGATTACTGTTATTCCCTGGCAAGCCATATTGGCAAAGCGGGTGTCAAAGACATAAGTCATAAGCTGGGACACCAAAATTCGGCGGGCTCTCACTAGCACACTCTCATCATAGAACGCCGGTCAAGTATCGGTATCAAGATGATTAGCGAATATTTGATCGTCATAAACCATCTGATTTGCCAATTCGACGCCTTGGTGCGTTTAATGATCAAGCGTGCTCGGATGAGATCAAGACCTGTGTGATTTTTGCCGCAATTGCGAAGAAAAGCTAAGGGAACGAGTCCCCAAAACTTGTGTTGGTAAGCACTCTTTATCGGGAAAATTTCCCTATAAAGTGTATTAGCATGAAATAATCAACCTCAAATTACACGTCTTCTCAGAAAAATTGCATTCGTGGAGAGGGCATAACTCGCTTGTGCGGCGTTATGGATATGATGTGCGTGCCCAAGCCGTAAATGATCGACTGCTTCAGGACGCTTGACTCGCCCATGGGTGATGAAGCCAATGGGCCGGAGTACAACAAGTTGAGAGGGACTTATGAGACATAGATTTAACCTGAAATTTGGCGTCGCCGTTACCGC
This sequence comes from uncultured Hyphomonadaceae bacterium, assembly GCA_938011445.1. Classification (GTDB taxonomy): domain Bacteria; phylum Pseudomonadota; class Alphaproteobacteria; order Caulobacterales; family Hyphomonadaceae; genus CALLCD01. The sequence continues at coordinate 4,655 of CALLUH010000032.1, forward strand.
GCTTATGCTCGGCATGTCTGCCACGGCAAATGCGCAAGCGGCCGGAGACGTTGAAGATGAGGAAGCGGTGCAGGAAACT
>CALLUH010000033.1 GCA_938011445.1 uncultured Hyphomonadaceae bacterium
ATATATAGTGGTCTATAGGTTAACACTTGGTCAATGCTGTATTTGGAAAAATTGTCAAAATAGCGGTGGAAGACCTCTTAATGAGGCCTTAACGCTTGCGCTCTGGCAGAAGCTACGGCCCTGCAAAAACGGGCTAAACTAGACCTAGCAGGACGAGAACAAAGAAGCAACAAAATAATTTCAAACGGATACAGATTTTTTAGGCCGCCACAACGCACTTTGACCTACTCTCTCGAACTTACCCGCATCTTCATCCCCTGCTCGGGCTGCATGCTCAGCCTGACTGTTGGATGCGGCGGCGTGTCACCGGCATAGTCAAAGCGGAAGCGCCGCATCAGGCTGGCAATGAGAATCGCCGCTTCCACCATCGCAAAGCGTTCCCCGATGCAGGTCCGGTGTCCGACACCGAACGGCAGATACTGGAATCGGTCTATCTTCTCGCCCGCCTCCCCAAGAAACCGCTCCGGCATGAAGGCGTCCGGCTGCTCCCACAATTTCTGGTGCCGGTGCAACACATAGAGATGCAACATGGCGACCCCGTCCTTCGGGATTTCATAGCTGCCAAACGCATCCGGCTCATTGGCTTGGCGCAATATGGCCGCAGCGGGTGGGTAGAGCCGCAATGCCTCGCGGAAGCATGCCATTGTGAAAGGTAAGGCATCAATCCAGGACACGGGCGCCTCGGAGACGTCCAGCCCGTCGACCTCCGCCTCGGCACGCGCGCGCGCCTCTGTGTCTTGGGACAAGAGATAGAACATCCAAGTCAGCGCCTGGGCCGTCGTCTCATGACCCGCGCCTATGAAGGTCACCAGCTGGTCTTCTATTTCGTCGAGCGTGAACGGCGCGCCCTCTCCTGCTGCCCCGATCATCGTGGTCAGAAAATCTTCGGCCAGCGCGTCACCCCGCTCTTTCTGGTCCAGCCGCCTGATCGCGACCTCGCGGATCAGCTCTCGCAAGCGCGCAACATGGGCCATGCCCTTGCCTCGCCCAAGGCGCGGAACAAATGTTGGCGCACCAACCAGATCCATAAAGTGCGGCTGGCCAATCGACCCGAGCACATTGGCAATCAGCGGCAATACGTCTTCGCGCGCGCCGCTGATCTCGCCAGAGAACAAAGCATCAGACAAAACGAGATAAGTCAGCGCCGTCGTTATCTGCGACATTTCGATGGTCTCGCCCGCACGGACGAAGGCTGGCATGTCACGGTCGATCGTCGTCTTCATCCCATCGGCAAATCGGGCAATATTCTTGGGCGTAAAGATTGGCGACAACGTCTTGCGGGCATGTTTCCAGGTTTCGCCCTCTGCGGTCAGCAATCCTTCGCGCAGGACGGGCTGGAACATGGCCTGACGCAGGGCGCTCATCCGGTAATTGTTCCGGTTCTCGACAAAACAGTGATGGATCATCGCAGGATCGGCAATCTGGGTCAGATGATAGCCAAGAAACGAGGTCTGAACGACGGGATCGCGAAACGTGCCTGCCGAAAGCGCGCGCAGCGGATTTTTGGTGGCATCGCGAATCAGGCCGAGTTGTTGAATGAATGTGAAGCCATCCTCTTGGCGGCGCAGCGGATAGGCCGGAACGAACCGCCCCTCCTCAAAGCGTGGTTCAGTTCGGTGTTCGGCCATATCAAGCCCCTTTCCCTTGTCTCTTAAATGGGCAGGGGCAGCGATTGGCAAAACCCCTCTGCGACGTTTTGTTCCAGCCCCCGCCATCACCGCTCAGTCTTCCATCTTGAAAAGCAGGGACGATCAGCTAGAAAACCCCTATGACCGATATGACAATTCCTGACCGTATGAGCATCAACCCCGCAAGCGAGCACTATAATGGCGAGCTGCTCGACCGCGGGCTCGGCATCAAACTCAATGGCAATGAGAAAATCAATGTGCAGGAATACTGCATCTCCGAAGGCTGGATACTGGTCATGGCGGGCAAAAGCCTCGACCGGCATGGCAATCCGCTGACCATGAAGCTTAAAGGCATAGTGGACGTGCGCATCCTCGACGAGGACGAAGGTTAGAGGGGCTTATGTTTGTCCCCTGCGCCAAGGCGCAATGGGACGCGCCTTCGGCGGCTCAGGGCTTATGTTTGTCTCCCGCGCAAAAGCGCGACGCGACGCCGCTTCGCGGGCTCAGGGCTGTTTTTCTGCGCATAAGTTCAAGGCTCTTTCACGTCCGGAAAAGCGCGCGCGACTTTCTGGTTCCATTCGTATAGCGCCGCCCAGTTCTCCGGCGCATTGCTCATCAGCCCCAGCCTGACAATGACGAGATCTCTGGACGGGACAACCCAGATCGTCTGCCCCTCATTGCCACCCGCATGGAACGCGTCATAGGGGCCGCTCAGGGCCGATTGCGGATGCGTCGGCGTCTCGCCTTCTGGAGGCGTGACCCACCAGCCCGCACCATAGACATTCGTGTCCGAGCCGTCATGGACTGTGGTGGCGAAATCAACCCAGCCTTCAGGCAGCAAGCGTTCGCCCTCCCACACGCCGTCTCTGAGATAGAGATAGCCCAAGCGGGCA
>CALLUH010000034.1 GCA_938011445.1 uncultured Hyphomonadaceae bacterium
CCGACGGGACCATCGGTCAGCGGGCTCTGGACATTACCGCCATTAGAAACCCGTCGCTCGCCGGGCGCTGAGCGAATACAGCCGCGCCATTCAACCGGCGCAAAGTCACGCTCCATCGCCGCATTTGTGTAATTGGTGTCCTCTTCTGGCTCAAGCAAATAGCGAAGGCGGTTCTCGAACGGACTATTGGGCACGCTTCTGGTACCGTCCGCACCCGGCGCACGATTGGCTGCAGCAGATGTATCAAACCCGCCCGGACGCTCGGAATTAATGTTCACCGTCGTCGCCCAAGGCACAATACCCACATAGGTCTGGCCCGGCCCGACCGCTTCGTCGTAAAGCTGGTTTACAAACCCCTTGGTCGCGCTGCGCATCAGATTGAACCGATTATTGCGAAACATCGAACCGGTATTGTCGAGCGCCAGAACAATTTCAACATTTTGCGGACCACCACCAATCGCAGCGCTCTGCACACGAATATCGACGCTTGGCCGCCCAAAGAGACCGCCAAAAACCATCGGCAGATTCGCCTGAACATTGGCTTGAATACCGTCATCATCCTCACCAGCGGTCGCAGTGCTGACCGATGTGACTGTCATGCCCGACATACCGCTTTGTAGCTCCGCATCAATCATCGCATTAACAGCTTCATCGGCCATCGTAAGCCTTTGGCCTGCTGGCAGACTCCCATTTCGTGAATAGATCAGCGCGCCGGACAAGGCCGCCGCATCCGCCGCCGATTGCAAACGTGCATCAGCAGTGGCGATGCGCCTGAAATCCAGAGAAAAACCCAATATTACAAGCAAGGCGAGCAAGATGATCGCAAAGATCGGCAGAATCGAACCGCGCTCATCGGGTGCTAAACAATTGTGAAATTTGGAAAATTTTTGTTTCATGACAGATTACCCCATATATTTCGATGGAATTTGCAAGAAATCTGCCAAACCTTCGCCACCAAGCGACAAACCACTACAACTGCGCCAGTTCCGGATCGGACTGATACCAGGCAACAAAGCGGCGTATGCCTTCGGTCAATTGGACTTTCGGCTCATAGCCATAATCGGCTCGCAGCTGGGAAATATCAGCGCAAGTGCGCTTCACATCGCCTGGTTGATGGGGATGATGCTCGATTTGCACCGTGCGATCGGTCGCCATCGCAACGGCATCAACAAGGCTCTGCAAAGGCTCAGCACGCCCGCTGCCCAGATTGTAGATGCGGTGCTGCGTCTGGGTTTGCCCGTCGCCCGCGCCAGCGTTCAAGACAACCGCCAGAACGCCCGCCACCGCATCGTCAATATAGGTAAAATCACGCTCCATTTCCCCATAATTAAAGACCTCAAGCGGCTCACCAGCAAGCGCTTTGGCCGTAAACAGCCAATAAGCCATATCCGGCCGCCCCCAAGGGCCGTACACGGTAAAAAATCTCAAGCCGATCTGATCAATTCCGTATAATGAGCTATAAGCCTGGCTCATCAATTCATCCGCCTGCTTGGTCACCGCATAAAGCGAAGCGGGCGGTCCGGCAATATCGCCTTCAGCTAGCATGCTCTGTTCACTGATACCGTACACCGAGCTTGACGAAGCATAAATCAGCTTGGGTCGCGCTGGCATACGTCTGCAAAACTCCAACACCGAAAGATGCCCCACCACATTCGCGGTGACATATGGAAACGGATTATCCATTGAATGACGCACGCCAGCCTGAGCTGCCAAGTGAATAACCTGATCAATGTCTGCCTTTCCGGGCAAATCCATCAAAACATCCGGTGTTGCCAGATCAAGCTGGTGAAATTCGAACAAAGGTGATTTTAACAATTGCGCAAGCCGCAGTCGCTTTAGAGTGACGCTATAATAGGCATTCAGACTGTCAACACCAATAACTCGATAGCCCTCGCCCAAAAGAGCAAGGCTCACCGCATGCCCAATAAACCCTGCGCATCCGGTCACCAGAATTGTCACATCAGCCCCTCATTTTGTCTTTCTGGATTGGCTCGATTATCACCGCGTCCTAGAGGCTTTCATCTCCGCCGCCAAGCGTTCAATCAAATCTTCGACCTGCCCGCCAATATCAGGATGATGAACCGCGTGCCCCAGAACGGCCTCGAAATATCCAAGCACCGAGCCGCAGTCATAGTCTTTGCCGTCATATTCAAACGCAAAGAAAGACTGTGTTTCCATCAACCGCGCCATAGCATCGGTAAGCTGGATTTCCCCGCCCGCGCCTGCGCCCTGATCTTCGAGAAGATTAAAGATTTCAGGCTGCAAAATATACCGCCCAGTAATCTTGAGATTAGATGGTGCTTGCTCGCGTGCCGGCTTTTCGACCATTCCATCCATTTCTATCAGCCGCCCATTACGCTCTTTTGGCGAGATCACCCCATATTTTGAAACGTCTGCTTCGGGCACGGCATCAACCGCCAGAATATTCCCGCCCGTTTCATTATAGGCAGCAACCATTTGCGCCAGACAGCTCGGGCTGGCACGGACGATCACATCCGGAAGGAGAATTGCAAAGGGCTCATTGCCGATAATATCACGCGCGCACCAGATCGCATGGCCCAGCCCTAGCGGCGACTGTTGGCGGACAAAACTCGCCGATCCGGCAGGCAATGTCGTCCGTTGAACGCTTCGGAGAATATCGCGTTTGCTTTCGCCTCTTTGCTCAAGCGAAGTTTCAAGTTCGAAGGCCCGATCAAAATAGTCTTCGATCGCCCCTTTGTTCCGCCCTGTCACGAAAACAATATGCTCAATGCCAGCCGTCAGCGCCTCATCGACCACATAGTCAATCGCCGGACGATCAATGACAGGTAGCATTTCTTTCGGAATCGACTTTGTTGCCGGCAAAACACGCGTTCCAAATCCCGCAACCGGCAAAACCGCTTTCCGAATCGTCATTCTCATTTCCTCATTATGCAATTGACCCCGTCAGGCTCGGGGGCCCTATCTAAAGCCTAGCACAAATTGGACCAAAACGAGGAATTAAGACACTAAACCTGCAGATAAAGCAGCGCGCCAAATCCCCAAGTCCCTGCACAAGCAGCGACAAAGGCGAGAACGCTGAGGATAACATCGAACCGGCCGTCAAGGACAGGCGCAGCTTGCAGGTCTTGGTTCAGCTTTTCCTGAAGCAACAGCGCGGGAGATACGCTTTCGTCAGAAGCTTGCTGGCCCAAATGCAAGTCCGCATTACCCGAACTTTCGCCCAAACCCGAAGTTGACAACGGCTCTTTAAGGTTTCGTTGCGGCTGGTTCATAGATCACCTCTTATCTGTGCGAAGACAATAGATGATAGATCATAAGCGCAGGTGAGCAGGATCTGTTCAATTTCAAAGAAATCCGATATTTAGCGCACAAGGAGATTTTTTAGACGAATAATCGCGCCAGAGCTGTATCGCATTAAAAACTTGCAGCAAAAACTGTAAAGATAAGCATACGGCCTATTCCATTCCCACAGGGAATAGGTCTAAGACCACAAAGACGGCACCGAGTCGTATGGGGAAACAATCAAGTGAGTAAAATGATGCAGAACGCACAGCCAGCCGGATTGCCGAACAGGCAACGTGGCAATGATCTACGCAGCCTTGAAAAAGACAGTGGATTCTGGGAACGAAACGGCAGCTTCAAGCGTTCCGTGGACGTCATACTTAGCCTTTTAGCCTTGATCATGCTTTTGCCCATCATGATCCTGATCTCAATTGCCGTCTGGGGGTCGAGCAAGGGTCCTCTGATCTACAAACAGGACAGGGTGGGTCGCAATGGCGAAATCTTCCCGATGTACAAATTCCGCACAATGTATGTAGACAGCGATAATGTGTTGCAAGCCTTACTTCAATCTTGCCCACGTAGCGCGAGAGAATGGAGCATCTATCAGAAACTCCGCTTCGACCCACGCATCACGCGCATCGGCTCCTTCTTACGCAAGACTTCGCTCGACGAGCTGCCCCAATTGTTCAATGTGCTGCTCGGCCACATGTCAATGGTCGGCCAACGCCCTATTCTGGAACCACAAATCGAAGCTTATGGCACCGAACACTTTGCCGAATATATCCGTTCACGCCCGGGTATCACCGGCCTATGGCAAGTCAGCGGCCGCAATGGCCTTCCGTTCGACAAGCGCGCCGCACTCGGAACGCAATATTCCCAAAACTGGTCGAACCGCTATGATTTTGTCCTTTTGTTAAAAACGGTCCCGGCGCTCCTGAAACCCGACGACGCCTTTTAGTCATTAGCTGTTCGGACACGTTAAAGGCTCGATTGCAAATGCCCGCCATCGACCACCAGAGTTGCGCCAGTCATATACCCGCCTGCCTCTGAGGCCAGCAAAAGAAGCGGCCCCGACAATTCAGCCATCTCGCCAAGCCTACGCATCGGTATCCGCTTGACCATCGCTGCCCCCGCATCCGTCTCGAAAAAATCCGCATTGATGTCGGTCAGAAAATATCCCGGCGCAATAGCATTGACCCGAATGCCCGCCCGCGCCCATTCAAGCGCCATGGCCCGCGTCAAATGCTCCACCGCCGCTTTTGATGCCGCATAAGCTGCAATCGTCTGCGAAGACCGCCGTGCCGTAATCGACGCAATATTGATCACCGAGCCGCCCTTACCCGCTGCCATCAAAGCCTTCGCGCCTGCCTTGGCCACCCGCCAGACGCCCTTCAAATTGGTCTCCATCACCAGATCCCAGTCCGCCTCGTCCATATCGGCAATCCACGCCTCGCGGCTGACGCCTGAATTATTGACGATAATATCCGCCGCCCCGCCCGTCTCGCCAATCCGCTCAAAGCCTTGCGCCACACTCTGCGCGGAGGTCACATCCATCGACACCGCGACCGCCTTGCCGCCCGCTTCGATAATCTCGGCTGCCAGTGCCTCAAGCGGTTCCATCCGCCGCGCTGCCAGAACCAGTTCCGCGCCCGCCCCGGCCAGCGCCCGCGCAAACCCGGCCCCCAGCCCGCTCGACGCTCCTGTTACCAAAGCCCGCTTTCCGCTCAAATCAAACACAGGCCATCTCCCATACCATTCCGCCAAGTCGTCATAGCTATATCAGGAATGTTTCCGATTGCGACAGAACTCTTTATTGACCTTGCTGATTTGCGCGGTTATGACGCCCGAACGAATGGTGAGCGCCTATAGCTCAGTTGGTAGAGCATCTCACTTTTAATGAGGAGGTCACAGGTTCGAATCCTGTTGGGCGTACCATTCGTTTCCCACAAGGCTTGCCTATCCCGGTTTGAACCGCGCCTCGTCCGCCGCGCGCGGTTGCGACCGTGTAGCCGCCCACTTGTCCGCATATTCCGCGCGAAATGCATCAAAAGTTCCGGCCGCAATCTCCGCTCGCATCCGCGCCGTCAGCGCCCCGAAAAACGCCAGATTGTGCCACGACAAGACCATCGCGCCCAAATGCTCGCCCGCTTTGAAAAGATGATGCAGATAGGCGCGTGAATAGTCCCGGGCTGCGGGGCAATCCACTGCCCCGTCAAGCGGGCTTAAATCCTCGGCATGTTTGGCATTCTTCAGATTGATCGGCCCGTCCCATGTCCACGCCTGCCCATGCCGGCCAGAGCGCGTCGGCAGCACGCAGTCAAACATATCAATCCCGCGCGCAACCGCTTCAATCAGATCAATCGGCTTGCCAATCCCCATCACATAGCGCGGACGCTCCAGAGGCAAAAACGGCACAGCCATTTCGATCGACGCGCACATCTGCTCATGCCCCTCGCCCACCGCCAGCCCGCCGAGCGCATAGCCGTCAAAGCCTTGCGCGGTCACACCTTCCGCCGAACGCTGGCGCAAATCCGGATAATTCGACCCCTGAACAATTCCGAACAGGGCTTGCCTCCCGCGCTCCCCGAACGCCGCTTTTGACGCCGCGCCCCATTTCAAGGACAATTCCAGCGACCGCGCCGCCTCTTCATGCGAGCAGGGAAAATCCGTACACTCATCAAGCTGCATCGAAATATCTGCGCCAATGCAATCAGCCTGAATCTCGATAGACCGTGCCGGCGTCAGCCTGTGTTTGGAGCCATCAATATGGGATTGGAACGTCACCCCCTCGGCATCCATCTTACGCAATTTCGCCAGCGACCAGACCTGAAACCCGCCACTATCGGTCAGGATTGGTCCGTCCCAACCCATAAATTTGTGCAAGCCACCCAGTGTCTTGAGCCGTTCGGGGCCGGGCCTCAGCATCAGATGATATGTATTGCCGAGCAGAATATCCGCCCCGCTCTGGCGCACCTGATCCGTATAAAGCGCCTTGACTGTGCCCGCCGTACCCACAGGCATAAAGGCCGGCGTGCGGATGTCCCCACGCGGCGTCTTCAGCGTACCGGTGCGGGCAAGCCCGTCTCTCGCCTCAATCGTAAAATCAAACTTGGTCATGCCAGCGCTTTAACGCTATTGCCCACCCGTGGAAAGCTTTGGGTTAATTTCGGCATCAAGCGGGACCGGAAACGGCCAACCGTTCGGAATGAGCGGCTCGCCTGCCGCTTGTTTGGCTCTTATCTCCTCGCGCGCAGCTTTAAGCGCCAATTGCCGCTCAGGCGTCACAGGATGGGTCCGTTCGCCATAAGTGGACGCGGGCGATAGCTTTGCAAAGGCGGCAAACACTCCTTCGGCATCAGCAATATCAACCCCCCCGCGCGCGGCGACATACATGCCCAGATAATCGGCCTCGCGCTCGAA
>CALLUH010000035.1 GCA_938011445.1 uncultured Hyphomonadaceae bacterium
ACGAGGAAATTGTCCACGAGTTTGAAATTGACCTCGCCGCCTGCGCCCCAGACGAGATTGTCGAGCTGGCTGTCGCCGAGCAGGCTGGCATTGAGGGCGAGATTGATGCGTTGGTGAACGTCAAGCTCTGCGCCGCCTTGAGCGAGAAGCGTGGTCGAGCTTTCCGTAAAATTGTCGCCGGTGAAGCTAAATTCTTGTCCGGCGAAACGGCCACGCCAGCGGACAAGCTTGCCCGGCTGCCATTCGCCGCCAGCGGACCAGATGTGGCGCTGTTCTTCGAAGGCGGGGCTGTCATCAACCTCGTATTCATACCATGCGAGCGCATTGAGGCGATTGTGGGTTTTCGGGCGGTAGGCTGCACCTGCGCGAAGACGGTCGCGGGTGCGGCGTTCGCTTCCGGTCTGGGTCTGGGCGTAGCGGTTTCGCGCGAGGAAGGTGATGTTGCCAAGGCGCTGTCCGGCGCTGGTGGAGACAAACCATGAGCGCTGTCCGCCCTCGCCTGCGGAATATTCGACATCGCCGTCAAGGATGCGGGACTTGTTTTCCGGCTCCCATGTCGTGCCGAGGCTGATGGCTGTGTTGCGGCGGAACTGGTCGCCGATGGGTTGGACATGTTCGATACGGGTGCGCAGGTTGAGGCTTGGCGAAAGCGACCATCCGGCGGAGAGGCCATTGGCGACGCCGCTGTCGAAGAAACCGCTATTTGATCTGTATTCTGAGAAAGCCGTCACGCGATCGGTCCAGCGATATTCGCCGCCCAGACGTAGCGTGACATCATCATTAAAGGTGTCGGCGAGGCCAAAGCTGCCGCTGCGGGAGCCGGAATATTCGCCCTGGGCATAGAGGCGGGCTTTGGGCGAGAGGGCATAGTCTGCGCCAAGGGCAAAGCGGGACTGGGTGCCGGAGGTGACTTCCTGTTCGGCTTCGAGGTCTACGGTGAGATTTGCAATGGCTTTGGGCGACCAGCCGACACCGGCTATGACGGTCAGGGCGTCTTCGGTTGCGCCGGAGGCATTTGTGTCATCGACAAAGCGTCCGCCAGCGCGCACGCGCAATGTGTCGCTGATGACGGTTTCATAGCGGCCGACAAGGCCATAGCGTTCGGCTTGGCTGGTTTGGTCGGCCGTGTAGAGGCCCTCCCCTGTCAGCGTGCCTTTGCCCAGGCGGCGATTGGCAAAAAGGCGGGCTTCGTCGCGGCCTGCATTGACACCTGCGCCCGGGGCGTTGAAGTCATTTGTGGTGGTGGCAAGGCGTGCGCCAAATGCGCCTTTTTCGGTCTGTTGTTCATAGCTTAGGCGCAGGCCGGTGCCGGAGCGGTCTTCAGGGTCGATGGATTCGGCGGCTTCGATTTCGAGGCGTCCGGATTTGCCGACATTGGCCGCGACATAAGCGGCGCGGACGGTCTGGTCGTCCGGGCTTCCTTGAGGGCCATCAGAGGTGAGCTGGCGATAACCGACAGAGAGCCAGTCTGTGATGGCAAGGCCCGCTTCGCCGCCAAACAGCCAATAGTCTTCGCCATTGCCAGGGTCGGTTTCGAAGGTGACGCGAATGGCGACGGGGTTGAGGTCAGCATCGCGCGAGCCTATGGGGCGGTTGAAGATCAGCGTGCCGTTGAAGAAATCGAGCGTATAGTCGGAGAAGCGGCCAAGGCGCTCTGTGCGGATGATGACATCGGGCTGATCGCGGTCGCGGGTGATCAGTTCGACGGTTTCGGAGTTCTGGATGACATTACTGACATTGAGATCATACGGGCCGGAAATGCCAAGGGCGGGCAGTTCGGTAATGATCTGTCCGGTGTCGGTTTCGCCTGCATAGAGGTCAAGGCTGAAGCGTCCGGCTTCGAGATGGGCTTTGGCACCTTCGAGGGTGCGCTGGAATGTGCCCAGCTGCAAGACTTGGGAGGCGGCGTCGAAAGCGACATCGCCGAACAGGACATAAGAGCTGCCATGCTCGACTTTTGCAAAAGTCTTGCCGCGCGAACGGGCATCAAAGCCGCGCTCGGACTGGTCGCCATAGACAGGATAGAACTCGTCCGGTTCGACGCTACGGAAGAGGCCGCTATCGGGGTCACGGGCGCTGTCATGCCGAAAGGTCAGGAGGGAGGAGTTAAACAACCGCCCTTTCAGAAAGACAGCGCCCTCGACACCCTCTTCAGTGTCTTCAAAGGGGGAAATTTCGTCGCGTCCGAAAATATCGGGCAGGCTGGAGGTGCCATTGGCGGCAATGCCGAGCGCGCCTTCGACATAGCCGACGGCGATCTTGTCGCCATCAAGCGCGGGGGTGAAGCGGATCCGGGCTTCGCTGGGCCCGAACGGGGTCTCGATGCGGATTGTACGTGTGCCGACCAGATCGGACGGGCGGAGATAAATTTCGGCATGGCCGTCTTCGATTAAGGTTTGCAGGCCGGGCGTCTGCTCGCTGCTGTCAATCACGTCAAACTGGTCTTCGGGCGCGTAGAGGGTGGCTTCGACAAGCGCTGCGGCGGGTCGGCCTTCGGCGTCAACGGTTTGCAAGCGGATCGGGATGGGACGGGAGGGGTCTGCAATAGCGGTCGCGGGGGCGAGCAATTGGACGCGGGCGGGCTCGCCGGGTGCCGTCAGGCGAATGGTTTCGACCTCGCGCGGATTGCCAAAACCATCACGGCCCGTAAGCACCAGTTCGTTCTCCCCTGCTGTCAAGGAGAGGGCGACATATTCAAGCGCTTGATGGGTGGCGTTTGACATGTGCTGACCGATGCGGTCGGGGCTGACGGGCTCTCCATTCAAGGTCAGGTCGAGGACGAGCGTGTCTGGTGCGGTGGCGCGCACGGAAATGGTACGCTGGACGAGCTGGTCTTGATCATGAAGGTTGACGAAGGTAATCCCGTCTGGGGCCTCTGCAAGAAGTTCGGACAGGTTTGTGGTTGGAGCGACTTGGCGTTCGGTGTTGGCAGAGCCTGAAGGTGTGGTTAGGCCGGCATTCGCCGCTGCGGCAAGATTGGCGGTCTCTGGCGTGCTGGCATGGCGGGTCTGTGTGGCCCGGCTGGTTCTGTCGAAGGCGATGGCCTTTGCGCCTGATCCATCGCTGGTATTTCCGGCCAGACCCGATGTCGGGTCGGTGTCAAGGCGCGCGCTCAAGGTTTCCAGACGTGCCCGGATATTGGCGAGGACATCTTCACCGCAGCCTGATACTGCGAAGTTTTCAGAACGAATGTCGCCTGCGCGAAGCGAGACAAAGCGCGAGCCGCCGCGGCCGGCATCAAGTGTGCTCGTGTTTGTGACACGGGTTCCTTCGGGCAGCGTGGATTCGCGGACATCAAGCACATGCGTGCGCGGATCAAGTTGTGACAGGGAGTAACGGCCTGCGCTGTCGGTGATGACGGAGAGACCTTCCTGGGTGTGCAGCTGGACGCCTGGAATGCCGGGCTCGCCGGGGCCGTTCTGAACGCCATTGGCATCGCAATCGAGGAAAACTTTGCCGAGGATGACACCTTGGCGGGAGAAGACGCCACTATCATTGTTTATCTCTACTGTGACGGAGTCGGTATTGGAGAAGGTCTCGGTGCCGAAGCCAACAAGATCACCGGATGCAATTGCGCGATTGGTCTTGTCGCCATTACCAGCGGTGGGCAATACGCGCGCGGCATAGGTGATTGTAGACTTCTGGTTCGGCACGAGCAGGCCTACGGGGAAGACGAATTGGCCGCCTGCGTTCAAGACCGGATCGGCTATCGGGCCGCCATCAAGCAAAACAGAGCCGCCAATCATTTCAACCCCGCGCGGCAAATCATTGAATATTTCGGTGCTTTGAACTGCGATGGAGGACGTGTTCTGGACATCCATCGTGTATTGGATGACATCACCGAGCTGGACCGTACGGCGGTCTGCGCTGATCGCGAGGCGAAGTGTGCCATCCAGACTCGGATCAACCGGTATATCGGCAGTGATTGTGCTTTTCGCGGCGAGTGTAAAGGGCTGGGCAAAGGAGGCTTTGGCGAGCACATTGCGGCCAAAGCCGACAAAATTTGCGCGGCCTGATGGTGCCTGCAAATCGCCTTGCGGGGTTACGCGGATCGAATGGACACCGCCCGTATCGGGCAGAATTTCATAGAAACCTTCGGCATCGGTTATGGTTTCATCAAGTGTGAAGCCAAACTCGTCGAGCAGTTCCACCCGCGCGCCAGGCACGGGTTCATTGGTCGAAGACAGGAAGACCGCGCCCGCTGGTGAGAGGGTAAGATCGCCCGAAATATCAGGGTCGCACGCCACGCTAGCCTCGATCTGAGCCCGCCGGCCGCCCTGCAATACGCCATCATTTTCAAGCAGTACTGCATCATTTGCGGTTGGAATATCACTGACGCGGAAAATCCCTGAATTGGGCGCTGTTTCGGTGGCTGTAAACGTCTCCAGGTCCCCTGCCGGTATGGTTATGAGGGTAATTTCAGCGGTGTCAATTTCGGCAGAAACATTACAAGCGCCTGAAGAAACTTCGACGAAGAGCGATTCCTCGAACGGGATTTCAGATATTGGATCGGCAAAATCCGGATTGGCATAAAAAACGATGTTGCCACGCTCACCACCGATTGGTGTGCTGACTAAATTGGAGCTTGTCAGGAAAGATGAACCATCCGCTTCGGGAAGGAAAAATTCGGCCTCATTGAGGACAGTAACACCACCCGTATTCTCGCCAATTTCAACAGTGAACTTCATATCAATTGAAGTTGACGGGGGAAGCGGAACTCCTGACACGAACCCAATCGCATCTATCTCTTCTGATTGTGTTGGCTCGGTACGCGTCCAATCTTCAGGCGCGTCGCCGCGTCGATGGAAGACGGGGTCAAAGTTTACGGCATCGACGATACGTTTGAAATTGGTGTTGACCGGGATATTGTCACGGACAAAGAGAAGGTCTTGTTCGATCCCGTCAAGGCGCAGGGGCGCACCGTCGAAATCGGATACGGGCAAAATAGGATCGTCCGAATTGTTGCGCAGGTTGAGTGTATAGGTGATCTCTCCCCCGCTAGTGTTTTCAGTGACGTCGGCGGATTTCTGCAAGCTGGCGGCGAGGTCGGTTACAATAATGATGCCACGTGCGCTGACAGGATCTATATTGGCAATAGAAGCGGCAGCATCGAACGCCGACAGTCGAGCGCCGCCGCTGGCAAATGCGGGCGCTGCGCTGATTAGGGATGCTTCCAGAACACCGAATGCAGAGCTTCCGGCAGAGGCGTTATCGGGCACACGGACATCCACAAGAATGCCCGCGCGGGCTCCAATTCCGAGATTGATTTGACCGGCATCGGTCAGTCGCTCATCCGCACCATCAATCCGGCCATTCTCGTTCCGGTCAATATAGGCAAGGGCACGGGTGAAATCATAATTACCGCCAAAGTCTCCAAACGAGGCTTGCGCGGTAACGGGGACATTACCGGTGTTTACGATCTGGAAAGCAAACAAGGCATTGTCACCGGGCGCACGGGTGAAGCTCTGATCGGCTGTAATGTCAATCGCCGGCACATCACCCACACGGGTGAGCACGCTATTGCTCTGAACGGATTCTCGGAGACCGAGCCTTGTGTTCAGATAGGACACTGAGGCAACGTTCGAGATGTCGGTTCCCGCCGCAGGTGGCCTGGCCTGGCTCGCTGGCGCAGACAGGCCTGCCGCGAGCGCCATGCCGGTGGCGCGTAGGGCTGGGGCATATTTATGAGGCATGGCTCGAACTCCGTGGATACTCTACTAAACAACAACAGGCAGGGTGTGGGTGCGGTCTGCAAGGGCGGGTCAAACCGCACCCACCAGGAACAGATCAAGATGCCGCAGGTGCCACGCGGCTGGCTCGATCTGTTCTTGTCTACTGGCTCCGGAAGAAAATCCTCCGGGGCCGGATAAGTGCTGGTGGGCGCTGCTCAAAGGGCGGAGAGGGCGCGCCCACCAGAATCAAGTCCCAAGAGAAAGAAAGGACTTGAATTTCATAAGAGGCGGGCTTTGACGCCCTCCCCTCTTAGGTCTATTCATCAATCTGTACAGTGAAGCGAACTTCCGCGCGCTGGCCCGGGGTTAGCACAAATCCGCTTGTGCTGGCTGACGTTGCGACGAGGCCGGTTTCCTCATCGAGCGGCAGGACCGGGAGACTAGATGGTGTACCATTGATGGTGAAGGTTGCGGAGCAATTTCCGGCACAATCCTCAAGGCTTGTGAAGGCCGGGATTGTGTCTCGGATTACCACATCGGAAGCATCCGAGAAGCCGGAATTATCGGCGCGGATCTGGTAGACGAGGCAGTGACCGGGATCGGCATTTTGTACGCTTTGTGTGAAGCCTGTCTCCAACGTGCCGTCGCAGTCTTCATCAACGGCTTGTTCTTTGACGAAGGCGATGTCTCCGGAGATGACCGTTACGGTATCTATGACCTGATTGTTTGTCAGATCCCCGTCACTCACTGCTCCGCTGGCCGTTTCAAGTGCGGTCGCCAAGGTTACATCACCGGTTTCCTGAATGCCAAGGGTTGCTGTTGACGGCACCTGAACGCGCACGAAAATACGGGCAGTTTCCTCTGGGGAGAGGCCAGCGACACCATCTGGTCCGACAAGGTCGCTGATGTCGGTGACAACGGGGTCGGTCGCATCAAGTATGCCATTGTCATTGGCATCAAAGAAGAGCGCAGCGGCAAAGCCTGCATCGGTAAACGGGTCAGTTGTACCGAGATCGAGCGCGCCGCTTAAGACATCTGAATTGCCCAGATTGGTCACTGTGTGCGATGTCACCGCGACGCCGCCGGGGGCCGCCTGTATGGTGGCGTTGGCAACAATCTCGAGATCGACAATTTCGTTGACGACCACTTCATTGAGCAGGCTGTCGGTTGCTCCATTGGTCGGCGATGTTGCGATCAATTCAATCGGCTGCTCGACCGGACCGGCTTCCTCGGGAATGCTGATGACCACCGTGTAATTGAATGTGGCCGGATTGGTTCCAGTTGGGACAAGCGCCCCCGTGTTCTGGATGGGTTCTCCATTGGGACCAATGAAAGTTGCCACCCAGCCTTCCGGCAAGGGACCAGTGGACAGTTCGAACGTGTTGGCGGGACTGCCAGCGGGCACCGAAACTTGCGCGGGGAAGCTTATGGTTGTACCCGGATCCGTGCTGACGGATTCGAACGGATTGCCATTATCATCCGTATTGCCTGTTCCGATCCCTGTTGTGGGATTACCTGCGCCATCTGTGTTTGCGAGGTCAATGGAGGGCACGAGTACGGCGCCATCAAACAGTGCCGTAGCAGTATTTTCTGTATTCGGATCAATTTGGGAGACGGCAGTGATTGTCGCAGCAAAACCTGCCGGTGAAGCTGTCTGCGGCGTACCAACCGGAAGGGTTGCGATCAATTGCACATGGACAGCCTCACCTGCATCAAGCGTCACTTCATCGCCAATCAGCGGGGTGACACCATCTGCGGCAACAAGATCGAAGCGCGTTCCGAGTGGGAAATTGTCGGTCGGAACAGATAGGCCGAACGTGTCTGTGCCATTACCGAGATTGCTTAGGACAAAATCGAAACTGACGGCGCTGCCGGCGAAGACTCCATCGGTGTTTGTAACAATATCATTCAGCGTGCCATCCGCATCGTTTGCAGAGGGGTTTGCGGCGTCGAGATTGGCAGGACCGTCGGCGGTTCCGGAGGGTGCTGCGGAAAGTCCACCCGCATCCGCAAGCGTGAGAGCTGCCGCTGGCGCTATGGTAATGGTCGAGCCGTTTGACGGGGTCTCGGTCTGGGTCGATGTGGTCACGCTGGCAATATTCTGGAAGCCGCCCTGGGCCGCCGCTGTGACGATGTAATTAAAGGAGACAGAAGCGCTGCGGCCTGCAGGCACTGTGTCGATTCCAGCCTCAATGGTTAGCGGACCCGTGAAGCGGTAATCAAGGGATGCGCCGAGACCATTGGTGGCGTCCGTGTTGCCCGGCGCATCGGTGATGGTTGCATTCGGAGCATCGGACCAGACGCCTGAGCCTGCGACATAGGTCAGCGTGATCGGATCGCCCGCAGCATTTGTGGCTGGCAGAATATCCCGGATCAGAACGTCCGTGGCATCGCCAAGGCCGCTATTGGTGTATTGCAGGTTCACCGCGATCGTGTCGCCAACGCTGATGACGCCGTTTCCATCTGCATCATTGAGCAGAGACTGGTCCTTTTGGACGGTAAGGATGCCGTCTGTGGTGATGTCTATCGTGTCTGTGTTGATAGCTGACTGGAGTGTTTCACCCGGGGCGGTGGAGCCTTCGCTGGTGGCGGTCAGGGTGAAGTCATTGCCCTCCCCTGTGCCTGCTGTGGCTGGAATGGTTGCGCGGACCACAAGACCAAGACTTTCGCCCGCAAGAATGGCGGGGGTGATCGTGATCGGTGTTGCATTGTCAGGCACGCCGTCCTGATTGGCGTCGAGGAAGACGGAGATGTCTGTCAGAGTGAAGTCATCGCCCACCGCGGTCTCATCAATGGCAAGGGCGAACTGATCGTCCGTATTGCCATTATTGGTTAGCGTATGCGGGAAGAAAGCGAAGCCGCCCGGCGCCCCATTGCGGGTCTGGCTGGCTGTTAGCTCCAGTCCGAAGACTTCATTGACGACGGTTTCGACAAGATTTGACTGGACGGTCACCTCTGTGCCTTCGGAGATATAGGTTGCGGCGGCCTGATTGCCGATCACAGTGTCTGCTGGTGGTGGCTCTGCGAGCGCTGCGCCGACAGCAAGGGCGGTAATGCTGACTGCCATGGTCGGGATGAAGGTTCGCTTGACGATTGATCGGGGGATGACGGGTTGATAATTGGACATGAGTTTCCTGCTCCTCGGCGAGGCCGAATTAATATACGCTTGTTTTTGTTAGTCTTTTCAGTTGTTTACTCGAATCCGGTAGGAAACCGAGATTTCCTCCCCCGGGGCTAGGGCATTGGGCATACGCCATCTCAATGCATCATATTCTTCTGGCTGAACCGTCATTGGAACCAATGCCCCGGTCTCGTCCTGAACATATCTAATCACCGGCTCGAAGCTCCAGCCAATGCCGGGCACATGAACCTCCAATTCGCTCTTGAAGCCCTCAATGGAAGTGACCGACAAATAGGTCGTCTCATCGGGGACGTCGCCAAGAACGATGAAATCGGCAAGCGGAGTGCTCGTGGCATTTCGATAGTCAATCTCGTATTCGATGATGCCACCAGGCTTGATGTCGGTTGCGGGGGTGAGCTGTTCGACGCCATCTTCCTGAACGGTAACAGCATAGGCGGCGAGCGTCGCTTCGACTTCGCCAGATTGGCTTCCGGACTCTGCCTCTGGGGCAGGCTGGGCGAGAGCAATGGATGAGCCTAAAAGTACAGCAAACCCCAATGTAATAAGGCGAGACCTTGCACGTTTGTGTGGGGCTGCTGGGCGTAAGGCGCCCGTTGTCTCATCTGTACTTCTCATCAGACACCTCCTATGCTTGATTTTTACAACTTAATGGAGATGTGTTACTAAACATCTAACCGATTACACTTTTTACGTGCATTTAGTATTTGAATGTTCAGCGTTCGTCCTATTTACCGGATGATAAAGCAGCATTTTCGCGATCTGAGCGTGCATTTATGTGTCCAAAGCGCGTGGTCATATGCTGTGTTGCCCACCCGTTTAGGGCTTCATATCGACAGGTTGTGCTCAATGGGGGATAGTCGAGCGATCACGGGTTTGAGGACAGAGAGGTAGGGGTATGGGAAAAATCGCAATTGTAACGGGCGCCAATACTGGGCTTGGATACGAGACGAGCCTTGGGCTGGCCAAGGCGGGGCATCATGTAGTGCTGGCATGCAGGACAGAGGCGAAGGCACGCGATGCGATGGCGCGGATCACGCGGGCGGTGCCCGAGGCTGCGCTGAGCTTTCTGCCGCTGGATCTGATTGATCGCGAGAACATCAAGGCGTTTGCGGCGGCGTTTTCCGAACAGTTCGAGCGGTTGGACTTGCTCGTCAACAATGCGGGCGTGATGGGGCCGCCCTATACGATTACGCCGAACGGGCTGGAGCTACAGTTTGACGCCAATCATGTTGGCCATTTCCTGTTGACCTCGCTCTTGATGCCCAAGCTCGACCAGCCCGGCGAGACGCGGATTATCAATGTGTCCTCGCTTGCGGGCAAATGGGAAGGGGCGGAGATCAAGTTTGATAATCTGAACTTTGAGGGGATTTATGATCAGGGTAGAGAGTTTATGGGGCTGAAGGGGATGGACGCTTATAGCCAGTCAAAGCTTGCGAACATATTGTTCACCACGGAGCTGCGCGACCGGCTCGGCGCAGCGGGGAAGAAAATCAAGCCGCTGGTTGTGCATCCGGGGGCATCGAACACGGATTTGTCGCGGAATATGTCTGGTACGATCCGGTTTCTCGCGCCGATTCTGGTGAAGTTCATGAATGTGTCCAC
>CALLUH010000036.1 GCA_938011445.1 uncultured Hyphomonadaceae bacterium
GTGTCCGGCGAGCATCAGGTCATAGTCAAAGCTGGCCGGTACGCTAAGTGCGATGTCAGGATTATGGGTGAGCAGAAAAACAGGAAGGTTCGGCAGATCGGCTGCGAAGTCATAATTCTCTTGCCGCAACCATAGATCCGATGTGCCGGCAATAATCACATCCTGCCCACCAAGCCGGACAATGCGCGCGCGGTTCTCTACAAGCGTGACGCCCAGCGCATTGAGAGCGGCGTAAAGGTCTGCCGTATAGACTGGCCCTGGAAAGCCGACATCATGATTGCCAAGTACGGCGAAGACGGGCATCTTCAGGTCTCTCAGCGGAGCCAGTGCGGCTGGAATGGCTTCGGGTTTTATATGGTAAAGAAAATCGCCAGCGATAAGCACCGCATCGGGCACTTCTTCCTTGATGCGATCTACGATCCGCTGCATTGGCATCGCGTTTTTGAAAACGCCAAAATGTGTGTCGGAGAACAAGGCGATCTTTATGCGGGGGGAAGTGTTTGTTGCGCCGTCGAGTTCGATTTCGGCGCGTTCGACTGTCAGAATGCGCGGCTCAATAAAGCGGGCATAAGCCAGCACGGTTGAGCCAAGGATACCCAATAGGGCGAGCGTTCTGATCAGTCCGGTCTTGCGCACCGCGATGAGAGCCGCTGCGAACACAAACGGCAGATAGAGATAGCTGAGCCAGAAGAAAAAGACGCTCATTATTCTTCCCATTGCATGCGCGATTGATCAGAGCGCACAGCCCTAACAAAAAATGGCCGGAACACAAAGTGATCCGGCCAAAGGGCTAAGCTAGAATCTGGGAGGATATAGTCTAGTTTAGCATTTGTAATACATGTCAAATTCAACCGGGTGCGGATGAAGTTGTAGCCGCTCGACCTCTTCCATCTTCAGGTCGATATAGGCATCGATCTGGTCATCATCCATCACGCCGCCCTTTTTGAGGAATTCACGGTCGCCGTCTAGCGCCTCAAGCGCTTCGCGCAAGCTGCCGCAAACTTGCGGAATGGCTTTGGCTTCTTCGGGCGGCAGATCGTAGAGATCCTTATCCATCGCCTCGCCCGGATCAATCTTGTTCTCGATACCGTCTAGCCCTGCCATCAGGAGCCCCGCAAAGGCGAGATAGGGGTTCGCCGTGGGATCAGGAAAGCGTGTTTCAATCCGCTTGGCTTTTGGGTTATTGCCGAATGGTATCCGGATTGATGCCGACCGGTTACGCGCGGAATAGGCGAGCATAACGGGTGCCTCAAAGCCAGGCACCAGCCGCTTATAGGAATTGGTCGAGGCATTGGTAAGCGCGTTCAGCGCGCGGGCGTGTTTGATGATGCCGCCAATATAGTGAAGGCACATATCGGATAAATCGGCATAACGGTCACCTGCAAAAAGCGGCTTGCCATTGTTCCAGATCGACTGGTGCACGTGCATGCCCGAGCCATTGTCCCCAAAATAGGGCTTGGGCATAAAGGTCGCCGTTTTGCCATAAGCGGCTGCGACATTGTGGATCACATATTTATAGCGCTGCAGCCGGTCTGCCATTGTTGTCAGCGTTGAAAACTTCATGCCAAGCTCGTGCTGGGCAGGCGCTACCTCATGGTGATGCTTCTCCGGCTCAAGCCCGATATCGCCCATGATCGACAGCATTTCCGAGCGCATGTCCTGCTCGCTATCAATCGGCGGCACGGGGAAATAGCCGCCCTTGGGCCCCGGGCGATGGCCCATATTGCCCATATCATAGTCGCGCCCCGAATTAGAGGGCAGTTCAGTGGAATCAAAGCTATAGCCGGTTTTGTGTGGCTCGGTGTTCCAGCGCACATCGTCGAAGATGAAGAATTCCGCTTCCGGTCCAAAAAACGCCGTGTCGCCTACGCCGCTCGACTGTAAATAGGCTTCCGCTTTTTTCGCGGTTGTGCGCGGGTCGCGTCCATAAGGCTGACCGGTAATCGGGTCGAGAATATCACAAATCACGGCCAGCGTGGTTTGCTGGAAGAACGGGTCGATCATCGCCGTGGAGACGTCCGGCATCAGCGTCATATCGGACTCATTAATGGCCTTCCATCCGGCAATAGACGAGCCGTCAAACATCTGTCCGTCTGTGAAAAAGTCCTCGTCAATCATGGACTTGTCAAAGGTGACATGCTGGAGCTTGCCGCGTGTGTCGGTAAAGCGCAGATCGACGAACTCGACGTCTTTCTCCTGCATGAGTTTCATAATTTCGTCGGACATAGTGTGCCTTCCCATCAATGTTCCTGTTCTGGCCACTTTGGGCCATGAACTGATTTGGTTGAATTAAATTATAGAGCCTGATCGCCGCGTTCACCTGTTCTGATTCGAACGGTCTCGTGAACGTCGGAGACAAATATCTTGCCATCGCCAATTTTGCCAGTGTGTGCCGCCTTGGAGATCACCTCGATTGCTTCTTCGACCGCGCTATCGGGAATGATGATTTCCACTTTCAACTTCGGAAGGAAGTCCACGACATATTCAGCGCCTCTATAAAGCTCGGTATGCCCGCGCTGACGGCCAAAGCCTTTTGCTTCGAGCACGGTCATGCCTTGCATGCCGACCCCGTGCAGTGCCTCTTTCACATCATCGAGTTTGAACGGCTTGATAATCGCCTCTATTTTCTTCATGCTTG
>CALLUH010000037.1 GCA_938011445.1 uncultured Hyphomonadaceae bacterium
ATCCGGATGCGGGGTGACAAGGCGAAGGGCCAGTTCGAGCCGGTCAATGCCGTAATCGTCCCGGGCTTCCCATGAGAAGACCGTATTGTCGCTTTCCCCCAATGAGGGTTCGGAGACAAAGGCGACCATGGGCGGGGCGTCTGGGGAGGCCAAAATGCTCCAGCCTGCGCGCTTGCCCCACCAATTGACGGCAAGCTCTGTATCCGCTTCAATCACACTGGTCACTTCGTACGCCCCGTCCGGTGTGGCCTTGAACTTTGAGGACTTCCGTCCCTTTTCGCTGCGGCTGACAAGCCTTGGAGCGGAGCGCGCCTGAGCCCTGATCGTGACCACAGATCCGGCGGGCACGCGTACATCCTCTGCGTCGGGCTTTAGAAAAACAGGCGGCGCACGCGTATGATCGGGCGCGACAATCCACGCTTCGACGCGGACGTTTTGCCCGCCCATCATCGCACCAATGTCGGGCGAGAGGGCGCGCGAGAGCCGCTCATCACTTTGCCCGCCAGCAATTAGGAATCCCACCAGCACAATGGCCGGCACGACCGCGCGCAAATAGTATGGATCTGCCGCCTGCCAGAGCGTGCCGAAGGTCGGTAGTTTCAAATTCGCCGCCGCCCTGCGCAAGCGTTCCAGATGGGCTTGCCAGAGAATATGCCCTTCTGGTGCGGGGTCAGCCGGACGGTCGGTGAGCGAGGCGATGGGACGCAAGTCGCTGTTCTGATCAAGCCCGCGGCGCGCCTCGATCTCTTGGGGCCATTCAAAGCGACCATAGCCGCGCCACGCGTAAATAGCTGCCATCCCAAAGAACACCAGCGCGATAGCGGCCCGCACGGGTTCGGACATCAGATCGAACACGCCCAAAAGAGCAAGCGTGACAAAGCCCGCAACCAGCAGGATCAGCGCACCAAACGCGGTGATGGTCCGCAACACAAAGAGATGGGCCCGTGTGAGCCTTATCTTGGCGGTCAGGCCCTTTATGCCGTTCAGCTCAACCAATCCGGCATCGCCTCCAATTGCGTCATCTCGTCAAAACTCGGTCTACGCCGCACGATGGCATAGTTTTCCCCGTCCACAAGCACTTCGGGGATCAAAGGTCTCGCATTATATTGTGATGATAAGACGGCGCCATAGGCTCCCGCAGACAGAAAAGCCAACCGGTCGCCTGATTTTACGGGCGGCAAATCGCGTCTTGTTGCGAATTTATCGGTCGATTCACAGATCGGTCCAACAATATCGTACGTATCGTTCCTATCTGTTTTCTCCGGCGCATTCAGAGGTAAAACATCATGATGGGCAGCATAAAGCGCAGGCCGCATCAGATCGTTCATTCCGGCATCCACAATCAGAAATGTCCGGTCTGGCGCGGGTTTCTGGTACAAAACCTCGGTCATCATCACGCCCGCATTGCCCGCAATCACGCGGCCCGGCTCCAAAATCACCTGCACCGGCAAATCGCCGATAACATCGCGCACCATGGCCGCATAATCGGCCGGAGACGCTGGTGCATCGCTCGCCTCATACGGGATGCCCAGCCCGCCGCCAAAGTCTATGCGCGACACATTGTGCCCGGACGCGCGCAAACGGCGGGTCAGCTCTACCGTTTTGGCAAACGCGCGTCGCATCGGCTCCAAATCGCCAATCTGGGAGCCGATATGGACGTCCACACCGCACACTTCGATGCCCGTCAGTTCGCCCGCACGAGCATAGAGCGGTTCAGCCTCAGCCCATGGCACACCGAATTTATCGCCCTGCTTACCGGTCGAGATATTCGGATGTCCGCCAGCGGCCACGTCAGGATTGACCCGAATAGCAATTGGAGCCTTCACGCCCATGGAGCTTGCCACTTCCGAGAGCGTTTCAAGCTCCGCGCCGCTTTCAACATTGAACTGGTGGATGCCCTGCTCCAGCCCGAGCGTCATTTCTTCGCGTGTTTTCCCGACGCCTGAAAAGACAATGCGCCGCGCCGGAATACCGGCTTTCAAAGCCCGCAACATTTCGCCGCCGCTGACCACATCGGCCCCGCAACCCTCTGCCGCGAGCGTTGCCAGAACGGCCAGATTGCCATTGGCTTTGACCGAATAGGCGATCAGACAATCAATGTCCGCAAACGCCGCCGCAATCACGCTGGCATGGCGGCGCAGCGTGGCTGTGGAATAAACATAAAGCGGGGTGCCGACGGCATCTGCAATTTTGCCAAGATCGACATCCTCGCAGTGCAGCCGTCCGGCCTTGTAATCAAAATGGTGCAAAACCTGTCCTGACGCGTCTTATTAAGTTTGAACGTCAGGCAAAGGCTCGGTTCTAACCTCTTGAGCGGGGGCAGGCAGCGGAAGCTCGCCACCAAGCTCATTTGTGCGCGGGCGAACACGGACCTCGACTTCGGGTGCAGGCTCGACAACCTCTTCAACCGCTTGCACATCCTTGAAGATCGGGTCTGGCCGCTCCAGACCGCCGCGCAGGCCACAGCCAGCAAGCAGCGTCAGCGAAGAAAGGCCGATCAAAAATGTCTTAAGCGTGAAGTCCATCGGGGTCTCCTATCTCTGAATTCAGTCTCTTTTCCCATGCCGCGCACTGACGCGCAACTTCGGATGGGGCCGTGCCGCCAAAACTTGTCCGGCTGGCGGCCGACATTTCCACAGTCAAAACCGAATATATGGCGTCGGTAAGGCGCGGCTCGACGCTCTGCATTTGCGCAAGATCCAGGTCTGCCAGATCCATATCCTCCGCTTCAGCTATCGCCACGAGCCTCCCCGTCACATGGTGGGCGTCCCGAAATGGCAGGCCAAGCTCGCGCACGAGGAAATCGGCCAGATCGGTCGCGGTCGAAAACCCCTTGGCCGCCGCCGTGCGCATCGCTTCTGGATAGAAAGTGATCGTCTCGATCATGCCCGACATCGCCCGCGCGCACAGATCAAACGTGTCAAACGCGTCAAATGTCAGCGATTTGTCATCTTGCAAATCCTTGGCATAGGCAAGCGGCAGCGCTTTGACCGCACTTTGCAGCGCCATGTACCGGCTCGTAATCAGCCCCGCTTTGGCCCGCACAAGCTCGGCGGCATCCGGATTACGCTTTTGCGGCATGATCGACGAACCAGTGGACCAGGCATCGGACAGCCGTGCAAAGGCAAACTGCGCCGAGGTCCACAGCACAATCTCTTCGGCAAGCCGCGAGAGATGCGTCGCCGCAATCGACAAAGCCGACAGCGCCTCAAGCGCAAAGTCCCGCGCAGACACCGCATCGAGCGAGTTTGCCATTGGCGCGTCAAATCCGAGCGCCGCAGCGGTCATATGCCGATCAATCGGAAACCCTGTCCCTGCCAGTGCCGCCGCCCCGAGCGGACACTCATTGCCCCGCACCAGCGCATCACCAAGCCGCCCTCTGTCCCGATCAATCATCTCGACATAGGCGAGCAGATGATGCCCGAGCGTGACCGGCTGGGCGGTTTGCAAATGGGTAAAGCCCGGCATGATCGTGTCCGTATGCGCGCGCGCCTGTTCCACCAGCGCCTTTTGCAAGGCTTCGAGCTGTTCGGAGGCTTCGGTTAGGGCTCCGCGTGTCCAGAGGCGGAAATCGGTCACGACCTGATCATTGCGCGAGCGAGCGGTGTGCAGCCGCCCGGCAGGTTCGCCGATAAGATCCTTAAGCCGCGCTTCGATATTCATATGAATGTCTTCGAGCGTACGCGAAAACGGGAATGTGCCCGCCTCGATCTCGCTGCCAATCGCTTCGAGCCCTTGCTGAATTGCGGCATTGTCAGTCTCGGAGATAATGCCCGTTGCCGCCAACATATCGGCATGCGCACGCGATCCGGCAATATCCTCGCGGGCCATGCGCTGATCGACATCAATCGAGGCATTGATCGCTTCCATAATATCGCTCGGCTGTGCGGCGAAGCGTCCGCCCCACATTTTCTGGCCTTTTTCGGTCTCGTCCGCCATATCTCATCCTTCAAGGAGCGCGCGATGCCACAAAAAATGACCCGCACTTTAATCATCGGAATGCTTTTGGCGCTTGGCGGCGCAATTGTCTATGTTCTTAGTAGCGCAAGCGCGGGGCGCGAGCCGGACACACCGCTCGAACGCTTTGCGACAGGCCCGCTCGCAGGGCTCGATTTCGCCTATGCCGGAGAGCTGATCGAGGGGGCCGAATTCATTGCGCCGGACGGGTCTGTGACATCCATGCCGGCCCTTCGCGGCAAGGCGCTTCTGGTCAATCTCTGGGCGACATGGTGCGGGCCGTGCGAGCGCGAAATGCCGACCTTGGCCGCGCTCCAGACCGCGCGTGGCGGCGAGGCGTTTAATGTGATCGCGATTAGCGTGGACGCCGAGGAAGACCGCGATCATGCCCGCAGCGAACTTGCCCGCTGGAGCGGCGGTGTGCTTGAGCTCTACCACGCGCCAGATTTCAAGATCACATATGACATGGGCGCACGCGGCTTCCCGACCAGCGTGCTCTATAATGCCAAAGGCGAAGAGATTGCCCGCTATGCCGGAGAGCTGGACTGGTCGAGCTTTGAAGCGGTCGCGCTGATTGATGCAGTGATCGCGGCGGATCGCTAGGCAATCACACATGCAAGACGCTTGAGCTTTTCTTCGCAAGCGGGCATCTAGGCCGGATGCAGACTTTAGCTCCCGACTATCGCGAGATCGCCCGCACCTTGTTCAACCGGACACCGGCGAGCACGAATTTCAATCGCCTCCGCAAACGGCTCAAACGCGAGGCGGGGGACGCGATTGAGCGGTTCGGGATGATCGACCGGACGCGCGAAAGCCGCCAGCGCTGGCTTGTCTGTCTGTCCGGCGGCAAGGACAGCCACGCCCTGCTCGGCATATTGCTTGATCTGAAAGCCCATGGCGATTTGCCGGTCGATCTGATCGCGTGCAATCTCGATCAGCGCCAGCCAAACTTCCCCGCCGAGACATTGCCAAACTGGTTCGACATGCTCGGCGTGCCCTACCGGATCGAAACCGAAGACACATATTCCATCGTCAAAGAGAAAGTCGCCGAAGGAAAGACATATTGCGCGCTCTGCTCACGGCTGCGGCGCGGGATCCTCTACCGGATCGCGCGGGAGGAAAAGTGCGACGCCATTGTGCTTGGCCATCATCGCGAAGATGCGCTGGCGACCTTTATGATGAACCTTGTCCATGGCGGACGGCTGGCGTCGATGCCGGGCAAACTGCTGAATGATGAGGGCGACGTGACCGTGCTCCGCCCACTGATCAATTGTCATGAAGCGGATCTGGCCCGTTACACCAAAGCGCTGAACTGCCCGATCATCCCGTGCGATTTGTGCGGCTCGCAGGATGGGCTACAGCGGCAAGTCATGGGTGAGAAGCTCGAACAGTGGGATGCCGAAATGCCGGGCACCAAGGCTTCCATC
>CALLUH010000038.1 GCA_938011445.1 uncultured Hyphomonadaceae bacterium
TTGTGCGAATCCATGGCTGACGGCTCTGTCGGCCTGATCAATCATGTCGCTGAAAATTTCGCGCCCTACCTCGAACAGGTCAGCGCGGTCAATTTCGGCGGGGGCCACTTCATCAACAAGGACGGCTATGATGTAGACGCCCTCATCAAAGCCATCCGCGCCTTCAGATCCCGTTTCAATACCGAGATCATCCTCGAACCGGGCGCGGGCCTTGTAGTCAATACTGGCGAACTCCATGCAACCGTCTTGGCCCTGCACGAAAACGAGCGCCAGCTTGCCATCCTCGACGCCAGCGCTTCGACCCATATGCCCGACATTCTCGAAGCGCCTTACAGGCCGGAGATCATCGGTGCAGGCGAGCCAGAAGAGTTCGCCCACACTTACACACTCGGTGGAAAGACCTGCATGACCGGCGATGTGCTCGGCACTTACAGCTTCCCCGAAAAGCTGGAGGTCGGCCAACGCCTGATCTTCACCGACCAGATGCACTACAGCTTCGTCAAAACCAACACATTCAACGGCACCCCGCTCGCAAACCTCGCTTTGCGCAACGAGGACGGAACCATCCGCATGCTAACGGAGTTCGGCTATGACGATTTCCGCGCGAGGCTGGGATAGTCCAAAAGCCCGCAGTTCCAGCGCACGCTCGGATCTCGTCAAACCAATACCGGAATAACCGCCATGGACCCCTGCCGTCGCAGGGGATACGGACCTTGTTTACGTGGGGAAGCAGCCCTGAGCCAAGCCAAAAAATTCAGCCCTGAGCCCGCAAAGCGGCGTCCCATTGCGCGTTAGCGCAGGGGACAAATAGAAAAGCCCCTAAATGCTCTCATTGATCCATTCGGTGATCCGCTGCTTGGACATCGCGCCCAGATGCGTCGCGGTGGCCTTGCCATCCTTGAACATCATAAGCGTTGGCAAGCCGCGCACGCCATATTTCGAGCCGGCCATCGGGTGATCCTCGACATTGATCTTGACCACTTTCACCTTGCCCGAAAGCTCGTCTGACACCGCCTCAAGATGAGGCGCCATTTGCTTACACGGACCACACCATTCGGCCCAGAAGTCCACCACAACGGGCATATCGCTCTGAATTGTCGCGTCAAATTCGTCATCGGTAATGTTTTGAGCAGCCATGCTGGTCTCCTTTTCAGATTGCAGACGTAAAATAGGTCCGATTTGAGTAAATTCAAACAGCTAAACGCGTTTGTGACAGTGTCTTTGCTAACAGATCGGCTGGCAAGGGCATTAATTTCGGCCCATCTGTCCAGACCAGCGCAGCGCGAATCTTATGGTTTGGATAGGCCTGCGCCAACACAGCGCAATAGGCGGCCATTTGCAACAGATAAGACGGCCCAACCTTGTCCGCAGACTTTGGCGGCGGCCTATCTGTCTTGAAATCAACAATCAGAACGTCAGCCTGCGTCACGATGAGCCGGTCCACACGGCCATTAATAATCATCCCCTCGGGCAGATCCGGCGCGGTCCCGATCACCGGCGCTTCGGGCCGTCCCCCTTCGCCAAACACCTCGTCAAATTGCGGGTCCGTCAGCACGCCCATCGCTG
Source organism: uncultured Hyphomonadaceae bacterium (assembly GCA_938011445.1). Classification (GTDB taxonomy): domain Bacteria; phylum Pseudomonadota; class Alphaproteobacteria; order Caulobacterales; family Hyphomonadaceae; genus CALLCD01. The sequence goes on from CALLUH010000038.1 coordinate 1,567, forward strand.
CCCCTAGCATTTCGGTGCGCTCTGCCTCATCAAGTGCGCCATCAAGGGCAAGAAACGCGCGCCCCGCATCTTCACGCGCGCTTGCGGGTAAGGCAGGCAGCCGCTCCAACAAGGCATGGATCAACCGACCGCGCTTCAGCCTCGCGGCCCGCGCGTCTCCCAGTGGCGGCAGGATCGGCGCGTCATCGGCCAGCAAGGATGTCGGTGCAAGCAGGCGGGCTGGCGCAGCGTCTTGCGGGGCGGGTGTGTTCAGCCATGTCGGCAAGGCGGGCGCAGCCGACGAGCCAGCCGCTCCCTCATCACCCTGCGGCGGCAATTGTCCGAACCGCCAGACCCCGCGCCGTCCATCTTCTCCATCGGGCCGCTCGGTCGCCAGCGTCTCCATGGCCTCCGCGCAAAGCCCATACCAGCTTCCCTCGCCATAGCCCGCCTTGGGCGGCTTGTCCGGCGCAGGCCGCGCGCCATACCAAGCCCCGCAAATAATCAGCCTGTCCTGCGCCCGCGTCAGCGCCACATATAGCAGCCGCCGCCTTTCCCGCGCCTCGCGCTTTTTAGCGTCCTCACGCGCGCGCGTCGTTGCCATAACATCGTCGCCCGTTTTCGACATCCAGATCGGCACGCCATCAATCTCGATAACCGATTGCCCGCTGGCGCTTGGCCGCCGTGTCGTGTCCGGCAGAATAACGACCGGCGCCTGCAACCCCTTCGCGCCATGAACTGTCATTACCCGCACCTGACCATTTGGCGCGGCCAGATCGCGTTTGATCTGGCTTTCATCGCCCTCCATACTGGCCACAAATCCTTGCAAAGAGGTCGCGCTTTTTGCGTCATACGCCATTGCCCGCGCGAGCAAAGCCTGAACAGGGTCGCGCATGGGCGGCCCAAGCCGCGCGGCAAGCAGCTCCCACCCGCTCGGCCCAAAGACGCTTGGGTTTTCAAGCAGCAAAGACAGAAACTCATAGGCCGGCAAATCACGCCGCCCGAGCAGCCCTTCAAGAAACATCCGTACAATGACATGCTCAGGTACTTCCGAAGCTTGCAGCCGCGCCCAAAGTGTCGCCTTTCCTCGCTCATGGGCAAGCACGAACAAATGCCGGTCATCGTCCACAAGGTTTGCAAACGGCCCGCGCAAGATCTCCGCCAGTGTCAAATCATCTTCCGGCAACAACACAAAGCGGATCAGATTCAAACAGTCTTGCACCCCGATATGATTGGCCAGCACAAGCCGGTCCGCCCCCGCCACGGGAACCTGGCTGTCTTTGAGCGCCTCGATCAACGCATCAAACAATCCGCCCGTCCGCTTATCGACAAGGATCAGCACATCGCCCGCTTCCATCGGCCGGTAAGCCCAGCGCCGGTTCGCGTCCTCCGCCCACACCAAATCGCGCCGGTCAATCATCCCGCGAATCTCGAGCGCAATCTTCCGTGCCAGCTTGTTCTTCGGGCTTTGCGCGGGCTCGGTATCCAGAGGCGCTTCGGCGGGCTTGGCTTCTTCTTCTTGCTTAGGCACCTCAATTGGCCACAGTTCGACACAGCCAGGCTGGTTGGCGCGCCTTGCCGTGTGCCGCGTCAGATTGGCTTCGGCCACGGGCTGGACAATATAAGGATGCCCGTCCACATCGCCGCACTCGGACACCTGATCGACAAAGCGTAGGATTTCCGGTGATGAGCGGAACGACATGCTCATCTCGGGCAGCTCCGCTGTGCCAAAGTTTGCGCGCGCCTTCGCTTCGAACGCGCGACGTTCTTCGAGGAATTTTTGCGGGTCTGCGCCTTGGAAAGAATAGATTGACTGCTTTTCGTCACCTACCACAAACAAGGTACGCGGGTCTTGCGCACGCTCGGTGCCAAGCCCTGCAAAAAACTCCTCGGTCAGCGCATTGAGCAAGCCCCATTGGTCCGGGCTCGTATCCTGCGCCTCATCGAGCAGCACATGCGTCAACCCACCATCAAGCTTATAGAGCACCCAGCTTGCCGCGTCCGCGCGCGTGAGCAAAGCATGCGTCAGCGCAATCAGATCATCAAAATCGAGCGCAGCATGATCCCGCTTGGCTTGTTGATAGCGCTCCAGAATAGGCAGCGCCAAATGCACCAGCGCCCGCGACCGTTCATATAGCCGAACGGCCTTGATCGCCTGGTCCAGCGCCCGCGCGCGCAATATTTCCGACCCTTCGGGTATCTCGCCTTTCTGAAAAAGTTCCGCCGCCTGATCATGCCCGAGCACCGACTTGGTCAGGACCGCCTTACGCTCCGATCCGCTTTGGGTAAAAAACAGACCGCGATAAAGCGCCCATGTTTCGGCCGGGTCTTTTGTCTCAAACACCTGCCGAAGCGTTCCGGCGACTTTCTTCGATCCGGCCCCGCCATCAGCCTCTAATATCTCGACCACCTTGCCGAGCGCGCCCCGTGGTAATGCGGCCATAGCCTCCCCAATCAGCGTGTCTTCGTCCTCGTCCGGCGCACCCAAAGCCGCCCTCAGCGTCCCGTCCATCCGCGCCGTATCGCCGCCATAACGCTGTGCAAAATCCATCAGCGCCCGCCCATGGCCGCGGCCCGCTTCCAGCCCACTCATAATGCCCGAGCCGCCGCCCGCCAGCGCCACCGCGTCCAAAATATCCCGCCGCTCAGCGGCCGCCTCAACAAGCCCTTCTTTTACCGCCTGCGCCCAGTATGTATCGGCATCCGCATCATCAATCTCGTTAAACCCGGGCGCGACATTCGCCTCAAGCGGAAACCGCCGCAAAATTCGCGAGCAAAACGCGTGGATGGTCTCAATCCGCAGGCCCCCGGGCGTCTCCAGCGCTTTGGCAAACAATGCCCGCGCCGCCCGAAGCTCTTCGTCCGAATAGCCGTCAGCCTCGCGGTTCTCCAGCGCGGCAAGCTTCGTCTTCAGTGCCGCCTCGTCCAAAATTGACCATGTTCCGAGCTGGCCAAACAAACGCTCCAGCATCTCGTTCGCCGCCGCCTTGGTATAGGTCACACAAAGGATCGAGTCGGGCTCAGCCCCCTTGAGCAACAGCCTCGCCACCCGATCAATCAGAACCTTGGTCTTGCCCGACCCCGCATTCGCCGACACCCATGCCGAATGGGCCGGATCAGCGGCCCGCAATTGCGCATTTGCAGCAAGCCTGTAGTCTTCGCTGTCAGGGCAGGGGATTGGCTCAGTCATCACTTGTGTCTCCCGCCCATTCAGCCCGTCTCGCCAGCCTGTCAAAATCCCCAGCATAAGCGGAGATCAGCTTTATCCGCGGCACTGAGAAATATTTTGCATCCGGCTTTCGATAGGCCCCGATAAGCTCGATCAGAATATCGCGCCCGGCATCGGCCAGCGCCTCGGCATCTTCGCCGCCTTTGCTCGTCATCTTCGCGGAAAAATTATACCGTACAGAGACATAGCCAAACTCGCCCACAGGGCCGCTCGGCGCATGTTTCAATTCACCCTCGCGGGCGATCACAGCCAATAAGGGCAATTGCTGTTCAAACCCCGCATCAATCTGTGTGCGCGTTTTGCCTGCGCCGGTCTTGAAGTCGATAATCGTATATGTCCCGTCCTTCATCTTTTCGAGACTGTCGGCAACCCCCGTAAGCGCAAAGGGCCTGCCCTCAATCATCAGCTCGAGCCGCCCTTTCTCCTCGGGCCAGACTGTCAGGCGCTCACCTTGGCGTAGTTTCCACCAATCATAAAATTGCTCCGCTGTCTTAGAGAGCACGGCGCTTTCCGCCTCAACCATATGATCGGGGCTGCCCGCCTCGCTCAATTTGTCCATCAGCAAGCGGTGCAATGTCTCCTTTGTCTGTGCCTCTGGCGGCAAGCCCTCAAAATCCTCAAGTGCAGCATGAATGGCCGTCCCGCGTGGCCGCGCATCCAGCGGCGCATCAAGTGCCTCCAGCGCCGACAATTTCAGAATACTCCCCGCATAAATCGAATAGGGATCGCGTTGCAGCGTATCAATCCGCGTGACCGAAAGCTGGTCCGGCCGCGCCTCAAGGGGCGGGCAGGGCGCAGGTTTGGAAAATTGTGCGGGCTTGGTCTGCAAGTCCGCGCGCAACGCGGCCGCCCAATTGCGCGGATCAGCTTCCGGTCGCGGCGACAAAGCCGCGCGCGCCCCATCTTTCCCAAGCGCCCCTTCCGCCAAAGTCTTTAGCCGAAGCACCCATCGCGAAGGCACCGCCGGCGCATCATCGCGTCTGGCGGCATATAGCATCCACACGTCCGGCGCGCTCGCCAATTGCGCAAAATCATGCGCGGCGAGGCCAAGCCGTGCCTCAGGGGCGGTCAAGCCAAGCTGCACCCGAAACCGGCGCGGCAAAAAAGCGTCCGGCGCAGGTTGGGCAGGCCAGACCGTCTCGTTCAATCCCGCCAGCACAATCCTGTCCGCCTGTTGCAATCGCGCCTCAAGCGGACCCCAAATCGCAAGACGTGGATGGCTCGGCCCGTCCGCCTGCACCGTAATCGTCGATGCCAGCGTCCGAACAATCTCGACAAACATGTCCGGCAACATTGGCCCAAGTTCTGCGGTCAGGGTCGAGACCGATTCCAGAAGTCGCGATGCTGCCACGCCTTCCGGCCCCGTCCAAACCCGCATCTCGTCACCGGCCAGCGCATTGATCAGCCCCGTCAGCGCGGATACTGCTTCGCGTCCGTCAATCAATCCCTCCGCATCGGCAAACGGCAATGCCCGCGCGCCCGCAATATCGCTCAGCGGGTGAACAATACCGAGCGCCGCGTCGCGCGTCTGAGGCGCAATGCTTCCATAAGGCGCGTCTTTCATCTCCTCGGTTCTGCGCGGAATATAAGCGCAAAGATCCGCCACATCGCCCCAGCGCCGCGCGCCGCGTAAAAACCCGATCTCCAGCGCCGCCAGCCTTTGGG
>CALLUH010000039.1 GCA_938011445.1 uncultured Hyphomonadaceae bacterium
GATGGGTGCCAAACTCTGCTTCATAATCGACCAGCAGAAGATAAGGAGAGGGTGATGAGCTTGCGATATTTGATGATGGGCGTTAGCGCACTATGTCTGGCCGCTTGCGGAAGCGAGCAAACCCCGCCCCCTCAAACGCCCGATGCCCAAGCCAGCCCAGCGCCCGCTACCACTGAAACCACAAGCCGCACAGCAGACTATAATCCAGACCGAAACGCCTATTTCGGCGATCTTCACATCCACACCCGCAACTCCTTTGACGCCTTCATCTTCAATGTCCGCGTCACTCCGGACGACGCCTATCGCTATGCCAGAGGCGAAGCGCTGACCCATCCGGCCGGTTTCGAGATCAAACTCCCCGGGGCCCCGCTCGATTTTGTCGCCGTCACCGACCATGCCGAATATCTCGGCGTTCTGCCCGCCATGGCCGATCCGGACAATCCGCTCTCAAGCCGCGAGATTGCGTCCGGCCTGTTCAGCACCGACCAGGACGTTATCCTTAGCGCCTTCCAGCGTGTCTCCGGCGCTGTCCGCTCTGGCAAGTCCGATCCCGAGATTGAAGACGAAGCGACCAGCCTCTCGGTCTGGGCCGACACGGTCGCCGCCGCAGACCGCCATTATGACCCCGGCACACTGACCACATTCGCCGCCTATGAATACACCTCCACTTTCGAAGGCGGCAACCTCCACCGAAATGTCTTTTTCCGGGGCGACGCGCCAAGCCGTCCATTCTCAACGCTTGATTCGACCAATCCCGAAAAATTATGGGACTGGCTCGACGCCCAACGCGCCGAAGGCATTGAAGGCTTGGCTGTCCCGCACAATTCGAACGTTTCGAATGGCGAAATGTTCGAAGCGGAAACCTTTGACGGCGCCCCGCTCACCGCCGCTTATGCCGCCCAGCGCATGCGTAATGAACCGCTCGCCGAGATCACCCAGGTCAAAGGCACTTCCGAAACCCATCCCTCCCTCTCGCCAAATGACGAATGGGCAGGCTTTGAGCAATATGAATACCTCATCGGCAGCGACATCCGCACCAAAGTCTCCGGCGGCTTTATCCGCGAGGCCTATGGCACAGGTCTCGAATTTGAGGCGCGCGAAGGCTTCAACCCCTATCGCTTCGGCCTGATCGCTTCGACCGACACCCATGTCGCAGGCGGCTCGATGATCGAGCAAAGCCATTTCTCCAAAGTCGGCATTGTCGATGGCTCGGCCGAGCAGCGCGGCTCGGTTCCCCCGGGCGGCGCGAAAAGCTGGGAAGGGGTCGAGCGCGACGCCAATGCCGAGATCTGGTTCTCACGCTGGTCGGCGGCGGGGCTTGCGGGCGTCTGGGCCGAAGAGAACACGCGCGAAGCGATCTATGACGCCATGCGCCGCAAAGAGACTTTCGGCACCAGCGGTCCGCGTATGCGCGTGCGCCTGTTCGCCAGCACCGCGTTCGATGAGCGCTTGCTGGAAGACCCCGAAATGATCAAAAAAGCCTATGACCAAGGCGTGCCCATGGGCGGGCATATTTCCGGCGCGGGCGAGGGGGCTCCGGTCTTTCTCGCCATGGCGATGCGCGACGCGGCCAGTGCGCCTTTGCAACGCCTACAGATGATCAAAGTCTGGCTCGACGGGGCCAGCGGTGAGGCTCGCGAGCAAGTCTACGACATTGCCTGCTCCGAAGGGGCACAGCCTGGCGCGCAAACCCATCGCTGCCCGGACAATGGCGCGGGCGTCAATCTCGAAGACTGCTCCGTCTCTGCGGATACAGGCGCGGCAAACTTGCGCGTCGCATGGCGCGATCCCGCCTTCGCCGCTGATGAGCGCGCGGTCTATTATCTGCGTGTGCTGGAAAACCCGACCTGCCGCTGGTCCACATGGGACGCCCTGCGCGCGGGCACCGAGCCGCATCCCGATCTGCCGCTCACCATTCAGGAACGCGCTTGGTCCTCGCCAATCTGGTATGATCCGGCCCCCACCGCCCAATAGTTCAGGACAATTTTCATGCCCAAAGCCAGAGCGCTTTTCAAAGAGCCATTGGTTCACTTCCTCCTGATCGGCGCACTCGTCTTCGCTGCCCACACGCTCTGGCAAGCCCGCCAGAACACCGCCGAGCGCACCATCATCATCAGCCAGGACGCGCTCCAAAGGCTCTCGACCATCTGGGCAGGCGAGGCGGGCCGTGAACCCACGCCCGACGATGTGCGCGGGCTGCTCGCCGAATATGTTCGCGAGGAAGTCCTCTACCGCGAAGCCTTGCGCCTTGGCCTTGATGACGACGACACGATCATCCGCCGCCGCCTTGCGCAGAAAATGGGCTTCCTTCTGTCCAATGATGCAGATGAAACCCAACTCACCGAAGCCGATCTTCGTGCCGCCTTCGAGGCCAATCCGGAAGAATACCGCCAGCCCCCTCGTATCAGCCTTATCCACATCCCGTTCAACTTCCCCGCAGATGGATCAAGCCGCGCCAGCGAAATCAGTGCCATAGCCGCAGAACTAGATAATGAGAGCGCCCCCAGCCCAGACACGCTTGGCGACCCGTTCATGCTCGCCCGCCGTCATGTCGATATAGACGAGACCAGCCTTGCCCGCCTGTTTGGCCGCGAGTTTGCCCAAACCGTTTTCGCGCTCCCCGAAGGCGTATGGTCCGCTCCCTTGCGCTCACGCCTTGCCGACCATCTCGTCCGCATTGACCAAAAATCCGCCGGCGGCATCCCGCCTTTCGAAGAGGTCGCCCAAACCGTCCTCGGCAATGAAACCGAGCGCCGCCGCAGACAACGCGACGGCGCAGCGCTCGCCGAGCTGATGGAGCGCTATGACGTTATCATAGACGGAGCCCCGTCCTGATGGGGCGCGTCCTCGCTTTCCTCATATGCCTGTTCTCGCTTATCGCCCCGGCCCAAGCGCACGAGATAAGACCCGCCTATCTCGAAATCATCGAGCAGTCCGAAGGCGCGTTCCAGATCGCGTGGAAGCAACCCGTCATTGATGGCCGCCGTCTGGTCGTAGACCCCGTCCTGCCCGAAACCTGCACGGCCCAGACCGAACCGAAAATCGGCCTGCTCGACGGCGCCGTGGTCAGCAAATGGCAAGCCCAATGCGATATGCGCTCTGGCGAAATCCGCATTTCCGGCCTTGAGCGCACCTTAACCGATGTCTTCGTAAAGCTGGTTTATCTCGATGGCGAAGGCCGCACCGCCGTCCTCAAACCCGCAAGCCCCGTGCTCGATCTTTCCGCCGCCGAAGCCGCCGCCGCGCCCGCCTATATCCGGCTCGGCTTCGAGCATATCCTTTCAGGCCCAGACCATCTCCTCTTCGTCGCAGGCCTGCTCGTCCTTGTCCGCCTGCGCAAGCTTGTCTGGGTCATCACCGCCTTCACGCTCGCCCATTCGCTCACCTTGGCGCTGACCATGTTCGGACTTGTTACGCTCGCTCCAGCGCCCGTCGAAACCCTGATCGCCATCAGCATCGTCCTGATCGCAGTTGAAGCGGTCAATGCGCTCGACGGACGGGAAAGCTTTGCCAGCCGCTGGCCATGGCTCATCAGCTTCAGTTTCGGACTGCTGCACGGCTTCGGCTTTGCCGGCGCACTTGGCGAGATCGGCCTGCCCGACCGCGCGGAGCTGGCCGCTCTTGTCTTTTTCAATATCGGCGTCGAACTTGGCCAGCTTGCTTTTATCTGTGTCTTGTTAGCCCTGACATGGACGCTTCTGCGCATGGCAAGCGACCGCCTCGATACGCTGCGCCGGGCCACCGCCTACGCGGTCGGGATCGCTGGCGCGTTCTGGACCTTCGAACGGCTCGGAACCCTCTTCATCGCCTGACGAATATGCTTTCCCTAAGAAAACCTGACCAAAGCGAGCGGATTTTGCCCCTCACACTTTAACAGACCTTATTGCCTAAGTGCTATAAAAAAAGGAGGAGCAGCTGTAGCGGTTACAGCTAAGAGCGGGGTAGGGTGGATGCGCGCGGGGCCAATTGTCTCTTTAGGTTTGTCAGTCCTGGTTGGCATTGCCGCCGTTGTGTTCGGGCGAAGCTGGATCAATAGCGAGGCCGAAGCGTCCCGTCCCGAAATTACAAGCATTGCCGAACCTGTCGCCGAAGTCGCGCTGACGAAAATCTATGTCGCCAATGCGAACATAAGGCGAGGGGATGAGCTGACCCTTGACAGTCTACGCCTTGCCGATTGGCCCGCCGATTATGTCCCCTTGGGCGCAATAACCGATCCATCAAGCCTTATCAATCCAGATGGCAGTCAGCCCTTCTCACTTGGGACCATTGTTCCAGGCGAGCCTGTTCTGCTCAACAAACTCAGCTCACAGAGAGTTGGCGATACTTTGGCGCAACTTATCGAGCCGGGCTATCGGGCGATTTCCGTTGAAGTTGATGATGCGACGGGTGTGGCCGGATTTGTTCTGCCCGACCATCGCGTCGATGTGCACAGCTTCCGCGACCTGACCGGTGATTTTTCCAATGAAAGGGTCCTGCGCGGCGATCTGATTTTGAGCAATATCCGCGTACTTGCCATTGATCAGAGCTTCGAAGAGGGCCAGGACGGCGCGCGTCTTGCCCGCACCGTCACGCTACAAGTTACCCCCGAACAAGCAAATCTTGTCGGCATCGCCGTTCAGGCGGGCACCATTGGTCTGGCTTTGCGCCGAGCTGATGATGAGACCGAGGCTGAAATTGCCACGCCCAAACCTAGGCCAAGCCGAACGCCCAAGACCAGCCGCCCGGCAAGGCCTGCCTTTGCAAATATTCGCGTGATCGCTGGCGAACAAGAAGCGACCGTTTCTGCGCCAAAAGCGGCTTCAACCGCGCAAACAGGAAATTAGAGATGTCTGTAAATATACGTTCTGTGTTCGCCGCGCTTTGCCTGTCTCTTGCAAGCCTTACCGCCTCCCTCGTCCAGCCCGCCCATGGCTGGACCCAGCTTGCCGCTGCGCCAGATGCGCCCGTGCTCAATGTCGATCGTGGCCGCTCGGCCGTAATTGAAATTGACGAGCCGTTCGCAACGCTTGCCGTTGCCGATCCCGAAATTGCCAGTGTGACCGCGACCAGCGACCGTTCCTTCTTCGTGCGCGGCAAAGCGCCCGGCTGGACCACGGTTCTCATCTATGACGAGGCGGGCAGTGTTCTCGATCTTATTCAGGTCAATGTCGCGCTCGGCCTTGATGCGCTACGTCGTGATCTCAACACCCTCCTGCCGGACGAAGACCTCCAAGTGCTCCCCGTCTATGATGGCATCTTCATTGCCGGAGACATCTCGACTGCGGGCGCTGCCGCGACAGCCGTCCAATTGGCTGAACGTCATGTTCCGGGCGGTGTTGCCAATGGGATGGCCGTCAATCAGGCCCAGCAAGTGCTTCTCGAAGTGCGCTTTGTTGAAGCCTCGCGCGATATTGTTCGGGAGTTCGGCATCGGCACCCAAGCCTCTCAAGCGGGCGAGTTTGCCTTCCTGACCAATGGCAATCTCATTTCGGGCCTCGCCGCGCAAGCCGCTGCCATTGGCTCGCAAGCCTTCGGCCCGGTCAATGTCGATCTTGCCCTTAACGCCCTTGAGGAAAAAGGCGTGTTGCGGACCCTCGCGCGGCCTAACCTTGTCGCGCTGTCAGGCGATACGGCGAGTTTCCTTGCGGGCGGCGAGTTTCCCGTGCCCGTCGGACAAGCTGATCAGGTCGTTACAATCGAGTTCCGCGAGTTCGGCGTCTCGCTTGCCTTCTCGCCGACCGTCTTGGGCGAAGACATGATCAATCTACATGTCCGCCCCGAAGTCTCCGTGCTCGACACCCAAAATGCTGTCCGGCTCGGCGGCATAGAAATCCCCGGGCTCAGCGTGCGTCGCGCCGATACCACAGTCGAGCTGCGTGATGGTCAAGCCTTTGCGATCGCTGGCCTCTTGCAAAACAGCTACACCTCGGATGTCCGCCAGACCCCGTGGCTTTCAAGCGTACCGGTCCTTGGTAGCCTGTTCAGCTCCAAACGCTTTGCCCGCAACGAAACAGAACTTGTGATCATCATTACCCCGCGCCTTGTTCAGCCAGCCCCATCGGTTGAAAGCCTCGCAACGCCCTTTGATGCCTTTGAGGAGCCGTCCGAAACGGCCTTCTTCCTGCTCGACGAGACCATCGCCCTGCACGAAAAACAGTCAACCCAGTCCCAAGCCCAATAGGAACGCCCCATGACAAAGCCAATCCAATATATCGGCCTCATGCTCGCAACTGTCTGCTTCGGCGCTTGCGCCAGTCAGGGCTCAGCCGGCTATGATCCCGATCATCAGAAACAATTCCTGCTCGGCGCGGCCACAGACCGGAATATTGCCACCCAGTCCATTCGCCCGGCCGATGTGCCCAATTCGAAAGGTCTGACCGGCCAGTCTGGCGAACGGGCCGTATCCGCAATCACCCGCCTGAATGCGGGCGAGCGGACCGAGCTTAGCGACACGTCGGCAAGCGGCATCGGCTCGACAGCTGAACAATAAGCACCTTAGCGGTATCACACGTCAGGATGAGAATATGTCTGCACTGGAAAAAACCATTCCGACCATGGCGTCGAAGATTTGCCCCTCCGCTTATGTCGTTCCCGAAAGACTGGCCCAGCTTACCGGCGTCTTTGTAGATGTCATTGATGTTTCCGCCATGACCGCCGAAGATGCGATTGCCAATGCGGGGCCAAATGTCTTGATCATAGATTTGCAGGCTGGCGGCGCGCTGGCCTTACTCGATGGGCTTGCCCGCCTTGCACCGGAAACAAAAGTCCTCGTGATCGGCGATGCCCTGCCGTCTCAGGCTGTCCGCTCCATGTTGGCGCTCAAAGCCTCAGACCTTGTTGGCTCCAGTGCGCAAGCGGATGCTATTGTGCGCGCCACCGGACGGCTTATGGATCTGACGCCCGATGGCCCCACGCGGCGCAATCAGTGCTGGGTCGTGTCAGGGGCTGTTGGCGGAGCAGGCGCCACCACGATTGCGATTGAGATCGCCTGCGCAACGGCCATGCGCGACCCTGACAACAAAGTCTGCCTCGTTGATATGAACCTTGCTGACGGCATGGTGCCTGCCTATCTTGAAGCGCAGGCCAAGCTTGATCTGATCGGCTTGGCCGAGGCCCCCGACCGTCTCGACGCCACCTTGCTGGACGCTTATTCCTGGATGCACGAAACCGGCGTCACTGTCATCGCTGCTCCGCGTAATGCTGATGTCCATGACATCGTAACGCCGGATATGGTCTTGCGCCTGCTCGATACCGTCTGCGCAGGCTTCTCCCATGTCATCGTCGATGTGCCGCGTGAACGGCGCAGCTGGTCCAAACCATTGCTTGCGGGCGTAGATGAAGTTCTCGTTGTCAGCGAGTTCACCGTGCCAAGCCTACATGCCGCTGCCGACATGTCCCGCGAGATTGATGATTTGCGGATCGACGCCGCCCCGGCGCGCCTCGTGCTCAATCGGATGTCTGACGGCAAGCTCGAATTTTCCGTGTCCCGCGCCAGCA
>CALLUH010000040.1 GCA_938011445.1 uncultured Hyphomonadaceae bacterium
ATAGCCCTGGGCAACAAGCGGATGGCGCGGCAATTGATATTGCTCGAACAACAGGTCCACATCATCCTGGCTCCAATTGGCCAGCGGATTGATCTTGAACCGGCCATCGGCATGCTCGAACACCGGAAGCGACAGACGTGCACCGCCATGAAAGCGCTTGCGGCCCGTCACCCAGGCGTCAAATCCTTCAAGCGCGGGCGCAAGCGGCTGGACTTTGCGCAAGGCACAGCACGCGTCAGTGTCGGTCTTCCAGAGCTTATTGTCTGGGTCCACGCGCTCACGCTCGGCCTCATCGGGCCGGAATGTGCGCACATCGGTCAATCCCAATTTCTCGATCAAGGCATCGCGATAATCCAGCGTCTGGGGAAAATGCATGCCGGTATCGAAAAAGATGATCGGCATGCCCGGATCGACGTCGGCGATCAGCGCCAGCATGCACGCACTCTCGGCGCCAAAGCTCGACACATAAGTCACCTTATCGACCCATTCGCGCACCAGAGCGGCGCGTAAAATAGTCTGCGCCGAGGCGTCGCGCAATTCGCCATTAACCCGCTCTAGCTGCCCTTCAATCGTCTCTTCGGCGCGTGTCTTGATGCTGGCCTGGCCCATCACGTTCCGCCTTCATGCCGCTTGGCGAAGACGGGCATCTGGCCGCGTGCATCGCCTTGATAAATCTCTTTGAACTCGGCAACCGCCTCGGCAAACCCGGCCTCATCGCTGTTTGCCAGAACCAGGGCGTCAAACCCACAACGCACCATCAGCAATACCTGATCACGCAACACATCGCCCACCGCACGCAGTTCGCCCTGATAGCCAAGCCGCCGCCGCAAAAACTGCGCTTGCGAATAGCCACGCCCATCGACATATTTCGGGAAACTCACTTCAACAAGCGCCAGCCGCGAAAGATCATCAGCCAGTTCGAGCGGGTCATCCTCGGGCAAGAGCCGCACGCCAACCGGCGTGTTCCGCCCAAGCAATGCCTCGCGCTCGGCCTTGAACCGGTCAAGCGTCACCGTCACTTTGCCTTCAGGCAGCACCGTGTCGCCATCGACAAAGGCCCAGTCCTCTTCGGCCACACGTCCATTTTTAATCAGCGTCATAAAGCGCCTCCTTGAACGGGTCTGTGCCAAGCCGCTCGACCGCATCTATAAACCGTTCGTCCTTATCGGTCCGTACACTGCGATAGCGCTCGACAACACGTTGTAAAGCGGCGGGCACTTCGTCCTGCTTGAGGCCTTTTCCCGCGATCTCTCCGATCTGTGCCTTCTCATCGGCGCGACCCCCAAAGGTGATCTGGTAATATTCCTCACCCTTTTTATCGACACCCAGAATACCGATATGGCCGACATGGTGATGCCCGCACGCATTGATGCATCCTGAGATTTTGACCTTAAGCTCACCAATATCTTCCTGTTGCTGAATATCCGTAAACGCATGCTGAATGTCAGCCGCGAGCGGAATGGATCGCGCATTGGCCAGATCGCAATAGTCAAGCCCCGGGCAACAGATCATGTCCGAGATCAGCCCCGCATTAGCAGACGCCAGCCCCCCTTCTTTGAGCAGAAGATAGACCTTATGCAAATCGGTTAGCCGGACATGCGGCAGGACGAGGTTCTGCTCATGGGTGACGCGCACATCGTCAAGGCTGTAATCCTTTGCCAAATCCGCAACAAGCCGCATCTGGCTTTCGGTCGCGTCGCCCGGCGGGACACCTTCGGGCTTGAGGGAAATTGTGACCGATGCATATCCCGCTTCCTTGTGCGGATTAAGATTGATGCGGCACCATCTCGCAAAGCCTTCATCCTCCGCAATCGCCCGCTCATGCGCAGACAGATCGCCCGCAGCCTCAAAAACGGGCGGGGCGAAATAAGCGCTGATCCGGTCGATCTCGGCTTGCGGCAGCACAATTTTCTCGCCCTCGCTCTGGGCTGCAAATTCGGCTTCAACCTCCTGCCGGAATTTATCAATCCCCGTTTCCGCCACGAGAATTTTGATCCGTGCTTTATATTTGTTGTCGCGCCGGCCATAGCGGTTATAGACCCGCATCACCGCTTCGAGATAGGATAGAAGATCGGCCTTTGACACCCAGTCGCGAATACTTGGCGCAACATGCGGGGTGCGCCCCTGCCCGCCGCCGACAAAGACTTCAAAGCCGCTCTCGCCGTTCGCATTGGCCTTCATGATCAAGCCAATATCATGCAGCCGGATGGCCGCCCTGTCCTCGGACGCCGCCGTGACGGCAATTTTGAACTTGCGCGGCAAATAGGTAAATTCGGGATGGAATGTAGACCATTGCCGAATGATCTCGCACCATGGCCGTGGATCTTCTAACTCGTCCGCCGCAGCGCCCGCAAACTGGTCCGATGTGGTGTTCCGGATGCAATTGCCCGAGGTTTGATTGGCATGCATTTCCACTTCGGCAAGCTTGGCCAGCACGTCTGGAATGTCTTTCAGCGCCACCCAGTTGAACTGGATATTCTGACGTGTGGTGAAATGTCCATAGCCCTTATCATAATCCCGCGCGACATCGGCGAGCGCATGCAATTGCCGCGAGCTCATTTGTCCGTACGGGATGCAAATCCTGAGCATATAGGCATGTAGCTGCAAATAGACGCCATTCATCAGCCTGAGCGGCTTGAACTGGTTCTCGGTGATCTCGCCAGAAAGCCGCCGCTCGACCTGGCCGCGAAACTGGGCCACGCGATCTGTCACCATCTGATGATCAAATTCGTCATACCGATACATTAGGATGCTGCTCCCTGAACAAAGGGCAGCGTCCGCTCATCCGCCCCGATTGGCACATCATTAATGCTCGTCGTGCGCGTCTGCATCCGGCCATCTTCGGCAAACACCCAATGCTCAAGCCCGTGTGCGCGGAATGTGCCGCCTGAATCGGTCCGGTATTCGTATTGGAATTGCACGGCAATTTTGTCCTCCGAGAAGGTGAACAGCTCTTTCTTCAACCGATAGTCAAGCTCGGTGGCCCATTTGCGTTTGAGGAAAGCCAATATCTCGGCGCGGCCATGCAGGAACTCGGCGCGGTTACGCCACACCGTGTCTTCCGTATAAGCCAGAACAACACGCTCGGCATCGCGCGTATTCCACAAATCTTCGGCCATCTGGACTTTGGCGCGTGCGGCCTCTTCGGTAAATGGCGGCTTTAATGACAAACTCATCTATAGGCCCTCTCTGGCATGGGGTAT
>CALLUH010000041.1 GCA_938011445.1 uncultured Hyphomonadaceae bacterium
TTGCCAGCTTGATCGAGCGCGCGGTTAAGCGCAATGTCCATCGCCCATGATCCATCTATTCTCGGGCGTTCGGAGATATGCAGGTCAGCGGCCTCGCCTGCGCCATGAAGATAGATGCGGCGTTCGGCAGGTACGCCAAGCGCATCGGCTTTCTCTTCGCTCATCATGATCACAGCGGCAGCCTGATTTACGGCGTCCTGTGCAATGTGCCATTTCAGAAACGGGTCAGCGAAGGCATAGTTTTCAGCAGATGGTGTGGCGAGAAAATCTGCGCTGCGGGCTTTGGGGAACTGGGCATAGGGGTTGCGCGCGGCGACATCGGAGAATTTGGCGAACAGCTCGCCCATCGCTTTTCTGTGTTCAGCAAGATTGCGGCCCTCGCGATGGGCGATGGCGTTCTCGAAAAGGCTGTAGAAATAGGCAGGTTTGATAAGGCCATGCTTGGCTTCGGTGCGGCTGAGCATATGCGGGCCAACCCCGCGATCTTCCATGTCGCCGTCAATCTCGATGTTCAGGTCCGGCTTGAGACCGCGTTTGCCAGCGGCTTTTTGTGCGCCAATATTCTCGGCTCCGGCCAGCAAAGCACAATCGCTTTCGCCCGCATAAATCTGCGCGGCCAACTCATTCACCAGCGCTTGGGGGGATTGACCTCCGACATCCGAATAGATGACACGCTCAGGGGTCGCGCCAATGATCTGGGCAAGGCCGAGGGGCAGATTGTTGCATATTCCGAAGGGCGGGGTGAGGCTTGGGATGGAGTCTTCCATCGTGCGCACCACCATCACTGTGTCGAGACTTTCGATCAGGTCGGCCGCGTCGCTCGCTTTCGTATCGGCCAGTGCAGCCCGGGCGGCGTCTTCGGCAAGGCTCAGCACGCTTGGCATGCCGTCCAGCCCGCTCGCCCCGTCCCAATGGCTGACCGTCTGTCCGACGCCCACCAATACCGGCATTGATCCTTTGGCCATAGCGCTCATCCTGCTTTCAATTTCACACGGTATGAGTGTAAGCTGCCGGGCACACAGATCAATGCGTGACGCTGGGGGAGCCTAATCTACAAGCGTGGCCTCGGTCTTGGCGCGCACTTCATCAAGGGTTATGTCAGGCGCCAATTCGGCCAGTTTGATACCGCCCTCGACAATATCGAACACGCCAAGATCGGTGATGATCCGGTCGATGCATTTCTGCCCTGTCAGCGGCAAGGTGCAGGCTTTAAGGATTTTCGCCTCGCCCTTGCGATTGGTATGGTCCATCGTCACGATACAGCGCTTGACGCCAGCGACCAGATCCATCGCCCCGCCCATGCCTTTGACCATTTTGCCAGGGATCATCCAGTTTGCCAGATCGCCATTTTCAGCCACTTCCATTGCGCCGAGGATCGACAGGTCAATATGCCCGCCGCGGATCATGGAAAAGCTTGTTGCGCTGTCGAAAAAGCTCGAACGCGGCAAGGTGGTGATGGTCTGCTTGCCGGCATTGATAAGATCGGCGTCTACTTCGTCCTCGGTCGGGAACGGGCCCATGCCGAGCATGCCGTTCTCAGATTGCAGCGTCACGTCCACCCCATCGGGAATGTGGTTGGCCACCAGTGTCGGGATGCCAATGCCAAGGTTCACATAAAAGCCGTCTTCAAGCTCCTGAGCGGCGCGGGCGGCCATATCGTCTCTTGTCCAAGCCATGATTAGCCTTCCCTCACAGTGCGTTGTTCGATGCGTTTTTCATGCGTGCCTTGAAAGATGCGCTGCACGAAGACGCCGGGCGTGTGGATCGCGTTGGGGTCGAGCGTGCCGACGGGGACGATCTCTTCCACTTCCGCCACGGTGATCTTGCCAGCGGTTGCCATCATCGGGTTGAAATTGCGGGCGGTGGCGCGATAGACAAGATTGCCCTGCGCGTCGCCCTTCCACGCCTTGACGATGGAGACATCAGCGACAAGGCCGGTCTCCATGATATAGGTCTCGCCATCAAACTCTTTGTGTTCTTTGCCGTCTGCGATCAAAGTGCCAACACCAGTTTTGGTATAGAAGCCCGGAATGCCTGCGCCCCCTGCTCTGCATCGCTCGGCCAAAGTGCCTTGCGGGTTGAACTCAAGCTCCAATTCACCTGCAAGATATTGGCGCTCAAATTCTTTGTTCTCACCCACATAGGAGGAAATCATCTTCTTGACCTGCCGCGTTTCGAGCAATTGGCCAAGGCCGAACCCATCCACGCCTGCATTGTTGGAGATGAAGGTGAGGTCTTTGGTGCCAGATTTGACCAGCGCTGCAATGGAAAGCTCGGGGATGCCGCACAAGCCAAAGCCGCCTGACATCACCGTCATCCCGTCAAATACAATGTCAGAGAGCGCAGCTTCCGCATGGGGGTAAATTTTGTTCGCCATAAGACGTCTCCGGGGACATTTCCAATAGTGACGGTCTTAGCCGAAACGGATGCCCTTCACCATCCCTCATTGCGAAGGAAATCTTGTCTGAGCACCCAAGTCCGCCCGCAGCTTCAGCCCCCAAACACTTCGGCGAGAAAATCATCACAAGCGGCCCACGCCCTGCGGGACGCATTCTTGTCATAGAACGTGCCTGTGGACCGGTCAGTTGCCGCCGGGTTTGTAAATGCGTGAACCGTATCCCCATAGGCATGTAGCTGCCAGTCCGCCCCGATCGAGGTCATTTCCTTGGTAAACCCAAGCACATCATCAGGCGTGGCCATTGGATCATCCCAGCCATGGAGCGCCAGCACTTTGGCTTTCAGGGTTGACCCTTGCAGATTATCCGGCGCGCCGAACAGGCCATGAAATGACACAACACCGCGCAAATCTGCGCCCATGCGGGCCATGTCGAGCACGCATAATCCACCAAAACAGAAGCCGATTGCGCCAATCTTGCCGGCGTCTACACCGTCCCGGCTTTTGGCGATATTGATCGCGCTGACGAGACGGGCTTGCAGTTCGGCCCTATCGGCGACAAGCGGGTTCATCAGCGCAGCATTTTCTTCTGCCGAGCTGCCACGTTTCCCCTTGCCATACATATCGAGCGCGAAAACTGCATATCCTGTGTCGGCAAGCCGCCGGACGGCCTGCATTTCATAGTCGGACAAGCCGCCCCACGCATGGGCCACGATGACGACCGGACGGTCAGCGCCGCCCGCATGGACAAAATAGCCTTCGAAAATCTCGCCATTATGCTCATAATCTACTGTGCCATCAAATACCGCCGCCATATGTGTTTCCTTTACACTTTTAAGAAAAATCGAAGTTGATTGCTTTACGTTAGGCTACCATCTTACGAAACAGCGTGCGATAATGAAACCTCATGACAAGCCCGCCCGAAAGCGCATCGCAAATTAGTCTGAAGATTATGCCCCAATCACGTGTCGCCCCGCT
>CALLUH010000042.1 GCA_938011445.1 uncultured Hyphomonadaceae bacterium
CCCGGCTCCCCCAGATTACGATAGCTCAAAAGCTTCATCGAATGGCACGCCGCGCAAACCTCGCGATAGACCTGATAGCCGCGCTGTAAACTGTCCTCGTCAAACTCGCCAAGCGCGCCTTCAAACGGCCAGCCGCCTTCAGGCGGTTCAGCATGTTTTTGCCCGCCCGCCCCATGCGCTGAAAGAGCCAGACCGAAAGCGGCCGCTGCGAGTATAAGTGTGCGTAGAATGTTCATCTGGCCTCTCCTATTCCGCAGCCACGCCATCAGGGGCTGGCGCTTTCGCTTTGCCCTTGAGCACGGATTTGTGGATGGAATCGGGTTCATCTTTCGGGCGCTCCATTAGCCCGAGCGCCGGAACGATTAGCAGGAAATACGCGAAATAGTACAGCGTCATGAATTGCGCCAGATGGATAAAGCGGATCGCATCGCCCTTCTTGACTCCAAGCGTTGCACTTGCCGACGCCGGCTGGTCTTCCAGTGCCTGTTTGGCAAGTTCGTAATCGTCAAAGAAGCGCTGCGCCGGATTGCCGTTCACATCGGTATAATCGACGACCAACTGGTCCGCGCTAAGCGTCATGAAGGGCAGCGCATCATCAGGGTTCTTCGCCCCGCACCAGCCAAGCGTCAGCCCGCAAATCACAAAGCCGAGAAAGAAATAACGCGCCGTCGGGCGATAACGCATGGAGCGCACCTTGGACGTATCAAGCCATGGCAGCACAAACAGCAAGGCAATCGCACCGAACATGGCAATCACGCCAAGCAGCTTTGCGTCAATTGGACCAAGATCGAACGTAATCGCACGCAAAATCGCATAGAAAGGCAGCATATACCATTCAGGCACAATGTGCGCTGGCGTCACGAGTGGGTTCGCTTCGATATAATTATCCGTGTGTCCAAGCGCGGCGGGGAAGTAGAACACCACAACCGAGAACAGGATCATGAACACCACGATCGCGAACCCATCCTTGACCGTATAATAAGGGTGGAACGGAACCGTATCCTTCTTGACATCTTTGACATCAATGCCAGCCGGATTGCTATTGCCGGGTACATGCAGCGCCCAGATGTGCAAGATCACAACACCCGCAATCATAAAGGGCAACAAATAATGCAGCGAGAAGAAACGTTGCAGTGTCTGATTGCCAATCGACGGCCCGCCAAGGAGCCAGGTCTGGATCGGCTCACCGACAATCGGGATCGCCCCGAACAGGCCGGTAATCACATTCGCGCCATGGAACGACATCTGTCCCCATGGCAGCATATAGCCAAGAAAGGCGGTCGCAATCATCAGCAGGAAGATGACACAGCCCAGCACCCAGAGCACTTCGCGAGGCTCTTTGTAAGAGCCATAATAAAGCCCGCGGAACATGTGGATATAGACCGCAAGGAAGAACATCGACGCGCCGTTTGCGTGGATATAGCGGATCAGCCAGCCAAACGGCACATCGCGCATGATCCGCTCGACCGAAGCAAAAGCAATATCCGTCGAAGGCGTATAGTGCATCGCCAGAACGACACCCGTTAAAATCTGCGTCAGCAGGCAGAAGGACAAAATACCACCAAATGTGTACCAATAGTTCAGGTTTTTCGGCGTCGGAAAGTCCACAAAACTATCATGGGCAAGACGCATCAGCGGCAACCGCCGATCCATCCATTTTTCAAAGCCCGATTTAGGATTATAAGTCGATTTATGGTCGCTCATGCCAGAGCCCCCCTACAGCGAAATTCGAATGACGGAAGCGGACACATATTCATAGTCCGGCACCGGAAGATTTTTGGGCGCAGGACCCTTACGGATACGCCCTGACGTATCATAGTGCGAGCCATGACATGGGCAGTACCAGCCGCCATAATCGCCGGTATTATTGCCCGGCCCAACCGGAACACAGCCCAAATGCGTACACGAGCCCGACGTTACGAGAATAGCTGGATTAAAGCTGCCATCCGGCAATGTGCGCAAGCGTTCCTCATCGGTTTCGGGGTCAGGGAATTTGGTAACATCCGTCGTCTGTGCCGACAGGATTTCCGCCGCCGTCCGGTGACGCACAAAGAACGGCTTGCCGCCGATCAGAACGCGGATTTCGCCGCCCTCGGCCACTTTTGACACATCAACCTCAAGGCTGGAGGCCGCTTGCGTATCTGCTGCGGGGTTCATCTGGTCAACGAACATCCAGCCAATAGCGCCCGCCCCGCCCAGCGCCATCATGCCCGAAGCAATATGCACAAAGTCACGCTTGTCTTCGTCAATCGTCTCGTGATCGCTCTCTGTCATATCGCTCATGACGCACCTATTCCTCTTCACCAGTCGCTGGCTCTAAATACACCAAGTGCGTGCGCTTGTATTGCGGCGCAACGCCGCAAAGGCACCCCTTTAGCCGCCCGCGTTAGCGCGCTATGACAGGCGTGGCAAGGGCGGCGCTTCTGCACGGCCCCAGTTCGGTTCAGGAAACCCCGATGACAGACCAAAATCTCCTCGAGAAAAAAGCCCGCGCCGAAGCTTGGTTCCAGTCGCTCCAATCGGATTTGATTGCCCGCCTTGAAGCCCTTGAAGCGCAAGCCGATCCAAAACATTACCAAGGCGAATCGGGCAAATTCGAACGCACAGATTGGCGTCGCGGCGATGGCAACGAAGACCTCGGCGGCGGCAAAATGGCCATGATGAAAGGCCGTCTTTTCGAAAAAGTCGGCGTGCACACTTCCACTGTGTATGGCGAGTTTTCCGAAGAGTTCCGCAAAAACATCCCCGGCGCCGAAGAAAACGGCGGCAAGTTCTGGGCCTCGGGCATTTCCCTGATCGCCCATCTCACCAATCCGCGCATTCCCGCCGTGCATATGAACACCCGCATGATCGCCACATCGAAAACATGGTTCGGCGGCGGCGGCGACCTGACCCCCCTTTTAGCCTATCAACGCGATCCGAGCTTTGAAGATTCGGTCGATTTCCACGCCGCCATGAAAACCGCTTGCGACACATATGATGCAAGCTTCTATCCCAAATTCAAAGACTGGTGCGACGAGTATTTCCACCTCGCTCACCGCGATGAACCACGCGGCACAGGCGGTATCTTCTATGATCGCCACGACACCGGCGACTGGGACCGAGATTTCGCCTTCACCCAGAGCGTCGGTAAAGCCTTTGCAGACATCTACCCCAAACTCGTCACCCGCCGCATGGCCGAACCGTGGACCAAAGCGGAACGCGAAGAACAACTCATCCAGCGCGGCCGCTATGTCGAGTTCAACCTGCTCTATGATCGAGGCACAACCTTCGGCCTGAAAACCGGCGGCAATGTAAAGAGCATCCTTTCCAGCATGCCGCCCATCGTGAAATGGCCTTAAGCCCCTACCCCGAAACACACGCCCCGCGCAGCCAAGCCGCATAAGCCGCCTCATCAATATCACCAGCGGCCAGCCCAATCGTTTTCAGCGCGGCTTCGGCGACATCCAGCTCAACAGCGACCTCGTTAATCCTTAGAAACACGAGGGCAGCCATCAAACCGGCGCGCTTGTTGCCGTCGAGATATGGATGATTGCGCACAAGTCCGAAGGCGTAGGCCGCAGCCAAGGCAAACACGTCCCCTTCGCCATAAGCATGCAAATTCTGCGGTCGGGCCAGAGCGCTGTCGAGCAGCCCCTCATCTCTGACACCTGCAAGCCCGCCATGCTCTGCCAATTGCTCCTCGTGGAGAATTTCAAGCGCAACCGGATCAACCCATTTGAAGCTGTTCATTTGGAAAGTTCGCGGAACGTATCCTTGTATTGACGCGCCATTTCACGGCCTTTCTCGACCTGCTCGGCAATGTCGGCATTGTAAACGTCCAGTCGATACCCGCTTGGCGTATGGGACAGGATGACCTGATCACCCTCTTGCATCTGCTTTCGAGCCAGATCATCGGCGGGCAAAACCACGCCCAGCGAATTGCCGATCTTGCGGATTTTTAACGATGTCATGGCGATCTCCGATGCGTTATAACGACTGTTATAACATGAACCACCAAGGCGGCCAAGCCAGCCAGCCCTAATCCGCCTTGAGCTGCCGTTCCAGCTCGCCCAGCAATTCGGGCTTTTCGGCGGTAAAATCGCCCTCGATCCACCAATCTTCCAGGCCGCCCAAAAGCTCTCCCATCGCTGGCCCGGGCGTCATTCCCGCTTTGAGCAGATCCTCGCCCTTGAGCGGGAAGACGGGCCGTCGCCAAGCCCGACACGCCGCCACAATGTCCCGCCCATCTCCGCCTGACAGCATCGCCCTGTCAGTTACAGCCTGTTCGCCAAATTCATAGAGCAACCGGCGCAATGCCCGACCGTTCAGCCCAAACGGTGATCCCAACGCTGGCGCCGCCCAGCCAAGCAGGCGCTCTTTCTCCACATTCGACAGTTTCAATCCCGCTGCAACCTGCTCGACGGTCCGAACATCACACGGCAAAAGCGCCATTAAACGCTGCATCGGATCGGGCACAGATTTGAGCAGAATTTCACTCACCCGAAGATCATGAAGCCCTGCCTCGTCATTTGCCAGCTCAAGGATCTGGTCCAACACCCCGCTCGTCGCCATTGCCTCAACCGCGGACACCGGATCAGGCGCGCCCAGCAGCTTTTTCAGCTCTTTCCATTTCCGCTCGGCGGCGATCTGTTCGAGCCCATGCTTTTGCAGCGCACAAGCAGCGAGCCCTCCTGCATCCATCTCCGCGCCATACCAGGCGTTAAACCGGAAAAAGCGCAAAATCCGCAGATAATCCTCACGCAGGCGCTCATCCGCATCGCCAATAAAGATGACCCGGCCCGAAGCTGCATCTTCAAGTCCGCCGCCCGTCGGATCATAAAGCGCCCCGTCCGGCCCCGCATAAATCGCGTTCAGCCGGAAATCGCGCCGCTGGGCATCCTCGGCCCAGTCTTCGGTAAAGGCAACCAAGGCGCGGCGTCCATCGGTCTCGACATCGCGGCGCAGGCTCGTAATCTCGAACGGGACTTGCCCGACCAATGCCGTCACCGTACCATGTTCGATCCCTGTCGGAATGGCGCGAATGCCCGCCGCCTCAAGCGCTTTGAGCGTCTCGTCCGGCTTGAGCTGCGTGGCAATGTCAATATCGTCTACCGCCCGCGCCATCAGCGTATTGCGCACACAGCCACCAACAAAGCGCGATCCGCCTGCCCGCATCGCTTCCAGAGCCGCAAACACCGCCCGCACCTCTCCCGTGTTCAGCCACCCCGTGTCCGCGGGCAAATGGCTCATGGATTGGTGCCGTCAGAGCGCCGCCGCACGCCTGTTGCTTCCCCGCCGGGGTCTTCGGTGCGCGGCACGCCAATCTCGTCAATCCGCGCCTCGCAAGGCACTTGGCGTCCCTTGATCAACTCACCCGTTGCCGTGTCGAAGCGGTCCGGCTCGAAACAATCATTCCGGTTACGGTCTTCGCTCAAAATGAAAAACAGCCAGCCCGCCGCCGCAAGCGCTGCACCAATCCCAAACAGGAGATGGATCGGCCACGCTTTGCGGCCTTCCGCTTCAACCTCGCTGATCAGAAAGCGGTAAAGACCAAACACGACAAAAGGCGAAATCAGCAAAGCAAGTTCAATTAATAAAAGGCGCGGCATCGTCTAAAACGTCTCCCCATCATAAATCCGGTCATGCAGGCTGCGAATAATGCCTGCCGTGACACCCCATATCCTGTTTCCATTATGCGGCATTTCGTAATAATGACGCAACTTTCCCTTCCATTGGGCCGATCTGGCCAGATGATTGGACGGATTCATCAGGAAGTCGAGCGGCGTTTCGAAGACGGCTTCAACTTCGGTTGGGTCCGGCACCGGCTCGAACTGCTCTGGCAACACGCCGAGCACGGGCGTAATCCGGAAGCCGGAGCCGGTCAGATAGTCGCCATCAAGCCCGATCAGATCAACCTTTTCAGCCGCCAGCCCAATCTCCTCATCCGCCTCGCGCAAAGCCGCCGCCACAGCGCTCTCATCCGCCTCGTCAATCTTGCCGCCCGGAAACGCGACCTGTCCGGCATGGTCCGACATGGTGGTAGGCCGCAAGGTCAGCACCAAAGTCGGTCCCGTC
>CALLUH010000043.1 GCA_938011445.1 uncultured Hyphomonadaceae bacterium
CGCTCCGCGTGCGAGCAGGGGCAGGGCGGCGCGTTCGGGGTCGCTTAGAGGGCGGACGCTTTGATAACCTGCGATCAGGGCGCTACCCTTTGAAAAATTATACTCTGCACCGTCTTCGAAGGCCCATGCATTGAGACAGACGGCGAGGTCATAAGCGAGGAAATCTGTGCAGGCGAAATAGAAGTCGAATGCGCCGGTAAACCTATCGCCTATAAAGAACGTGTTGTCGGGGAAGAGGTCGGCATGGACCGCGCCGCTAGGCAGAGAGCCAGTGCGTGGCCAGAGACTGTCGATAAGTGCCAGGTCATTATTGATGGCGTCCGCTAGGCCAGCTTGCAACTTGTCGGCATGGCCTGCGCGACCTTCCCAGAGGCGGGTCCATCCGGCGGGGCCGAGATCATTGGGGCGAGGTGTGGTGAAGTCTTCCAAGGCAAGGTGCATTCTGGCTAAGGCTTCGCCGAAGGCGCGGCATTGGGCAAGGTTTGGTTTGCGCGGAGAGATGCCGGTCAGGAAAGAGACGATGAGGGCGGGCTTTCCGATGAGCGTGCGCAGGGCTTGGCCATCGCGCGCTTTGATGGGCGTTGCGCAGGGAAAGCCGGACTTGGCCAAGTGTTCTGTCAGGGCGATGAACCATGGCAGGTCTTCGGGGTTTGCGCGCTTTTCGAAGAGAGTGAGGATGAACCGGTCTTTTGTGGTTTCGAGATAGAAGTTCGAGTTTTCGACGCCCTCGGCGATGCCTTTGAGCGCGCGTGGCTCACCAATGTCATAATCGGCGAGGAAGGCGGCTAAGGCGTCGTCGGAGACTTGGGTGTAAACGGCCATCAAAGCGCTTTCAGGCGAAGTGTTAGCGGTTCGCCGCCTGGAAAGCGCGACAAATCAGGAATGTGTTAGGCGTTAGCGGTGTCGTCTTCAGGTGTCCAGAGATCGCGTTGCATGGTCCTGCCCATTAAGAGAAAGTGCAGCGCGGCCCAAAGGAAGAAAAGCGCGCCAATGGTGACACCCCAGCGCACGCCGGTCTTGCGTGCGGGGGCGCAATAGTCGGCGTTTAGGGCGGTGGCCTCTTCGAGCGCTGTGCCGGTGATGGCTCCCTCCACATTGTCTCGGGCAGCTTTGAGCTGGGCTTCGAGCGGGCCGCATTCGGAGGCGGTAATCGGTGCGTCTAACTGTTCGATTTGCCATTTGGTGCCCTGATCGGAAATCCAGCCAATGACCGGTGGCCCGCCGCCATAGCCGATGAGGTTGACGATAAACAGCATGAGCGCGGCGGCTGTGGCGCGCATGCGGGGTTCGACGAGTTTTTGGGTGACGGCGAACATGGGCGCAAGATAGGAATAGCGCAGCAAGGCGGCAATGGCGAGGGCCGGTATGGCCAGTCCGACGGCAAGGGCCCCGCTGGAGAAGCTCAGCGTATTGTAGCCGAAAACTGCGAACGGGACACACAAGGACAGGCCAAGCGCAGGCAGCCAGCTATCAGAGTTCGGGTGTCGCGCGCGCACGCGGTCTGCAACGATGCCGGAGCCGAACGTGCCGACGCCAGCGGCGATGCCAAGCACGCCGCCAAAGATCAACGCGGCGGTCATCAGGTCGAAACCGTGGGCGCGGATCCAGAAGGGCGGGACGAACTGGCCAATGCCATAGCCTGCAAAGCTTGCCATCGCGCCGCCGAAAGAGACGTGCCAGAAAGTTGGCTTTGCAGCGACAATGCCGAAGGCGTCAAACAGGCCCGGCTTGTCTCGCGCGGCCATGGCTTCTGCGCCGCCGGGGTCGGAGTAGCCGCGCGGAGGTTCTTTGACCGTCAGCTTGAAAATGACCGCGCCGAGGACACCCGGTATGCCCATAAAGATAAATGCGTCGCGCCAGTTGAGCGTGGCCTGGCTGGCAATCCACGCGCCGCCAAGGGCTGCGAGCATGGTGCCGATCGGGATGCCAAGCGCGAAGACGCCAAGCGCGGAGGAGCGTTTGTCGGGCGGGAAATAGTCGGAGATAAGCGAGTGTGAGGGCGGCGAACAGCCCGCTTCGCCGATGCCGACGCCAAAGCGGGCAAGGGCAAACTGGAATGTGTTTTGGGCAAGGCCACAGGCGACGGTCATGGCAGACCATGCGGCCATGGCGATGCCGATGATCCATGTCCGGCTGCGGCGCTCTGCGAGCATTGCGAAGGGGATGCCGAGGACCGTGTAGATGAAGGCGAAGGCGGGGCCGGAGAGGAGGCCCATCATAGTGTCTGAGAGGCCAAATGTTTCGCGGATCGGTTCGCCAAGGACGCCGATTAGCGTGCGGTCGATAAAGTTGAAGGTGTAGACGACGATTAGCGCGAACAGGACATAAGCGCGATAGCCCGATGAGCCATAGCCGTCTGCTTGGCTGGGCGCTGTCGAGGTAGATGTGGTGTCGGTCATATCAGGCCACTTTCGCAACAAAGTCGCGCTCAAGCGTGCGCGAGGACATGTAGAAACAAAAAGCAGCGATCAGGAACCAGAGCGTTGTGACCGATATGGCCTGTTTTAGTCCAGTTGAACGGGCAGAGGCACACTGTTCTAATTGCGCCGCGCTCAGACTTTCACCCGCGCTACAGGCGGCGCGTGTGAGGTCGTCGATCCCTGCGAATTGTGCATTGGTGAAGAGGTCGCTCATAATGCCGACAAATTGGGGGCCGATGCCGTTGCCAATGATCGAAACGATGATCAGAAGGATCGCAATGGCGGTGGCGCGTGAGCGCGCGGAGACAACACCTTGTCCGATATTATATTGCGCACCGAGATAGGCATAGTGGCACATGCCTGCAATGGCCCAAAGTGCGAAGGCCGTGGGCAGGCTTTTGGAATAAAAGGCTCCGATGTAAAATGGTACGGCGAGCAGAAGCCCGATGGCCGGAACCCAAGCGACCGCGCGTGCCGAGCGTTTGGTCATCTTGTCTGTAATATAGCCCCCCAGAAACGTGCCAATAGCCGCCAGTGCGGCAAGGGGTGCGCCATAATATACCGACGCATCTCGCACACTTAGCCCATGTTCACGCACCAGAAAGGGGATCTGGAAGGTGAACAATCCGTAGCCGACAAAAGC
>CALLUH010000044.1 GCA_938011445.1 uncultured Hyphomonadaceae bacterium
TCAATTTTGGCAACACTGTCCAACGGCACGCGTGCGCCTGATGCAGATTTTAGAATAATACGGCTGATGGCGTCAGCCGAATTTCTGTCCTCAGCGCGAAGCCGCACGACGATCGGAAACTGCCTTACGCCTTCAAACAATGCGCCTGCTTCCGCGCCGCCGACCGAGGCCCGAAGCGCGTCCAGAGCTTCTTCAACGTCAAGGCCGTAACGCCCCAAAGCCGCCCGATCCACGGTGACGACAAGCTGGGGCGCGCCGGTAATCTGGTCTGCTTGCACTTCCGCTGCGCCGTCCACCTGTTGCAATAGGGATTGCAGCACTTGGGATTGTTCCAGCAAAACCTCACTGTCAGGACCAAAGATTTTAACGGCGAGTTCCGCCCGCGTGCCTGTCAGTAATTCATCAACAGACATAGCAATGGGCTGCCCGATATTGACAACTATGCCGGGATAGCTTTCGAGGTTTTCGGAAATCTCCGTTCGCAATTCCTCCGCCGTCATGCCGGGCCGCCATTGGGATTTTGGCTTCAGTTCGACAAACCCCTCAGCACTATTGGTCGGGTCGGCATGCGCGCCGACTTCGCCGCGCCCAATACGGGTAACTATGGATTTGATTTCAGGGAATGCGTCTAACAAACGCTTTTCAATCCGCGTCGTTGTGGCGGAGGCTTCCGTCAAAGAAATTGACGGGGCCATGGTGATACGCAGCAATATATCGCCTTCTTCCAAGGCGGGCGTAAATTCAGAGCCCAGCCTTGATCCGGCAAGACCGCCTGCCAGTAATAGAACACCTGCTAGCAAGATCGCTGCAAAGCGCCGCCGCACAAAGAGGCTCGACGCCTTACTGACATATTTCGCCAAAAGGTCAGGCTTATCAGCCCTAGCTTTAGGGGAACGACGCATAAGTGCGTTTGCTATCGCAGGCGCGATAAGGGCTGCATAAAATAGCGAGCCCGTCATGGCGAGCGCGGCGGCGGCGGCTAAGGGCCTGAATGTTTTACCCTCCACGCCTTGGAGCGAGAACAAAGGTAAGAACACAACGATGACAACAATCACGGCGGCGATGAGCGGCGCTATAACCTCGGCGGAAGACCGCGCAACAATTGTGCGCGTGTCATGGCCTGCCTCAGACTCTCGTAAGCCGCGATCAACATTTTCCGTAATGACAATAGCCCCGTCCACCATCATGCCGATGGCAATGGCCACACCGCCCAAGGACATCAGATTGGCTCCAATGCCCAAAATGTGCATGGCGATAAAAGCAAAGCCGACAGAGAAGGGAATGGACAGCACAACGACCAAGCTCGGTCGCCAGCCCCCCAAAAAGATAAAGACGACAATTGCGACCAATAAGGCCCCTTGCCACAAAGCGGTTGTCACCGTGGCGGAGGCTTTGGTTACAAGATTGCCTTGATCGTAATACGGGATAGCCGTGACGCCTTCCGGCAAGGTGGTGTTAATTTCATCAAAGCGGGATTGCACACGGGCAATAACATCGGATGTGTTTGTCCCGTAAAGTTTCAGGACCAGACCCGCGACGACTTCACCTTCGCCATTGGCGGTCGCGAGGCCTTGGCGGACGCCCCCACCAATGATGACTTCGCCAAGGTCGCGCACGCGAACAGGCCGGCCATCTTTAGCTTTGATGACGATTTCTGAAAGGTCTTCAATAGAGCGTGCAAGGCCAACGCCGCGAACGGTATATTGCTCTGCGCCGATTTCGAGAAATTGCGCGCCCTCGGTTTTATTACCGCGTTCAAGCGCGGTCATCACATCGCCGATTTGAAGGTCATAGGCTTGCAAGGCATCTGGATCGAGTTGAACCTGATATTGTTTTTCATAGCCGCCGAGAGACAGAACCTCTGTTACGCCCGGAACGGTTTGCAGTTGATATTTGATAATCCAATCTTGGATTTCGCGCATATCAACAAGACTGCGCGTGCCAGTCGCGTCATCCAGTCTGAAATAAAGAATGATACCCAGGCCGGTCGAAATGGGCCCCATTTTCGGGTCGCCAAATCCGTCAGGAATATTACCCCGCGCTTCTGATAAGCGTTCCCCAACAACTTGCCGGGCAAAGTAAACATCTGTGCCGTCTTCAAAGTAAATATTGACCACGGATAATCCAAAATTGGAAACCGAGCGCATGTTTTTGAGGTTTGGCAAACCTGCCATGGCGCTCTCAATCGGATAGGTGACATAGCGCTCCACCTCTTCAGGAGCGAGCCCTTCTGTTTCAGTAAAGACCTGTACCAATGAAGGGGTCACATCGGGAAAAGCATCAACGGGCAATGCGCGAAAAGCATAAATACCGCCAAGCGTAATGGCGAGAGCAGCAATGGCGGCCAGAAGCCGTCCACCTGCAATACGGTGCATGAAGTTAAACATATCTATTGCTCCTAATGTCCGTGACCATCGCCAAAGGCCGCTTTTTCAAGCTGGGCTTTGAGCGTGAAAGCACCGCCTGAGACAAAACTGTCACCCGCGCGAAGGCCTGACCGTATTTCGACATAGCCGCCGGATTCGGTTCCGAGCGTCACTGAACGCGGCTCAAACCCGCCCTCAATGGGCACAAAAACGGACGCCTTGTTTTCAACAGTCTGAACAGAGCTGAGCGGAACACGCAAAACTGGCTGTGATTGCCCAACACTGATGTCAGCGGTCACGAATTGACCCGGACGTAAGTTGCCGTCAGGGTTTTTCAAAATAACCCGCGCGGTTGCCGTTCGCGAAGTCTCATTGATGATGGGGAGGATAAAGGCGACATTGGACTCGGCCAAAATTGTGCCGTCATCCGACCTTATGACGACCACGGCTTGTTTCTTAATCCGGCTGAGGTCTTGCTTGTAAACTCCGATGTCTGCCCAGACCACACTATCATCGGCGATAGTGAATAAGGTCGCAGACCCCGCATCGCCTGCTGACACTGTTTCGCCTAGGGTCACGCCCCGGCGAACAACTGTTCCGCCGATGGGCGCGCTCAAATAGGAATTAGAATTGTCACCATCATCAGCGGTGGCAACCCGTTCCAGAGCCGCGTCACTGACACCTGCCGCGTGAAGTTCATTCTCCGCAGCATCTTTTGCCGCGTTAACCGCTTCAAAATTGGCGCGGGCGGCTTGCACGTCGGCCTCTGCCGTAATTTTCTCCGCAAAGAGTTTTTCTTCTCGGGCCAAAGCCGTGGCGGCCAAAGAGGCTTGCGTTTGGGCTTTAAGCCAAACCGCTTTCAATCCGGCAAGTTCACGGCTGGAAATTAGGGCCAGTGTATCGCCGCGTTTTACAACATCACCTTCGCTTGCATAGAGCTTCGCTATGATGCCGCTGACGCGCGGCGAGATATTAGCAATGCGGTCTGCATCAAACCTGATTTCGGCAGGTAAGCTGACAGACTTTCCAAGCGCCCCAAGCTCAGCACGTGACACGATGATCCCGGCCTCTCGCGCGGCCTCGTCTGAGAGTTTGACAACGTCTTGCTCTTCGTCGCCATGTTCATCGCCATGACTGTCACCGTCTCCAGTATGGTTGTCCGCCTGTTGGGATGAGGCGTCCGATGTTGCAGGATTGCTCTGCTTCACGCCGCCGTCGCCGCAAGCTGACAAAAGTAAGGCGGAGGCTATTAGAGCTGTTTGGAGAAGTAAAAGATGTTTCATTGGATGTCTCCGGTAAAGGGGGACGCGCCCGTGAGGCTGCGTAAGGTCATGTCTTGGATATTGACGGTGCGCGACGCATTGATAACGGCCAGTCCGGCATCGATTAGCGCTTTGCGGGTATTGAGTGTTGTGGTGAGGTCAAATTTTCCGGCCCTGTACCCTTTAACCGAAGCGTCATAGGCAGAGCGGGCCTCTCGCAAAGCATCCGTTTCCAGAAGATTCAACTGTTTCTGCGCCGATATAAGTTGCGCGCGCGCTGCATTTTGCTGCGAGATTAAGTCTCGTTCTACAGCCACACGATTGAGCATATCTGCCTGACGCCGAAACCCCGCCGCTTTTACGGCGTCGCGGTTCTTGTCAAAAATCGGAAATGGCACGCTCACGCCAAAGAGCAGAGCGTTGTCATTTCCCTGTTCAAATCGCCGAAAGCCTGCGCTGAGGGTCACGTCCGGCATGGATTGTGATTGCGCTAAATCTTGATTGGCTTGGCTCACAACCGTCTGCGCGCTCGCCATATCAAGCAAAGGATGGGAGTCGATTTTACGCTCGTCCACCAAGGCTGATGCCAATGACAACGGGGCTTTGGTGATCGGCGCAGAGAATTGCGGAGCAGCATCCCCCCACATAGCCGCGAGATCATAACGCAGATTTTGGACGCGGGCTTTCGCGCCTTCAGCAGCCGCCTGCAGCGCAATGGCATCTGCACGTGCGCGAGAGAGTTCGGGCGGCGCTCCGGCTCCCGCATTGACCCGCTTAGAGACGGTTTCAACAAGCGTCTGCGCGAGAAGCGCAGATTCATTTGCAAAATCCGCGACCTGAACCGCCGCGTCTAATTCGTAAAATAGAATGGCTGCTTCGAGCTGGGTTTGGCGCAATATTGCGCCGCATTCAGCAGAGGCCAGCGCCGCATTTGCGTTTGCCGCCTCGCGCCGCAAGCTACGCTTGTTCCCAAGCTCAAAGGTCTGCTCAAAAGAGAACGTGGTTTCCGTTTCTCCAAAGCCTGAGAGCGGGCCCGAGCCTGCAAAGTTTTCCAGCTCAACACCCA
The DNA here is from genome assembly GCA_938011445.1 of uncultured Hyphomonadaceae bacterium. GTDB lineage: Bacteria > Pseudomonadota > Alphaproteobacteria > Caulobacterales > Hyphomonadaceae > CALLCD01. The sequence goes on from CALLUH010000044.1 coordinate 4,695, forward strand.
CCACTGGGTTAAGGCGGCGCCCGGCTTGATCCACTTCGGCCTGACGGGCTTTGGTTTCTAAGGCAGCGCGCCGGACCTGCGGGGCCGCATTGGCAATTTCGTCCATGACAGCACGCAAGGTAATCGGCGCGCCCGGCACGATAGCCGATGCAGATAAACTTGGCTCACCACAGGGAGCCGCGACCGCACCACCCGAAAAGGCAGCGGCGATCAGGACGCATATTGCGCCCCGTTGTAATTTTGACATTGGGTTTTATTCCTCGTGATAATCTAAAGACAGTTGACCAAGCGCAGCTTGGCCGTTGACTAAAGATTAGGCACGAGGAGGACGGTAGAGCCCCATAGGACTCGCGCGAGGCGCAACACCGGAAGCGTTCAGTTTATATCCGAGCGCATCTGCGATGGAGGGTTTCAGCGATGCAAAATGAAGCGTGGTTGCATGGATATGGCAGCTGCCGCAATTATGAGCATGATGATCATGGGGCGGCTTATCCGGCTGCTCAGGACTTTGCTTATTTGCGGCTTGAACGGAACTTCCTTCATCCTGACAGGCGATTTCATCGGCATCGACAGGATGAATATCCGGCGTCACCGTGGCAAAGCTCATCATAACCGCCACACAGACGGTCAGCCAAATCTTGGCAGAGGATATGAAGCGTGTTGCAAACATTGAGCTTAGTTAGCACCTACAGTCACTGGAGGGTCAAGAGAATAATTCTCTTATGACCCAATTGGGGTAAATTCTTTGTGTGCATCATGTACGTCTAGGCATTGGTCATGGTTTGAGAGGGTTTGCAGCACTTTACAGTCATCGATCACGCCGCCCTTACATTTCGTAATCATGTTTTTAAGTTCGGCCTCTAACGCTTCGAGTTGATTAAGACGCCGCCTGACATCAGCGAGTTGGCTTCGCGCGATGCGGTCAACACTCGCGCAGTCTGTGTCGGGGCTTTCCTGCAGATCAATGAGTTCTCGGATTGCCTCAATCGGAAAGCCAAGATCTCTGGCGTGGCGGATAAAGTTTAAGCGCTCGACCGCAGCGTCATCATATATGCGTTGCCCGCTGCCCGTTCGGTCAGGCTCACGAATAAGCCCAATAGATTCATAATAACGAATGGTCGTGACTTTCACGCCGCATTCACGGGACAGGATACCAATCGTTTTCCGGCTCATATCACTTTTCTCTTGCCTCTACAGTGACTGTAGACAGTAGATTATTCTCGAAATTGCACAAGAGGACGATGATCAGATGAGCGGATGTTGCGACGATAAAGTTTTTGAAGGTATGTCGGACGGCTATAAGCGCGCCTTACTGGCGGTCATTCTTATCAATGCTGTCATGTTCTTTGTGGAGATAACGGCGGGCCTTAAATCAGGCTCTCAGGCTCTACTCGCTGACTCTCTGGATTTTGCAGGCGATAGCGCGACCTATACGATTAGCCTCTTGGTGATTGGCGCGTCATTACGCACGCGCGCCATGGCGTCTCTCTTTAAGGGGGGCAGCCTTGCGGTCATTGCCATGATTATCTTTGTATCATCTTTATATCGCTTTTTAGGTGATACGGTTCCGGCAGCAGAGACTATGGGCCTTATCGGGTTTCTGGCACTGGTGGCCAATCTCACGAGCCTGCTGATTTTGATGCGCTGGCGCGATGGTGATTCCAATGTGCGGTCTGTCTGGCTTTGTTCGCGCAATGACGCCATCGGCAATGTCGGTGTCATCATCGCCGGAATCGTGGTTGCCATTACGGGCGCGGCTTGGCCTGATCTGGTCGTCGCTATTCTGCTAGCGACTCTGTTTCTGCGCTCCTCATTCTCAATCATTTCTCAGGCGAGAGCCGAACTAAAATCCGGAGAGGTTATCCGAAATGATACATGCTGAACCATTACTAATCGGTCTTATGTTGCTCAACGGGTGTCTCTCGATCCCCTTTGGTGTTCTCGCAAAAGGCTCCTTTGCGAAGAACGGTAATCTCACGCCATTTCTTGCGATGTGGTCGGGCGTGGCCATGCACGGTCATGCTTTAATGACCTTTGCGATTGCATGGATAAGTCGCGGGACGCTTTACGCGCCGCAATATTGGACGGTTATTCCGGGACTGCTGGTCCTCGGAGCGGGCGCATATATCATCTATTTGGGACGGAAAGCCTATGGCGATCAATCGCGGGTCTACGGCCTAAAAGAGGACGCCCTGATTACACACGGCATTTATACGCGCTCCAGAAACCCGCAATATTTTGGTTATGGCTTGATGTTCCTAGGGGCCGCAATTGCCTCAGGGTCAATGTTGGCATTTGTCTTCGTCGCAGTGTTTGCGCTCATGGTGCATGTCGGGATAACAAAAGTCGAAGAGCCCCATTTGGAGCAGGTTTTTGGTCAACCTTATTTAGACTATAACCAAACGGTTGGCCGATATTTTACGCTTTAACTCCGGCATTTCGCCAAACCGTTTTTGCATAGCGGCCCGTTAAGCACCGCCCATACCTTTGACAATCATCCAGACACCCATGCCAATCATTGCGAGGTTTTCGCTCAGGGACACAAAACCAAGCGGCACATTTACCCCGCCACCAACGCAGGCGCATTTCAGATCCCGCTTATCGACATAAACCGCTTTGATAACTGAGATCGCGCCAATCGTCCCAATGAACAAAGCAATAGGCGCGGCAATCAATCCAAATATGCCGCCTGCAACCATCAAAATCGCGGCCAGCGCTTCTGCAAACGGATAGACATAGGAATAGCGCACAACGCGCCTTGCGAGGATATCATAGCCCACGAACATATTTGAGAAGGTTTCCAAGTCTCGCAATTTGAGCATCGCCAGCATGCCCATTGAGAACGCGATGAACCATTCCAACGAACGCAAATTAAGAACATCGCCCGAGGTTGCCCAATTGGCTGCAATCGCGAGAAGAGCGGAGATATAGAAGACCACCAAAACAGGCGTATAAGTCTTCTCATCCGGGGCTTTCACCTTATATCCAAAATGCTCTCGCAGCGCGTCAAAGCCGCCAATTCGTTCGCCGCCAATAAATGCTTGGGGCGTGGTTTTCACGTCATGCTTTTCTTTAAAGCCATCCGTATCCGCGCGGTTTGTCAGCCAATTGTCCTCGACCTCGAACCCTTTGCGCTTGAGCAAGTCCACGGCCTTAATACCAAAAGGACAAATATGCGTATCCGTCACCATGCGGTAAACCACGGCTTTTTTACTGTGAGCCTTCAAGTGAGTACGGGTCATAATAAGCCTTTCGTATGGATTATATTTCTCCATGCATATAATACCTATAGGGGGTATATGAAAGAGACACTATCATTTTTCTTATTTGGGGTAATAAAGCCCGCAGTCGGCAGTCAGATTGCACAGCACCACATAGCTCTAATGGTGATGGCCCTCAGGCCCCGTAAGGGTGGTTGCCAATAAGATACAGACGAGGACGAGAATAAATAATGCGGCTTCAAGGCTTAAGGACCTACGCAGAGTCGCTCGCCCGAGCATAGGAGATTGCTTCAGAAGGTCTGCAATCCGAAATTTGTTATATGCGCCCACACTCAATATCAACAAAGCCGCACTGAGCTTGCCCATTAGCAATCGGCCATAAAGCGTTGAGCTTAAATTGAGTAAATTACCGTTTAGCCGCCATAGCAAATAGAGCCCGGTCACAAACAGAAGCGGCACAGCCCATACAGCAAAAAGACTAAATCGATCCGCCCTCCTGATTATGTCATTATCCGGCGCCGCCTTTGAAGGCCAAAGACTGATAGGCGCCCACATCCAAAATCCCGCAATAAGACTATGAGGAACCACCCAGAGCGGAAGCCACGGCATATTTTCAGCGCCTTGCGTATGCCCGGACGCCGCAAAGCCAGCGCTTAATAGGATAATCGAAAAAGCCGCCGTTATTTTTCTCAAAACACTCGGTTTTATAAAGCTGGAGAGAATGGCTAAACCCGCGCCCCCCATGAACACCAAAAACTGAGTCCCATTGGACTGCCAGACCCAGCCGAAAGTCTCTGGGTTAAAGGCTTGCGACAGTGAGCCTGCTAATTGCGCATTGGCAATGATCAGCTTTAAGATGGCCCCTATGATAAGGACCGCAACGAAGGTGCGTAGCCCCTTCAGTTTTTGCTGAATTCCGAGACAGAAATGTAACAAAATACCGATTGTGACTAAAGCTCCGATATAGAGCATTAGTTTTGCAATCAGGGCCAGAGCGGTCAGCATGACGACGCTTATTGAACTGTGAAGCTCAAACTGCCTTTGACGATATGCCCGTCTTTAGAAACAGCTCTCCACGTCATCTCATATAGTCCGCTTTTGAGCTCAGGCATTGGAATAGAGAACTTTGCTTCTCTAGATTTAGGCGGCGTGAAATCAACAACAACGGCTTTCCCCTCTCTATCTTTCAGAGAAAAAGTCGCCAGCCCTACCTTTTGCGCGAACACCAGATCAAAGACATCCGGCATCGTTTGGTAAACGCCGCCGTCTTCTAATGTGGCGGACTGGACCTTAGTGTGAGCCATAGCTGTAGGAGCCAGCATAGACGCCATGAGAAAAGCCCCAAGCGTCAATTTTAAAACCGATCTTTTCATGTGTTTATCCCTCAGCGCTTCAATTTATCAAAAAGGTCTACCAGTTCAGCGACTTTCTCGCGCTGCGCCGTCTCATCGCCCGACTGGATGGCCGCGTTTACGCAACCCGCCGCATGTTCTTTGAGAATTTCGCTCTCAGCACGCGCCATAGCGGATTTAACCGCCTGCATCTGGGTTAAGACATCAATACAATAGCGTTCATCTTCCAGCATTTTGATAATACCGCGCACTTGACCCTCAATTCTCTTGAGGCGGTTAACTGTCTTTGGTGAGTGTGCGGACATTATTTCTCTCAATTAGATAGACACGAAAGCGTGACGTATTTGGGGTCATAGCATGCCCCATAGGGGTATTTACTTTCTTAATCCTTTTGCGCTATGATGCAAGGATGAGAGTCATTTCGACAGTCTTCTGCTTATTCGCAGCCTTCATCATGATGGCAACGCCTGTCATGGCGTGCTGCGTGACCGGTCATGTCGATATGTCTATGGATTCAGTGCGAGTATCTGAAACGGTAACTCCGCCTTGCCACACACCCGCTGAAGTCAAATCAGGCGAGAGCGACACGCAAACCCCTGAAAAATACTGCTCATCTTGTGATGATTGCGCTGTGTCATCTGCTTTTATGGCTGACACTGACCCGGTTACCCATACAGAATCAGACCTGAAACTCATTACACTTGTCAACAACCCTACGGCCCTACCGCGTCCGGAAGTGCGCCTTTTGAGAACAACGGGACCGCCTCCAAGGCAACCTTTAGGGCCATTTGATAGCCCATTCTCACGCTTCGACACTCAACTTATTTAATCTCCAAACAGACTGACTGTTCAGAGTTTTCCTCTGAGCCTATTCGCCTGTTTAATTGGAGATTTTCGGATGTTTATCCGCCACACATCATTTTACCAGACTCGGTTTCGTGCCGGAGCGCTCTCTCTTTTGCTTAGCGGCATAAGCGTTATGAGTTTGCAGCCTGCCGCCTTCGCTCAGGACGCGCTTTATGCGCCTGAACGCATTGGCGCGGCGCAAAACGATGCTTATCAAATGCCGCAAGACACAACGCGGGCTATGCCATTTTCTGAATTAGAGGCCCAATTGCGCGCCCACCCTTCATTGGACGCTCTGAGCCTTAGCGCGCAGGCCAATCGCCACCGCGCCGAAGGTGCGCTTGGGCTGCCTGACCCTGTGGTGTCGCTCCAGCTTAACAATGTGCCGCTCTTTGATCCTTCTTTTTCCGAATATCTTCCGTCCAATAAAGCCGTCGGCATTCGGCAAGCCCTACCGAGCCGGTCTGAACGCAAAGCCAATTCGCTTAAATCATTGAGAAGCGCGGCCCAGCAAGAGCTGGATCGTGAACAGCAATATGCAAGGCTTCGTGGACAGCTCTTAGTTTACCTCATTGAGAAACAGAGCCTGGATGCCCAACGAGATTTAGCTCTCGCGCGCCAATCCAAATATAACGAATTATCAGAGATCATAGATATTGAAATCAATGCGGGCCGCCCTTTGGTATTCCGCCTCGCTAAAGTTGATGTGGAGCGCACGGAGGTCTCAAGAACCCTCTCGCAATTGGAGGGTCAAAAGGCTGAAATTAACGCAGAGCTTATCAACCTGTTGGGCTTCATTCCTGAAACGGACATGCCTGCACTTTCCAAGACGCCTTGGACCGGGAATGCTCTCGCCTTTTATGCCGTGCGCGTCGCAGATGCGAATGTCGATATATCCGATGCCGATGTGCAGCGCGCAGAAGCCGATTTTAAGCCCGATTGGGGCGTTAATCTAACATACCAACAGCGCGAGTCCGGCCAAGGCCCACGATCAAATTTTGACGGTGAAGATTGGGTGTCCGGCGGCGTTAGTTTTTCAATTCCGCTCTGGGCAGGCAAACGCCAAGAACCTAATTTACGCGCCGCCAAGATGGATAGGAATGCCAGCATGGCTCGGCGCACTGCCATAGCCCGACAAGTCCAATCCGAGTGGTCGCGCTATGAAGCCCGCCGGAAAACAGCGGTTCAAAACATCCGAATTATTGAACAGAAAATCAGCGCGATTGAAACGCAGACAGAGGCGCAGTTGATCACATATGAATCCGGGAACGGCGATTATTCGCCAATCATCGACGGCGAAATTGCCATTCTGATGTTGCGTACTGAAATCGTCAAAGAACAAACTCTTCGCGATCAAATGATTGCAAAAATGAACAGCCTTTTGGTAACATCATGACCCATTTTAAATACGCCCTCATCCTCAGCAGCGCCCTCATTTTGGCGGCGTGCGAACCTGCATCCAAACAGCCATCGGCGTTAGAGTCGGGACATGATCATGCGGCTATGCAAGCCGGACAATCCAATCAATCAAAGATGGACATGCCAGCAGAAGAGATCAGCTCTTATACCTGTCCCATGCACCCGCATTATATCGCAACAGACCCAAATGGGAGCTGTCCAATTTGCGGTATGGATCTTGTGCCCGTTATGAGCGAAGCCAAAGATAGTTCGGGCGTTTCCGTCTCGCCTGAAATGCTCCAAACAATGGGTATCAGAACAGCCGTCGTCTCTGTTTCAAACTTTAATCAAGCCTTGCGAGCTTACGGCACAGTCGAGCCGAATACGCGGCTGGAATCTGTGGCGGCGTCGCGCCTTGAAGGCTGGATTGATGGCCTGACTGTGCGGGCAGAAGGTGACAGCGTGCGCCGCGGACAACGTCTTTACAGCATTTACACGCCTGAACTGATTGCCGCCCAAAAGGATTATCTGGCCTCACTTCAAATTGGCAATGAGCGCCGCATCGCCTCCGTCCGCCAAAGGCTCATATCCAAAGGGATGCAAGAAAACCTCGTGAAGCGCTTGACCGAGACCCGAGAGCTCATTGAGCGCGTGCCTGTTTATGCGGAAAGCTCAGGCGTTGTGACGCAGCTTATGGTGCGCGACGGCGACTATCTCAAACCCGGTGACCCCATCCTGCAATTACAGGCCTATAATAAGGTTTGGGTGATCGCGTCAGTTCCAGAATCTGATTTACCAAAAATGGAAATAGGTAAGAGGGCTGCTTTGAAGTTTGAGAGCGCGCCTGATGCCGCAACATCGGGCAAAGTGGACTACATTTATCCTACGATTGACCCAAAGACGAGAACCGCCCGCGTGCGTATCAGTGTTGATAATGCGTCAGGCTCTTTGCGCCCGGGCGCTTATGCCGACATAGTCTTTGAAGCTGACAAAACTGAAACCCCGACATCACAGCTCTCTGTCCCAAGCCAAGCCATATTGCGCGATTCACGCGGCGCACATGTGATTATCGCTTTAGGTGAAGGCCGTTTTGACTCCCGCGATATTACGATTGGATCAAGCGTTCGCGGCCGCACAGAAGTTTTATCAGGTCTGACGGAAGGTGAACGCATTGTCGCCAGCGGTCAGTTCATGCTCGATTCCGAATCTAACTTGCGCGAAGGGTTTTCAAAACTTAGCGCACTTCCTTCCAATTTTGACGAAACCACGCCTTTATCCGAGCTACCAATAGACGGCTCTACACTGAGCCAAATCGATCATATGGTTGATAGCGCGCTTTATTTTCATGAAGCCTTGATTGATGGCTATGCGATTGACCCTTACTTCCTCGATCCCACCCTCAAATTGATTGAAAATCTGAAGGGCCGATTTGCTGGCTCCAAGCTGTCTCCGATTTTAGAAAAGGCTGAAACGGCGATAAGCGGCGCTAAAGATAATAAGATGGGCGAGCCCTTAGCGGCCCAGCTTTCAGACTTAATGACGGCTCTTGATCCGTGGCTGACGCGAGGCGCGCCCGCTCACTATAAAAGCAAAGGTCTCATATTTTATAGCGATGATGAGACAGCTCGTCTTTGGCTGCAAGACGGCGGCCTACCTGCTAATCCATATTCGGGTGCAACAGCTCAAGTCATTGCGTGGCCTGACCCCATGGCTGGTACAACCCCATGAGCGAGCACAATATCGATAATTTAGCGGGCAAAGATCCGTCAAAGTCAGCCATTGCCAAGCTTATTGCCTGGTCGGTTGCCAATCAACTTATCATCATTGTCCTCGCCATAGCGTTAGCTGTTGGAGGTTGGCTGTCGCTCAAGGAAATGCCGCTCGATGCCATCCCTGATCTGACGGATACGCAGGTCATCATCCGAACCGAGTTTCCGGGACAGTCACCGCAAATTGTCGAAGATTTGGTGACCTATCCGCTCTCAACAAACTTATTGGGTCTGCCAAAGACGAAAGATGTGCGCGGCTCGTCCATGTTTGGCACGAGCTTCGTCTATGTCATCTTTGAAGACAGCGTCGATCCTTATTGGGCGCGCTCGCGCGTCGTTGAAGCGCTCTCACGCCTTGGGTCAGAACTCCCTGAAAATGCCAATCCTCAGATTGGGCCCGACGCGACGGGGGTGGGTTGGATTTACCAATATGCTTTGGTTGATAAGACGGGGCAGACAGATTTAGCAGAGCTACGATCCCTTCAAGACTGGTTCTTAAAATTAGAACTCTCCGGTGTGGAAGGTGTCTCAGAAGTCGCCTCCGTCGGCGGCTTTGAGCGCGAATATCAAGTCCTCATCGATCCAAAAAAGCTCGAGTCCTATGACGTCTCAATAGCCCAACTCGCCAGCTCTATTCGCGCAGCCAGTAGCGAGGTTGGCGGACGCGTGCTTGAGCAAGGCGAGACTGAATATGTCATCCGCTCATCAGGCTATGTCAAAACAGCGCTCGACTTAGAACAAGTCGTGGTTTTGGCGAAAGACGGGACGCCTGTGATATTATCGGAT
>CALLUH010000045.1 GCA_938011445.1 uncultured Hyphomonadaceae bacterium
CGCGCGCAGTTTCTATGTTCAATTGCTCGGTCTCACCGAAGTCCCCAAGCCCGCCGATCTCGCTCTGCGCGGTGGCTGCTGGTTCGAACACGGCGCGGTCAAAGTCCATCTTGGTGTTGAGGAGCCGTTCACCCCCGCCCGAAAAGCCCATCCGGCCTTCCTCGTCGCCAATCTTGATGAACTCGCTCTCATCCTCATCGACGCAGGCCACACCGTCACCGATGGCTCTCCGCTTGAAGGCTACCATCGCAAAAACACATACGACCCCTTCGGCAACCGCATCGAATTGATGGAAAAAACCTGAGCGATTTGGGGAAACAGCCCTGAGCTGGCGGAGCCACGTCCCATTGCACCTCTGGTGCAGGGGGCCAACAAAACATCTCCCCTAATTCAACTCCTCATCAGGGAGCTTCGGCGTAAGTGCTGCGGGCAGCGGCGCAACGCCAATTCCTTCGTCTCTAAGGGTCTCGGCCTCGTCGGCCGTGGCCGTGCCCCAAACGGGCCGTTCGTCTGCTTCGCCATAATGCATCGCGCGCACTTGCTCGGGAAATTGCGGCCCCACATAGTCATGTGTCTTGGAAATATGGGCGCGCGCTGCGGCGATCAATTCTGCCGGTTTTGGTCCGCCGTCTGGCACAAGTGACCTCTTTGTGCCCGCCACAGCGGGCGCCATGATCTGTTTGGTGACACGATGACCCGAACAATGTGCACATTCGAGTTGCCCCGCTTCGCCGAGCACATCAAAAGCCGCCGAGTTGGCATACCATGCCTCGAACTCGCCCTCGCAATCGCCGCAGATCAACGCATAACGGATCATTGCGCGCCGCTAGCCTGCCAGAAGTGCGTCAAGCTTACCCGCACGCTCAAGCGCCATCATCTCGTCGCAGCCGCCAATATGCTTGTCGTCAATGAAAATCTGCGGAAATGTTCGCCCGCCATTGGAACGCTGGATCATTTCCTGTTTCTTCTTGATGTCCATGCCCGCCTTGATTTCGGTCATATCGGCCTGCTTCTGCCGCAAAACCTTCAGCGCCCGCGAGCAATAAGGGCAGAACTCACGCGTGTAAATCGTCACCTTGGGCATAGTCTTCGCTTTCATATTCGGTTGGATACGGAAGTTATATGGTGATTTCCTCCGGTTTTACAACGCGCGCCAGAACCACAATGTTCACCTCTTTCGCGCCTGCGTTCAACAAAGCGCGAGTGACCGCCTTCAGCGTCGCCCCCGTTGTCATCACATCATCGACCAGCACGATGGACGCCCCCGCCACACGCTTGGCCGCAGATTCTGATACGCCAAATGCGCCTTGCACATTCCGGTGCCGTGCCCGCGCGTTCAGCCCTGCCTGCGAGGGTGTGGCCCGCACCCGCTTGACCAGACCATGCGCTACTTTCACGCCCGCCTGTGCGCCGACCGCGCTTGCGAGCCAACCGGACTGATTATAGCCCCTGCGTACCAGTCTGAAATAATGCAACGGCACCGGCACAATCAGATCCGCCCGCTCAAGGCTGTCGCGTGCCGCTGCCACCATCCAGTTTGCCATCACTTTCAACCCATCGCGCCGGCCGGCCCGTTTGAGCCCCAATATCGGCACCCGCGACACATCATCATAAACGAGCGCGGCGTGCGCCCGCCTCCATAGGGGCGTGCGCGCCTGACACACCACGCAAATGGTCCCCGCCCCAAGATCAACTTCCTGTGGTCGTGCACAGCTCTGGCACAAGGCCCCGGTTAAAAATCTCAGTGCTGCGAAATCCTCCGCCGACAGCGCCCCGCGCGCAGGCTCCCCCGACACCAGAGACCGGCCGGGCCACAACACATCGGTTAGCGTCGAAACCGCGCGCTTGGCGGAGGTGGCAATTGCGTGCATATCGGCTGGCATGGCGACCAAATCTCCCCCGCAAATCTTCGACCGCGCCCGTTTGCGCGCGCGCCGCAATCGCGCTGCGGCGCGGTTTTCAGAGTATGACTTCCTCAAGCGCTATATGTCCAATCAGATTATCGAACGCCTTAGCGATACCGCCCACACATTTCGCAACGCCCTCGACCTTGGCTGCCACACCGGAACGCTCGCCCACTTGCTCAAAGCTCATGCACCCGACATGCATATCCGCGCCTGTGATCTCTCGGAAGCCATGATAAGACAAGCAAGCGCAGAGGGCATTGAGGCCGTCATCCTCGATGAAGAAGCTATTTTGACAGGCCCAAACGCGCCGGGGCAGGGCGAGTTCGATCTCGTCACCAGCGCGCTCTCGCTCCATTGGGCAAATGACCTTCCCGGCGCCCTTGCCCAAATCCGCGCAAGCTTGCAACCGGATGGATTGTTTCTTGGCGCATTATTGGGAGCAGGCACCCTGCCTGAATTGCGCTATGCCCTGAGCGAAGCGGAGAGCGAGCTTGTGGGCGGCGCGGGCGCGCGTCTTTCTCCCTTGCCGCGTTTGCAAGATATTGCGAGCCTCATGCAGCGTGCAGGCTTCGCCTTGCCCGTTGTCGATCTCGACAAGCTGACAGTGCATTATTCCAGCCCGTTCAAATTGCTCGACGATTTGGGCGGCATGGCCGAGCGCGCAAGCTTTGCCGCGCCTGCTTCGCGTGGGCTGTCGCGCCGTATTCTCGCGCGCATGGCCGAGATCTATTTTGAAGAATTTGCTGATGAGCGCGGCAAAGTGCCTGCCACGTTCAACATAATCCACATGTCAGGCTGGGCGCCTGCGCCCCATCAGCCCCAGCCCAAAAGGCGCGGCAGTGCTACCATCTCTCTGGCCGAGGGCATCGCAAAAACAAGAGACGCAGCGCCTTTGCCTGACGGATCAACCTGAACAAAGAGACCTGAAAGCCCGCTCAGACTCAATTAAAAGCTTCAGCATCCGCAATGGACTGGTATCTGTCGTTTGCAGCTTCCCCAACAGACGTGACAGCCGCTACAATAGCAAGCGCCAGGAGGCCAGCAATCAAGCTGTATTCGATTGCGGTCGCGCCGCTGGTGTCGGCAAAATAAGCCTTAAGACGAGCCTTAAACATATCCACTTTACTCCTGTGCGCCGCGAGACGCTAAATAATCAAACAGCGGCACATCCGCTGGTGGTGCGTTATAACTGTGAAGATCGGCCACGCTCACCCATCTGAGTTGCTGCCTCTCGGCCGCACGAACCGTACCGTCCCACTTGTAACAAGCATATAATGGCATGAGTAAGTGAAAGCTCGGGTAAGAAAAACTGACAAATTTCATCGATTCCAGATTTTCTGCAGTTGTTACGATGCCCAGCTCCTCGAACAATTCCCGGATCAGGGCCTGTTCAGGCGTTTCGCCGGGCTCGATCTTACCGCCGGGAAACTCCCATAGACCGGCCATTTTCTTGCCCTCGGGCCGTTTTGCCAAAAGCACCCGGCCTTCGGCGTCAAACAATGCAGCGGCCACCACAAGCACAAGTTTTGTCATGTTCGATAGGCTCCGTTAATCTCGACATAACCATGGGTCAGATCGCAGGTCCAAACCGTTGCGCTGGCCTTGCCAACGCCAATATCGGCACGAATGGTAACTTTGTCGGCCGCACAAATCATGCTTGCTATCGCTTCATCATATTCAGGCGCCAGACCGCCATTTTTGGCCACTTGATGCGTTCCGAACCAGATATTAAGCCGGTCACGCTCAAGCGGTTCGTCCGTTTTGCCAATCGCCATCACCACGCGGCCCCAATTGGCATCACCTGCGGCAAGGGCGGTTTTGACCAGCGGAGAATTGGCAATCGAGGCGGCAATCACTTTGGCCGATTGGGCAGATTCTGCCCCCTCAACCGTAATTTCGATAAATTTGCTCGCCCCCTCGCCATCGCGAACAATCTGATGGGCGAGGTCTTCCAGCACGCCATGTAGCGCCGCCGAGAAAGCGGAAAAGCGTGGGTCATCCTTATTGATAATGGGCCGTTGCCCTGAAGCGCCGGTGGCAAACACCATCAATGTGTCCGAGGTCGACGTGTCGGAGTCCACCGTGATGGCATTAAATGTCGTCTCGACATGTTCGCGCACAAGCGTGTCGAGCAGGTCCGGCGCAATCGCAGCATCGGTAAACACATAGGCCAGCATGGTTGCCATATTCGGCGCGATCATCCCCGAGCCTTTGGCAATGCCCGCAAAGGCAACCTTCCCATCCCCAAAGTCTACCGCCGTGCCAGCACCTTTTGCGAATGTGTCCGTCGTCATAAAAGCCCGCGCTGCCGCTTCCCAATCTGGCGCATCAAGCTTGCCATAAAGCTCCGGCACCATGCTGCCGACAAAATTCGGGTCCGCGAGCGGCTGGCCGATCACGCCGGTTGCCGCCAGAAAACATGTCTCGGCCTCAACGCCGAAAGTCTCGACCAGCGCCGCCAGGGTCGCGGCATTCTTTTCGCGCCCTTCAAGCCCTGTAAATGCGTTCGAATTACCCGCATTGGCGACCAGGGCCCGCGCCTTGCCGCCGCCCTTGGCCAAAGCCTCGCGGCACCAGTCAACGTCAACCGAGCGTGTGGAAGACCGTGTGAACACGCCCGCACAAACCGTCCCCTCGTCAAACGTAAACAAAAACACATCATCGCGCTTCGGCCCACGGCCTTCGTAAAATCCGCGCGATGCGGTCGCGCAGCGTACGCCTTTAACGGCGGGCAGGTCAGGAAACTGGTCCGGTGCGAGCGGAGAACGCGAAGGGGTCATGGAACAAACGGCCTTATTGGAACGATATCGCAAGAATGAATGATCTGGCGGGATTAACAGAGTCTCAGATCGCGAAATAGAGTGTTTTATGGAGTGTCCAGCTCTGCTTCTATCCCCGGTTCTGGGTCAAGTTCCGAATGACCGGTTTGCACTTGTGCCTCCCCCGTATCAGGATCAGCTGTCTCGATGTCCGCGGTCTGTCGCATCCGGCCCAGAATATCATTGATTTGCGAATAGGTCAGAAAGGTCACGATCTCCGGCCGCATCTCCTCAAGTGTTTTCGGAGCCCGCTGGCGGCGGTCCTCCACTTTCAGAATATGCCAGCCTGCTTCGCTCTCAAACAGCGCTGATACGTCTCCCACGCCTGTATTTGCGATCGTGCTGGCAAATGGTTCGGGCTGTTCGGCCGGTCCGATATAGCCAAGATCTCCGCCATCAATCCGGCTCGATGCGTCAATCGAATATTTGAACGCCGTGGCTGAAAACTCGGCCCCCTCGCTCAATTCGGCAACCACTTGCTCGCCTGCCACCTTGTCTGCCACTGTGATCAGGCTGATACGCACTTCATCATCAAGCTGCTGTAACCGCACCTGTTCGGTATACATTTTCTGGATTGCCTCTTCGCTGACATTGCGCGCCACCAGGGCTTCGATCAACAAATTGCTCAAAATCCGCTCACGCGCAGCTTTCAGGCGGGGCGTGGCAATGGGTTCCTTGTCCAATCCCCGCCTCAGGGACTCTTGGGCGAGCAGCCGCTGGTCAATCAACTGGTTGAGCACTGTTTCATATTCCAGATGATCCCTCTCAAACGGCTCGCCAGGCAGGATATGTCCCTGTGTGGTCGCCTCAAGCTCCAGATCCGCAACATAGATTGGCTCGCTGTTCACAAACACCGCCACTTCGCCCTCGACTTGAACGGTCGCAGGCTCTGGCACAGGCAATGACCGGCTGCATGCGCCCGCCAGCAAACAGGATAAGACCCATGCACCGCAAAATCTCCAAAAAACTTGACCAAACATAGGCATTTCTCCATTCCAGAACATGCTCCGGATTGACTTCGCATTGGGGCATTCTTAAGTCTCCCCAGTCGGCTGGTCGAGAACAAACAGCCTCACCGGCCTGGTCGTCCCATTATATAAGCGGCCTGTCTTAAATGGAATGTCTTGGCTATTGTACCAGAATGGGCAATGTCGCTCGCAAAAATTGGGTAATATATGCTTTCCGTCGCGCGTAAAATATTCGGGTCTTCCAATGATCGTAAGCTGAAACCACTTCGCGATCAGATCAGAAGAATTAACGACCTTGAGCCCGAAATGCAGGCGCTCTCCGACGAGGCACTCCGCGCAAAAACCCAAGACTTTCGCGCACGGTTCGACACGGGCGAAACACTCGACAAGCTCCTTTACGAAGCCTTTGCCGTCGTCCGCGAAGCCGGCGTCCGTGCCCTTGGTATGCGTCATTTCGATGTTCAACTTATGGGCGGCATCGTGCTCCACCAGGGCGGCATCGCCGAAATGCGCACAGGCGAAGGCAAAACCCTTGTCGCAACGCTCGCCGTCTATCTCAACGCGTTAGCGGGCAAAGGGGTCCACGTTATCACGGTGAACGATTATCTCGCCGAACGCGATGCTGAGTGGATGGGCCGCCTCTACAGCTTTCTTGGCATGACGACGGGCACCATCATACACGGCGTAGATGATGCGGGCCGCAAAGCCGCCTATGCCTGCGACATCACCTATGGAACGAACAATGAGTTCGGCTTCGATTATCTTCGCGACAATATGAAATATGATCTTGATGAAATGGTCCAGCGTGGCCATTCCTATGCCATTGTCGATGAAGTTGACTCCATTCTGATCGACGAGGCGCGTACCCCGCTGATCATTTCAGGCCAGATCGATGACCGTTCCGAGCTTTATAAAACGGTCGATGCGCTGATCCCCCAGCTTACCGATGAAGACTTCGAGATCGACGAGAAGCAGCGTTCATGCATTTACACAGAAGAGGGCACCGAAAAACTTGAACAGCTCCTGACCAATGCAGGCATCCTTGAAGGATCGCTCTGGGAGCCGTCCAATATTTCAATTGTCCACCACACCAATCAGGCGCTACGTGCCCACAAAATGTTCACCCGCGACAAGGATTATATTGTCCGCGACGGGCAGGTCATGCTGATCGACGAATTCACAGGCCGGATGATGGATGGCCGCCGCCTCTCCGAAGGTCTCCACCAGGCCATTGAGGCCAAGGAAAAAGTTGACATCAAGCCGGAAAACCAGACCCTCGCCTCGATCACCTACCAAAACTATTTCCGCCTTTATGAAAAGCTTGCAGGCATGACCGGCACCGCGCTCACCGAGGCCGACGAGTTCGACGACATCTACAAGCTGGACGTGATCGACCTGCCGACCAACAAGCCAATCCAGCGGATTGACGATGAAGATGTTGTCTACCGCACCGCAAAGGAAAAATACAAAGCCATCATCGCCGAAGTCAAAGACTGTAAATCCCGCAACCAGCCTGTGCTTCTGGGGACAGCATCCATTGAGAAGTCCGAGCTGATTTCGACCCTGCTTGGCGCTGCGGGGATCAAGCATCAGGTGCTCAATGCACGCCATCATGAACAGGAGGCCAGCATCATTGCGCTGGCTGGATTGCCCGGCGCAGTGACGGTTGCCACCAATATGGCCGGTCGCGGCACCGACATCCAGCTCGGCGGCAATTACGAAATGCTGCTCGAAGAAAAGGTCGAAGCGCTCGCCGAAAAAGAAGGCCGTGCGCCGACCGACAGCGAACTTGACGTCATCAAGGCCAATCTCAGGGCCGAGATTGAAATTCGCAAAAAGGAAGCCCTCGATGCGGGTGGCCTTTACGTGCTTGGCACCGAACGCCATGAAAGCCGCCGGATTGACAATCAGCTACGCGGCCGCACAGGTCGCCAAGGCGATCCGGGCAAATCCAAGTTCTACATTTCCGCCGAAGACGATTTGATGCGGATTTTTGCCGCTGACCGTATGGAAAACGTGATGCGTAGATTGGGCATCAAGGAAGACGAGGGCATCACCCATCCGTGGATGACCAAAGCCATGCAAACCTCGCAAGGCAAAATCGAGCAGCGCAATTTCGAAATGCGCAAAAACGTCCTCAAATATGATGATGTCATCAACAATCAGCGCAAAGAAATTTTCGAGCAACGCCGTGATTTCATGCTGGCTGACAATGTGTCTGAAATTATTGCCGATATGCGCCATGATGTGATTGAGGATCTTGTCGCCCAGCACATGCCCGAAAAGGCCTATGCCGAGCAATGGGATGTCGATGGTCTGGCCACAGCACTGCAAGCCCAGTTTTCGACCCAATTGCCGATCAAGGATTGGACCTCCGAGGAGGGCGTTGCCAATCTTGAAATCCGCGACAAGATACAAGCCGCCATTGAGGCTGAATATGCTGCCAAAAGCGGCGAGATCAATGCCCTGTCCTTGAGCGATGGTGCCGCCTCTCAGCCGGGCGTTCCAACGCGAATGCAAAATCTCGAACGCCGCGTTTTGCTCGAAATGATTGATCGTAGCTGGCGCGAACATTTGCAACATATTGACCAGCTGCGCTCTGTTATCGGGCTGCGTGGCTATGGTCAGCGCGATCCGCTCAACGAGTTCAAATCCGAGGCTTTCACGCTGTTTGATGACATGCTCAACAAGCTGCGCACGGATGTCACGCGCGTCCTGATGAATTTACAGGTTGCCGCTCCCGTTGCGCCGCCCCCGCCGCCACGACGCGTCGTTGAGACACATATTGATCCCGCAACTGGCGAAAATCTGGCTGCACCCCAACAGCCTGCGAGCGCCCAAATGGCCGATCAAGGCAAGTTGGGCGTACCTGCACGTGCGCCTTCAAGAAACGCACCATGCCCGTGCGGATCGGGTCGCAAATACAAGCGTTGCCACGGCGCATTCTAATCGGGTCAGCGGCAAATGGGTGGCGACCTAAATCGCCGCGCGTACCGCCTCTGCGACCTCTTCGGCCGCCGCCAGCATCTCGGCTTGATCTTCCGCTTCCGCCATCACGCGGACAAGCGGCTCGGTTCCTGATTTGCGGATCACAAGCCGGCCCGTTTTGCCAAGCCGCTTGGTCACATCCGCAATAACCGTTTTCACTTTCGCCGCTTGCAGCGGATCCTTGCCCTCATAGCGTATATTGATCAGTTTTTGCGGCGCGGGCGCAAACACATTCCCAAGCTCTGACATTGGCCGCCCCGTTTCCACCATGGCGCTAAGCACTTGCAAACTGGCCAGAAGCCCGTCCCCCGTCGTTGCAAAATCAGACATCACAATGTGCCCCGATTGCTCGCCGCCAAGATTATACCCCTCTGCCCGCATCTTCTCGACGACATAGCGGTCGCCAACCTGTGTGCGCTCCAGGGCGAGGCCAAGACCTTCCAAATGCCGCTCCAGCCCCAGATTGGACATCACCGTCGTCACTATACCGGACTTTGACAGTTTTCCCGCCGCGAGCCATTGCCCCGCAATCAGCCCGATCAACTGGTCGCCATCAATCTCTCTGGCGTTCTCGTCAACAAGGATGCAGCGGTCCGCATCGCCATCAAGCGCAATACCAATATCAGCCCCATGCTTGATCACTTCCTGTTTGAGCGCGCGCGTGTCCGTCGAGCCAATTTCGAGATTAATGTTAAACCCGTTGGGCGCATCCCCAATGCAGATAACGTCCGCGCCAAGCTCGTAAAGCGCACGCGGCGCAACCTTATAAGCGGCCCCGTTCGCACAATCTATGACAATGCGTAACCCCGAAAGCCGCATACCGCGCGGGAAAGTCGCCTTGGCAATCTCGATATAGCGGGAGGTTGCTTCATCAATCCGGATCGCCCGGCCAAGATCTTTTGAGCCAGCCAGCTTATGATCGAGCGGCTTGTCCATCAGCGCTTCAATCTCAAGCTCGATCTCGTCTGACAATTTATACCCGTCCGGCCCGAACAGTTTCAGTCCATTGTCCTGAAAGCTATTATGCGAGGCTGAAATCATCACCCCGAGATCGGCTCGCAAAGACCGCGTCATCATCGCCACGGCAGGCGTCGGGATCGGGCCAAACAGCGTGACGTCCATGCCCACGGCGGTAAATCCGGCCACCAAAGCAGGCTCGATCATATAGCCCGATAGCCGCGTATCCTTGCCAATCACGACCGAATGTCTGCGCGGATCGGTCGAGCGGAAATATTTACCCGCAGCCATGCCCAGCCGCATCGCCACTTCCGGCGTCATCTTGCCCGTATTCGCCGTCCCCCGAATGCCATCTGTACCGAAATATTTGCGTGCCATCAACCTGTCCCGAAATGATCCCGTTCTGCCCAGTGTGATTAGCTCGTTTGCCCGAAAAAGGGAAACTATGCGCAAAATCTTACGCACCAGGCTGCATTTTGGCCTCAGGATAAGCAATATATACGCCGAAGCTTGCTTGAACCGCGCATTGTGGCACATAAGGCCGGACCAGACAGACAGCGGCTAAAAGGGACACCAAATGAATGCAGACAAAGGACGCGTTCTCGTAACGGGCGGGGCGGGCTTTATCGGGTCACACACCTGTCTGGCGCTCGTCGGCGCTGGCTGGACGCCGATTATCCTCGACAATTTCTGCAATTCAAGCCCCACAGCGATCAAACGCGTCAGCGAGCTTGTCCAGCGCGAGCTTGTTCTGGTCGAAGGTGACATTCGCGACACTGATCTGTGCGAAAAAACACTCAAAGATCATAGCTGCGAGGCGGTCATCCATTTCGCTGGCCTCAAAGCGGTTGGCGAGTCCCATGAAAAACCGCTCGACTATTATGACGCCAATGTCCTTGGCAGCCACAGCTTGCTCCGCGCCATGTCGGCTGCATCCGTAAACCGCTTTATCTTCTCCTCCAGCGCCACGGTTTATGGCGTCCCCCAAAGCTTGCCGCTCACCGAAGACCACCCGCTTGCGCCAACAAACCCCTATGGCCAGACCAAGCTCGCCGTCGAAAACCTCTTACGCGATGTCGCCCAAAGCGGGCAGGGATTGCAATGCGCCATTTTGCGTTATTTCAATCCGGTCGGCGCAGATGTCAGCACGCGCATCGGCGAAGACCCGCGCGGTATCCCGAACAATCTCATGCCCTATATCGCCCAGGTCGCCGTTGGCCGCCGCCCCCATCTTAATGTCATGGGCAATGATTATGACACCCCCGACGGCACCGGGGTCCGCGACTATATCCATGTCGTTGATTTGGCCGAAGCCCATGTCAAAGCGCTCGAACGCCTTGTCAGCCATGACGGCTCGTTCACGGTCAATCTGGGTACTGGCACGGGCTATTCTGTCCTCGATATGGTCAGGGGTTTTGAGAAGGCTTGCGGCAAAACCATCCCCTATGAAATCGCAAAGCGTCGCGCCGGAGATGTCGCGTCTATGTATGCCGATCCGGCATTGGCAGAAACCTTGCTTGGCTGGCGAGCCTCGCGCGGCATAGACGAAATGTGCCGCGATCATTGGAACTGGCAGTCCGCCAATCCGAACGGCTATGACACGCCAGTTGAAACACCAGCCTGATCGGAGCGCCCCATGTGCGGAATTATTGGAATACTCGGCAAGAGCGCCGTTGCTCCAAGGCTGGTCGAAGCGTTGGCGCGCCTTGAATATCGCGGCTATGACAGCGCCGGCATTGCCACCCTCGAAGACGGCAAACCCTCCCGCCGCCGCGCCGCTGGAAAGCTTGGCAATCTGCGCGAGGTGCTCGCCGCCGCGCCGCTGAACGGTCTGACCGGCATCGGCCACACCCGCTGGGCCACCCATGGCGAACCGACAACCAATAATGCCCACCCGCATATGGCTGGCCCCGTCATGGTCGTCCATAATGGCATCATCGAAAACTTCCGCGCCTTGCGCGAAGAGCTGTCCGGACGCGGTTTTGCCTGCACCACCGAAACCGACACCGAAACCATCGCCCAATTGATCGCCGCCAATATGGCCGACGGCGCAAGCCCGCAAGAGGCTGTCCACGAGGCGCTTGCAAAGCTTGAAGGCGCGTTCGCTATCGCCGTGATGTTCGAAGGTGAGGACGATCTCCTGATCGGCGCACGCAAAGGCTCTCCGTTGGTGATCGGCGTCGGCGAAGGCGAGATGTTCCTCGGCTCGGACGCGCTCGCCGTCGGCCCGTTCACAAACCGCGTCGTCTATCTCGAAGAGGGCGACCGGTGCGTTCTAAAGCGCAGCGATTTTCAAGTGTTCAATGCTGCCGGAACCCCCATAGTACGCGCCGAAACATTTGTCCCCACCGGCGCAGGCATGGTCGATAAGGGCAATTACCGCCACTTCATGCAGAAAGAGATTTTCGAACAGCCCGAAGCCACCGCCCGCACCCTCGGCCACTATATCAACGCCATCGACCAGACCATTGATCTGGGCGACACGGGCACAGTCGATCTCGCCGAGGTCAAAGGCATCCAGATGGTCGCCTGCGGCACGTCTTATTATGCCTGCATGGTGGCTGAATACTGGTTCGAGCAAATTGCAGGCGTGCCCGTAAAAATAGATATTGCCTCCGAGTTCCGCTATCGCGAGCCGAAATTGCTCCCCGGCGGCCTTGCCATTTTCGTCTCCCAATCAGGCGAAACCGCCGATACGCTCGCCGCCTTGCGCTATTGTAAAGCCGCCGGGCTACACACCGCAGGCGTTGTCAATGTCACCACATCCACCATTGCCCGCGAGGTTGATTTCGTTCTGCCTATCCTCGCAGGCCCCGAAATCGGCGTCGCCTCGACCAAGGCTTTCACCGCCATGCTCTGTGCCCTCGCCAGTGCCGTACTGGCCATCGGCAAAGCCAAAGCCACGCTCTCGCGCGAAGACGAAACCAAACTAATCGCAGCGCTCGAAACCGTCCCCCGCCTGACAGCCGAGGCGCTTAAACTGGACGACACATTCGCCCTTTTGGCGCGCGATCTCGTAAAGGCACGCGACGTGCTCTATCTTGGTCGCGGCGTCCATTACCCCATCGCCATGGAAGGGGCGCTCAAGCTCAAAGAGATCAGCTATATCCACGCCGAAGGCTATGCCGCCGGCGAGCTCAAACACGGTCCCATCGCCCTAATCGACGAAGAAACCCCGATTGTCTTTGTCGCGCCTTTTGACCGGCTATTTGAAAAGTCGCTCTCAAACCTTGAAGAAGTGGTCGCCCGCCGTGGCCGTGTTGTCTTACTTTCGGACGCCAAGGGCATCACCGAAGCAGGCGAGGCTCCGTCCTATAGCGTAACAGTGCCAGACTGTGCCGACTTCGTTGCGCCGCTGATCTATTCCATCCCCGTCCAATTGCTCGCCTATCATATCGCCGTCGAGAAGGGCACCGATGTCGATCAGCCGCGCAATCTGGCAAAATCCGTTACGGTCGAATGAGATAACGGCATTTTATTATCTTGCGAATTGACAGCACGCTGGAGACGTACTGGCCGCTCGGCCATCAGCGATTTGCAACCGAATGGCCCGAGCATATACCGGATGCATTAACCAGTTGTCTGAAGCGTGTTTTTGCGTCAATACTACTGGAAATGGGGAGAGCAAGATGACTGATGCTGTTTATTCTGCGCTACGGGGCCTAGATCATACTGAAGCTGTGACTTTGGCGGCAGACTTGGACGCGTCTCTGGAGGCCAATCGCACAAGCAATTCCGATGTGATCGTATTCGACACTGCGGACTTTGGCTCTCAGGCGATACTCGGCCAGCCGGGGAATTTGGGTTCGATTGCGCTCGATCCTGCCGGGACGATGGCAACCGGGTTCAACTTTACGATCAATGTATCGGACGGAACCGGCACCGTGACGCAAGAGACGCTTGACCTGTTTACCAGCGTGGTTGAAGCGGTGCTCGAACGCTTCGGTGACTTTATCAACGGTGCAGCAGGGGCATCGCTCGACATTGATCTTGTTATTGAACCGTCAGCAGATCCCGATACGGTCGCCTCTGCGGGACCGGGCACGTTTACTTTTGCGAACGACTTCATTGATGCGAACGAAAACGGCACGATTGATGCCGGTGAAACCTTGATCTTCGAGGCCGGACCGATCGCCGAACTCAGAACAGGTAACGATCCCAATGGCAGCGAGGCCGATATTTTTGTATCCGTCAACTCCGCTTTGCTTGAGGATGGTGATTTCTTTATTGATGATGATGTTGTCATCGGTGAAGATGTTCCAGACGGCCAAATTGATCTGTTCTCGGTGATTTTACACGAGGTTGCCCATGGTCTCGGATTCTTGGGTCTTCGATCTTCTATTGATGAGCCATTGCCCACCGTCACGTCAGCCGATGGAAGTGTAAATCCTGTTGCAACCCTGTTTGATATATTCACCGAAGAAGCGGCCGGGGGCGAGATTGTGTTCACCGGGGAGACGACGGTTGGCATCTATGGCGAGGCTGTGCAGCTTGAATCCTTTACCGGTGACGCCGGTAGCGACCTGTCGCATTTCGTCGCAACGACATTTGGCGACGATACATCGACAGCGCTGCTGAACCCCTTTGTGATCCGCGGTGATCGGGTTGACATTGGTCTACTCGAGCTTGCTGTCTTTCAGGACATCGGGTTCGATGTGATTTTGCCCGAAGATCTTTCTCTTGTGAATGAGCTTCAGTCCGTTGCAGGCGAGCAACCGTCCGTTTTCTCGATTGGTGCCAGTTCGGCCAGCTTGAATGGAACAACCTTCTCAATTGACGTAATCGCTGACATATCGGCGCTGTTTACAAGCATTTCGTCCTCGGTTGCCGTCGAACTCATCGGTGCGACGGGGTCTGTGTCTCAACGTGCCTCTATTCTCGGGGCTTTTGATTTGGAAGATACCGCGTCGATCTCCGTTTTCGATCTCTTGCCAGTTGACGCGGGCGCCTTCATCGGTGTGCAGGAATTGCTTTTGGATGCACGATTGTTCAATCCAGCCAATGCGGCGGCTCTGCCGAACGGCACCAATGAGCAGATATTCGAAGACATACCTACCGGTGTCTTTTTTACAGGCGACGGGGCAGGTGGCAGCGATATTGTCGCTGCAAATGATGCAAACATTATCTTCGCCCGAGGGGGTGACGATACTGTAACTGGCGGCGCGGGCAGCGATATCGTGGATGGCGGTGCAGGTGACGATGAGGTGAATGGCGGCGACGGTGATGACACTCTGATAGGGGGTATCGGCAATGATTCACTGTTTGGTGATGCTGGCGAAGACACCCTCCAAGGCGGGGATGGCAATGACCTCCTTGTGGGTGGGCTTGGCGATGACACTTTGACCGGTGGTGATGGCGCTGATGTTCTTGCGGGCGCTGAAAACAATGACTCCATTGCCGGCGAGGGCGGCGATGACACGATCGGCGCTGGCAGTGGTAATGATTTTGCTGATGGTGGCGAAGGCGACGATCTGATTTTCGGCGAAGACGGTGATGATGTTCTCGTCGGCGGTCTAGGCAATGATAATCTCATTGGCGGCGCGGGCGCAGACATTCTGGCAGGTGCCGAAGGCAATGATAGGATTTCAGGCGAGGGTGATAATGACACGATCGGCGCTGGCAGCGGCAATGATTTTGCCGACGGTGGCGATGGTGATGATCTGATTTTCGGCGAAGACGGTGACGATGTTCTTGTTGGCGGTCTTGGCAATGATAGCCTCATTGGCGGCGCGGGCGCTGACATTCTGGCTGGCGTCGAGGGCAATGATAGGATTTCAGGCGAGGGCGACAATGACACAATCGGTGCTGGCAGCGGCAATGATTTTGCTGACGGTGGCGAAGGTGACGATCTGATTTTCGGCGAAGACGGTGACGATGTTCTTGTCGGCGGTCTTGGCAATGATAGCCTCATTGGCGGTGCAGGCGCAGACATTCTGGCTGGCGTCGAGGGCAATGATATGCTTTCGGGCGAGGCCGGCAATGACACCATCGGCGCTGGTAGCGGCAATGATTTTGCCGATGGCGGTGCGGGCGACGATCTGATTTTCGGCGAGGATGGTGACGATGTTCTTGTCGGCGGTCTTGGCAATGATAGCCTCATTGGCGGTGCAGGCGCAGATATTCTGGCTGGTGTCGAGGGCAATGATATGCTTTCGGGCGAGGCCGGCAATGACACCATCGGCGCTGGCAGTGGCAATGATTTTGCCGACGGTGGCGCGGGCGACGATCTGATTTTCGGCGAAGACGGCGACGATGTTCTTGTCGGCGGTCTTGGCAATGATAACCTCAATGGGGGTGCGGGCGCTGATATTCTGGCGGGTGCCGAGGGTGACGATACGCTGTCGGGCGGGGCCGACAATGACACAATCGGTGCTGGCAGCGGCGACGATACCGTGATCGGCGGCCTTGGTGATGACCAATTGTTTGGTGAAGCAGGGGTTGACTCGATTGATGGCGGCGCTGGCAATGATACGATCTCCGGCGGCGCTGGAAATGACTTCTTTGTTTTCAACGCAGGCTTCGGGAATGACACGGTCACTGATTTTTCCGACAATGACTTCATCTTCGTTGTCGGGCTCAACGTAACGGGGATAGACCAGGTCTCCATCTTCGATACCGCTGATGGCGCGCTGCTGACATTCAATGGCGATACAACCGAATCAGTTCTATTAAGCGGCGTGGCGGCAAGCACGATCGAAGAAGATGACTTTATCTTTACACCCGCGAATGCAGCCCTCTCGATTGCAAGTGGAGAGGCGACAGAACAGGCCGATACGAGAACTCAGAATGATGATTTCGACATTGCCTTCACGGCATCCGTCGTGAATGTGGCAGCACCGGATCCGGTCCAGGATATTTTCGGGACGCGCGATACGTTTTCAGAAGATGCGATCTCGTTTCAGTCAACTTTCGATGACGGCGCGTTTGTCTAAAGGGCATCTGCAACAAGGCTTAAATTGAAGAGAGGTCAGGCCTCATCAGGCTTGGCTTTTTCTATTGCCTCAGGTGCAACTGGCCGGACGTCAGGCTTACGATTGCGCACAAGGCTCCACTTCCACGACATGGCCTTGAGGAGTGTCAAAGATGAGACCGTTCGCCGTTTCTGGGTCTTTATGCGATCTCCCCAAACAGCGCGGATGCCCAGAATGCCTGCTTTTAAGCCGCGCCATGTCGGGCCGCCACGCCCCACCATGCAGCCGCGTGCAAGCAAAGCGAGGCTAATCGCAATGTGACCGGGTAGAAGTAAGATCAAGGCCAGAGGCGGCATGTCTTTGAGAAACATCCAGAGCCTGTTGCGGGTTCCATGGAAGACCGCAAACTCACTGGCAACCCCTGTGATCCCGCTACCATAATGGGCGGCCTGACAGGCCGGCCAGAAAATGCATCTATGCCCTTCCAGCCTGAGGCGAAAGCCAATTTCAACATCTTCGCCATAGCAAAAATAGCGTTCGTCAAATCCGCCAATGTCGAGAAACGTCTCCCGGTCAAATAGGGCGGACGCGCCACACGGGCTAAAGCATTCGCCAATTCCGGGCAATTCCGCTCGCGCCCGGGAATATCCGCCCCGCCATGGAATCCCGAGAAAGAAATAACAATCTCCCGCGCCATCAAGCTTGCTCGGGTCTGTCATATCAATGGTCGCGCCGCCAAACATCATAGTGTTCGGGAAAGCTTCCGTCGCCAGTTTGAATTGGTGTAACCAGTCAGGTGCCGCTATGGCATCAGGGTTCAGGAGGGCGATCCACTTCCCGCGAGCGGCCTTTGCGGCAATATTATTCCCGCGGGCAAAACCGGCATTCTCTTTGAGATCCATCAGCCTGAAGTTTTCGATATGGTCTGTGCGTAGATTATCGAGGGAACCGTCCGATGAGCCATTATCTACGAGGATAAGCTCGAATGGAATATTGGTCTGGGCTGCAACACTATCAATCGTCGCCTGCAAAAATCTCTTGGCATTATAATTGACGATGATGATAGACGCCCAGATGTCCAGAGGTGGACAGATTGCAGGGTCAGAGGTCAAAGCGTGTTCCATCCAAGAATTGCCAGCTTGCTGAAAATGGGACAACCCCGCTCAAGCGCCGATATGGATCAGATTGTAAGCGTGGGGGGGAGTGCCTGCAAGGATGGTGTTTATCTAGTGTCCAGATAGCTATATCTTGCTTGTCGATGCACAAGCAGGGTAGGGCGAAGCGATATGAGAACAGTCTATTTTACGATTTGCGCCCGCAACTATCTTGCCTATGCGATGACGCTGAGAGCTTCGCTGCTTGCCGCCGACCCTGAGGCGGAGTTCCTGGTCTTCCTTGCTGACGCTCCCCTAGAAGGCACAAACCCTTTTGATGGGATCGTGACACTTGACGCGCTTGACCTGCCGAATTTGCCCGACATGACGTTTCGCTATGCCCTCATGGAGTTCAGTACAGCGATCAAGCCATTCTGCTTTCAACATATTTTTGATGTTCTTGGCGCGCAGGCTGCGGTCTATCTTGACCCCGACATACAAGTCTTCAGCCCGCTGGCAGAGGTAACAGAGGCGCTGGCGCAGGGCGCAGATAGCGTGCTCACCCCCCATATCCTCACCCCCCTTGCTGATGACGATTATCGGCCAAATGTGCACGATCTGCATCGATCGGGAACGTTTAATCTCGGTTTTGCTGCCTTTGCCAACACGGCAGGGGCAAGGAATTTTTTATCATGGTGGGCTGGGCGGTGCCGGACCGAGTGCACCAACGACCTTCAGGGCGGGTATTTCGTTGATCAGAAATTTGCAGAACTGGCACCGTCATTTTTGGACAAGCTACATGTTCTGCGGCATCCGGGCTATAATGTGGCGTATTGGAATCTGGCAAACAGACCTGTCAAAAGAATTGGCACAGACCAATGGCACGTCCGCGGCAAACCGCTTCGCTTTTTTCATTTTTCAGGCATTGTGCCGGAAGATCCATCCGTTTTCTCCAAGCATCAGAACAGGTTTGATATATCATCAATCGGCGCGGTGGGTGATTTGCTGCAAGCTTATCATGCCGCGCTAAAAGCGCATGACCATCTCACATATGCAGGGGTCGCATATGCTTACGACCATTTTGGCGATGGGGTTAGAATTCCGCTCGCCGCGCGCAGGATCTATGCACGCCAGATCGCCAATGGAACTTGCCTGGAACCGTTCGTGCCGAAATATAACCATTTGAATATGCCGAGTCCGAGAGTAGATCAGATGAGCGCAGCACCCATAACGGTTCTGATGGAAGAGATATGGAAAATGCGCCCTGACCTTCAGGCGGCGTTTCCGCTTGGCTTAAGATCGGGGCGTCGCCGCTTCCACCGCTGGTTCGTTGAACAGGCACCGGTGGAGCTGGGGCTCGACCCAGTATTTGTCATGCCAGCCCGTGCAGGTCTTGGCGGGGCGGTGATTGATCTTGGGCGAACCGTCTACCGGCAACTGCCGGCAAAGGCTCAAAATGACCTGAAACAAAAATGGACCGGCGACCGCGGAAAGAAGACTGAGTGATGTCTGACATTGACCGGGACAAGGAGAAAAGCGTTCAAATGATCGCGCCACATGATGACGCAATACACGAAGACCTGCGCCAGATGGTGACAAATTTGCAGCAATGCCTGCAACAGCGCTCAGCCGAAGAATACGCGCTGCGCAATGCGCTTGCAGAAGCCTATGCCGAAGTCGAGGAGTATCGCAATAGCGCATCCTGGCGTCTCACCGCGCCTTTGCGCAAGCTTTCCAGTCTTGTAGGAAAATCCACCGCTCAGCTAGGATCCACGGCGGACCCGCTTCCCCGTTCGATTGGCCATGGGCCAATGCCTCCTGCCAATACGCGTCCGTTCAGACCTAAGCTGGCGGTTATTATCCATAGCTATCACGAAGAACTGCTTGGGGATATTCTGGCAAAGCTTGATCTCGAACAATGTGCCCACCAAATTTATATTACAACGTCTACGGACAAAATTACGCATGTAGAAGAAACGGTCAACATGGTCGGCATGACAGCGCGGATTTTGCCGGTCGAAAATTATGGCCGTGACATTGCCCCATTTTTGAAAGCGGTTCGATTGGCGCGGACCGATAGGTGCGGCACCGTGTTGAAACTGCATACCAAAAAGAGCGCGCATCTGGGAAACGGCACCCAGTGGCGCGAGGAACTTTTAGGCAGCCTCCTTGCGACAGGGCAAACATTGCGCGCGATCAATGCCTTTGACGCTGATCCGACGCTGGGTCTGATCGGTCCGGCAGGGCATTTTTTGGCTTTGAGTGATTTTCCGGGTCTCAACACTGGTGGAGTTTTGGCGCTCGCGGACGAGTTAGGCATTCCAAATATCCAAACCGATGAAACGGGCTTTGTCGCTGGCTCCATGTTCTACGCACGCATCGAGATCTGGGATAAGCTTGTCGGCCTGTCAGGTTTGGAAAACCGTTTTGAAGCTGAGGCGGGTCAGACCGGCGGGACGTTCGCCCACATCATTGAGCGTTTTTCAGGCTTGCTGACAATCTCCGAAGGCTTCCGCGTCGCCAGTCAGGACCAATTGGACAAGGCTCCGGACTTGCGGCGGCGTGGTGAGTACCGTTTTATCTGATACGTGAAAGCTCTAATAGTCCGGTTCGTATTCATGAAACGGCATGCTGGGCTGGACCAGTCGCCGTGTCACAATAATAGCGATCCCAAAACAGAAAACGCCCAAGAGCAGCCCAACCAGCATACGCATCTGTATCCTCGATTTATCGTAGAACACCTTGACGACACTGCCCGCTTGAACCGGTACTGTTGACGGGAAGCCGCTATCTACAAGCCCTGAGGCACCGGTGCTGAGGTCTTCCCAATGCCAGTTTTCGTCCAG
Organism: uncultured Hyphomonadaceae bacterium; assembly: GCA_938011445.1. Classification (GTDB taxonomy): domain Bacteria; phylum Pseudomonadota; class Alphaproteobacteria; order Caulobacterales; family Hyphomonadaceae; genus CALLCD01. The sequence goes on from CALLUH010000045.1 coordinate 20,491, forward strand.
CCGCATGGCCATGACAAGCAGCCCTTCTTCAGACCCCTTATATGAAAACACGAAATCACAACAGCTTGCATCCTGCAATTCAACGAGATCATAATTGAATTCCCGATTGTCCTTGGACGTGTCCATAAAATAGGCGGATCCCGTAACACGCTCATTTTCAGCGATGATAATGCCGGGCTCTTTCTGGCTGACGCTGAAAGTTTCAGGATAAATCCGTTGTGCTAAAAGACTGTACTTTGGAACGCGACCATTCTCGCTATTCCCGAAGATCGAAAATGATCCATCATTTGTCTCCTGATAGGACCATGCTGATAATTTTCCTTCTGCACTCGGATTAGATAACCGCAGAGAATATCGGTGTTCTCCAGGCAGGATCTCCAAAGGCTCGTCGAACATAAATGATACGCGCTGATTGTCCTTGATGTCCGAGGCCGACACCAGGACCGAATGCTCGCCCGCACCGGCAGATTGGAATGAGAAGATGACATCTGACGGAGCGGCAGGCGCGTGATAGGTGGCGAGGGTAAATTGGACGCCTTCGAGCATCAACCTATCCTGTACGACGATATTCCCCGACAAGGCTCTCTCATCAAGAGACGGGCTGGGCACATGGCCTGTTCCCGAATTTTCCTGTGTCAAATCGTGCCTGCAACTCTCCGAATATATGAAATACTTTACCCCGAGCCGCGTCGCGCTGTTGTCATCAAATATCATATCTCTACAGTTCATGCTCGTGGCCGTTGATGTGCTGGCAAATTTGCGCGACAGCGTGGCAAAGGCAGCTTTCTGCTCTTGCTGCCGAAAGCCGTGTGCGAACGGTTCCACGATGCCGTAATTTCCAAGAGTTCCCGAAACCAGAAAGCTTGAATCAGCAACAATATTCTGGCCAGGTTCGAGACTGTCTACGAGATGATCAATGGTTGGCGTAGACGGAAAATATGAAGCAATGGCCGGTTTCGCATTCATGGTTGCAAAATTTCCTGCGAGCACCACGGCTTGATAGGCAGTGATGACGACCAGGCCGAACTGCGCAAATCTGTAAGCGCCGCGTCGCTCGCAGGATTTCAACACGACTGTCAGAACATATGCGGAAATAATAGCCAGACTTACGCCAAATAGGAGGCCCGACCGCCACCATGGATTAATGTCATAGCCAGGCAACATTCTGATCCATGTCGGCGGCACAAGCTGATAGGTAACTGTGGCGGTAAAAGCAAACAGCATAGTGGCAAATATGCCCGCAAAATGCCGCTTGAAAAACAAGAGCGGCAGGCCAATGATGAGGAAGATCATAGGCAACAGTCCGGCCGAAAATGTAAATTCGATCCGGCCACCATTATCACTGGTTGCCATGTCACTGCCGAAGAGTTTCACCATATCGTCAACCCGAAGGACCGTCCCGCCCCGGCGATGGCTAATGTCCGTTTTGTCGAGAATGCTCAGCGCTTCGGAGAGAAAAGGTGCCGCGATCAGCAAAGCAGCAAACGCAGTAAGACCCAAACCCGCTGCACTGAAGACAATCGCCGACGGCTTTCTCCTTCCCGCCAGAACGTCTCGGCCAAACAGGACGGTCCCCATAATCGCAACGGAGAAAGCGCACAGGACCACAATAAAGGGAAATCCTCCGAGAAATAGCAGCGTTAAGACCGTGGCCAATCCGGCAAGATACCGTATCCGGGGCGTTTGCCAGAACATGAAGGTAAAGCATAAGACCCACGGAATATATGCGCCCGTTGTGACATGTGGCCAATGTGCCCAAGCCACATTGAAGCCGCAAAAGGCGAACGTAATAGCCGCAAAGACGGAGGCGAGATTGTTCCCAAAGAGCGCCCGGCTCAAAAAGAACATGCCATAAGCGGCGATCAGGACATTGACCATCATGGCCAGCGTATATCCAACAGCAGCGTCGGGTATGAGCGCAAAGACCCAGAACGGGATGGTTAGTCCGCTATAAATGGGCGCTTGCAAGCCCACAGAGCCTGACTGGTGCTGGGGGTTCCAGAAAGGGAACTCTCCCGAGCGCAGCGACTCGCGATAGAAAGTCCAGTTTGCCAGCCTGTGATCAATGGCATCGGATCTTTCCCGATTGACGATTTCAGGGTCAAGCTGCACCGCGTCCCAGCCAGGATAGCTCAAGAGCAGATCCATCGGGGCCAGCGTCTGGGTAAATGGATTGGTCCACAATATCAGCAAAACCAGAGGCGCCAGCCCGATTGCCACCCGGTTCCGACCTATGTAGACGCGCAGGCGATGCAGCCCAATCGAGGCCCTGGATGCAATCATATCACGCTGTGCCCCTCATATGATCGAAAGCCCCGATACTTGATCAAGGCAGAATATACATTGGCCTGCTTATAGTTAGACGGCTTTGTTTCTGCAACCATTGGGCCGGGCTTGTCAGGTTTTGAGCGGTGCCTGCGATGGGGCCATGCCGTTTGACCAAACGGGTTAGACTGTATAAATTTCGGAAAAATTGTAAGGGTGTTTCCATGGCGATCAAAATCTCGGGCGGTATTGAAGAAGAGGGTATCGTTGTTGGCAACAATTACGATAAATATGGCTCGTCGAACCCGATCGTAAAGAAAATCATGCAAGGGTTCGAGGACAGTTTGAGCGCGCTGGTCGCGCAGGCAAACCCAAAATCAATTCATGAGATCGGCTGCGGAGAAGGCTATTGGTCGCTTGATCTTGCAGGCGGAAATTATGACGTGCGCGCCTCGGACTTTTCCGAGGAGGTCATCAAGATTGCACGACAAAACGCGTCAGACCGCGGGGTAGATCCAGAGATTTTTTCTCAAAAGAGCATTTATGATCTTAAGCCCGGTATTGATAATGCGGACCTGATTGTGTGTTGCGAAGTAATGGAACACATAGAAGACCCCGAAGCCGGGCTGGCAGCTTTGCATTCGATCACCGACAAGCATCTGATCCTGAGTGTGCCGCGCGAGCCGATCTGGCGGGCTCTGAATATGGCGCGAGGCCAGTATCTGACCGATTTGGGCAATACGCCCGGCCATATTCAGCATTGGTCAACGTCCGGTTTCAAGAAGTTCGTTTCCAGCCGGTTTCACATCAAGGAAATCAGGACACCGCTCCCCTGGACAATGCTCCTTTGCGAACCCAAGCCAACGACCTGACAATGAAAATATCTGTCCGCCGCCTATCGGGTATTGCCGGCGGCGTCTTGGCACTGCTCGGGATCGTATTCGTTGGGCAAAAATTGCTTGGCTTCTGGGATGAGATCGAACTCGAAACGCTGCGCACTTCGGTACTGATCCTGTGTGTTGCCCTGTCTGTCGTCTATGCGCTGTCTAACCTGCTTCTCGCTCATTCGTATCGGTCTTTATTGCTGACATTCGGTCAACCCGTCGGGCAATTGGCAGCCATCAAACTGTTTGGTATTTCTCAACTGGCCAAATATGTTCCGGGTAACATTTTTCACTTGGCAAGCCGTCAGGCTATCGGAGCCGGTAACGGTCTGTCCAATGGCGCATTGGCCAAGGCGTCGTTCTGGGAGCTTGCACTGCTAACTCTAAGCTCGGCATGCTTTGTGCCGCTCTTTATCCCGACGATCTGGCCCAGCATTCCAGTGCTGTTGGCGGCCATCCTGGCGGTCATCTCGCTCGTCGCCTTCCTGGGTACACTAAACCTCATTCTAGGGATCAAAGGTGTGGTCGCCAGCTTGGGCTATATCGCCTTTTTCATGACCTCCGGACTGTTATTTGCCATACTCCTGACCGCCTTCTCCCTGAGTGATATAGGCCCCTTGGCCTTTGTCGGAATATGTGCTGCCTTCATTGTGGCCTTTCTCGCCGGATTTATCATGCCAGGGGCACCGGCTGGTGTCGGTGTGCGAGAACTGGTCCTGGTCTTCCTTCTGGGGACCAGTGTTCCTGAACTCGACCTTTTGGTGGCCGTAATTTTGATGCGTTTTATTACGGTAAGCGGTGATCTTCTGGCTTATTTGGGAGCCATCGCAATTCCGGTCAAAATCCTGCCCTTGGAAACGATCCAAACGCAATGATAATCAGTCCGGAGAGGTTTGATCAATCTTCTCGATCTCCATCCGCAAAATGCGCGTGCGAAGCTCTTCCATGAGGGTCCGGTTTACTGCGAGTAGGCGCGATATGATGGCCAGAGCAAAGCTTGTAAAGCCACCGGAAAACAAGATCGCCGAAAGAATGAGCGACTGTATGTGGTCGCCAGCGTTCTCCTGGGTAATCAGAATAAGATAGCGAATGCCCAAAGCGAAAGCCGGAATGACCAATAGGGCACTTAGAAACATAAAAACCTGAAACGGCCTGTAGATCAGGTAAATTCTGAAAATCGTTCCCATTGACCTGCGAACATAAGACGAGATGCTTTTGACCAGTCTTGACTCACGCAGATCACCATTGACCTCGATTGGTGCCGATGTAATTTTCATGCCGCTACGGCCAGCCTGAATAATCGTCTCAAGCGTGTAAGTGTAAGGGTTGTGCACCATCAGACGCATTGCCGCGTCTCTGTGTATGGCGCGAAATCCTGAGGGTGCGTCGGGGATCTGGGTTCGCGAAGCGGTTCGCACAACCGTGCTGCCAAGCTTTTGGAGCATCTTCTTGACCGGGTGAAAGTGTGGGATGTCGGTAATCGGCCTTGCGCCAATGACGATATCGGATTCGCCCGCAACAATCGGTCTTGTCAGTGTCGGGATGCCGCTCGCCCGATACTGATTGTCCGCATCCGTGTTGACGATCACATCAGCGCCAAGTCGCAGGCAAGCCTCCAAGCCCGCCATAAATGCACGCGCCAATCCCGAATTGTGCCGCATCGAAACAACATGATCCACGCCGTGAGCCTTACCGACAGCTACCGTATTATCAGTGCTGCCATCATCAATAATCAGCCATTCGACAGTATCAAATCCGGGGACTTCGCGCGGCAAATCTGCAAGCGTAATGGGGAGTGTCTCTTCCTCGTTCAGACAAGGTATCTGTATGATGAGTTTCATGAGGCTCTTTCTTGATGCAATGGCCTGCTGATCTATGATCTATCTGGTCTCCGTTTCATTATGGCGCTCTGCCTTATTCCGCAATGCCAATCCTGAAATCTTCAACGGTCCGCGAAAGATGGGGGGAGTAGAAGGGGTCTATGAAGTTGAGGCTGTCCCAGGTTCTGACCATATATTCGATCTCTCCTTGAAAGCGTTGTTGTTTGGCAGCGGTGATTTCATGCCCGCGGCTTATCGATTCATGGTGATAGAGTTCAGCCCTTGGCGTCCAGACATTCCTGTATCCTGCTGCCCTGACCCGCAGGCAAAGATCAACATCATTGAAGGCAACAGCCAGCTCGCTTTCATTCAGCCCGTCCACCTCTTGATAGACTTCCCGCCTCATAAGCAGACATGCGGCGGTGACGGCGCTCAGATCCTGGGCCATCATCAGACGGGAAAAATAACCCTGATGCTCCCGAGGCGCGTATTTATGAGAATGCCCGGCCACCCCGCCAATTCCTAGAATAACGCCGGCATGCTGGATCGTATCATCAGGATAATAAAGCTTCGCGCCCACACACCCGATGTCCGGCTGGAGCGCCAGAGAGACCATCTCATCCAGCCAGTGCGGCGAGATCACTTCAATGTCATTATTAACAAGCCCGATAATGTCCCCTCTGGCATGGGGGACAGCAAAATTATTGATCGCAGAATAATTGAACGGCTTGTCATAGCGCAGGACGCGAATGCGTGGATCTTTTGCTAGTTTGGCAAAAAGGTCGAGCGCGTCCGGATCGGTTGACTGATTGTCGATAATCAGAATTTCATAGTTTTCGTAAGTGGTTTTCTCCTGAATGGAGGTCACACACATCTTCACCAGATCAGCATAGTCGCGGGTCGGAACAATCAATGAAACAAGGGGTTGTTTCTCAGGAATGGGCCACTCCACTCGATAAATGGCAAGTTCACCAGCCTGTTTTGCCACAGCGCCAGGGTGACGCTTGTCGAGATGGTTTTGCAAGGCTTTCAGACCAGCATCGAAGGCATAGCTTTTTTCTGAGGTAGCAAGCGCCGTTGACCCTTCCGTCGCGCGCCAATGATAAAGGATCTTCGGAATGTGGATGACGCTTTCAGGCGGGATGCGTTCGAGAATGCGCAAATTAAGGTCATAATCCTGTGACCCTTCATAACCCAGCCGCCACCCGCCGGCGGCACGAACTTGTTCAGCCCTGTGAACCGTCAAATGGTTGAAATAATTCTGACCAAGAAACATAAGGGGTGAATAGTCCGGTTTGAAATAGGGCTCGTACCGGTTGCCCTCATCGTCGATCTTATCTTCATCGGAGTAAATTAGATTAGCGTCTGGATGTTCGGCAATTGCCAGTGCAATTTCCGCGAGCGCATGAGGCCGTAAAACATCATCATGGTCCAGCATGGCAAGCCAGTCGCCAGTGGCAATCTCGAAGGCGCTGTTGGTTGCCGCAGAGATATTGCCATTGGTCTTCCGATGAACGACCTTGATCCGGCTGTCCTTTCCGGCCCAATAGTCCAGACGCGCCGCCACGTTGCCCTCCGTCGAGGCATCGTCGGCAAGGCATAGCTCCCAATTCTCATAAATTTGTTCTTGTACGGATTTGATCATTTCATCGAGAAGACGGATGGGCGTGTTATAAACCGGCGTCAGGATCGAAATAACCGGCTTGTGTTCGAGTACGTCGAGCTTTTGGCAATAGGCCGGTTTATCGCGTGCCAGTCTGAAGTCACTTTGTTCAATCCATTTACTGAACCGGGCCGCCGGATCATAAGAGACCTCATGCGAGCGCTGCGGCTGGGTCGGCAGGCTCCATGCCCCTTCATGATTGCCGCGCCCCCGCGTGCGTGCCAGCATGATGCGCCAGTTTATCCCTGAGAAAAGGTTCTGCCAGACAACGGGTTTCAACAGCAAACTAGACCTTGGTAGACGTCCGAGCGGATGAATATCGAGTGAATCGAGCGTCCCGTCCTCATGCCGGTTCGTGGGATCAAATCGAACCGTGCTGACGTCTTCGGCGAGGTGAAACAAGCCCGTATAGAGGTTCTCCTTTTGGGCGACCAAGCTACAAGCTTGCGCGTCCAGATAGCCCCGCTGGGTCCAAAAATACATCTTTGGCACGGAGTTTTGCCCAATTTTTAGACGCGCCTCGATGCGATACCATCCGGCACGGAGCGGCGTGTGGAGCATGAACGAAACCGATGGATCATTAGAAGTGGACCGAAAACTGCCGTTTGGGTCGAGGTCAATATTGCCCGTGCCAATTCTCTGGGCATGATGAGGCTGTGTCGCAGCATCTGTAAAACGCGCGGCGAAAATTCTCTTTGTCGATTTTCGCGGCTTGACGCCGGTTTGAGCCGGTTCGATTGCAAGTAACATCTGCCGGGCAAAGAACGCTCCTGAATGCGGGCGAAGCCGCAATTTTAAGGTCCCCTTCGGTAGTGTCACCGGTGTAATGGATGAGGGGGTCGGCATTTCGAGCTGGATGCCCAGATGATCCTTGAACCCGAAACCGACATCATATTGCAGGCGCGGATGCAGATCTTGATCCGGAGCAAATAGGGACATGCTGACCATGACATCGACATCGTTCTGCCGCAGGGCCGAGAGCAGGTGAGGGCTGAGCGGAATGTCGGCGTATGACAGATGGCTCTCAGACTCAACCCAGCCAGGACGCCAGCAAAAGTTGGGGCTTTGCAAGGAACGGTGCATCATCAGTCAGCATCTTTCGCAGGGCGCTCTGTCGAAGGCTCCATCATGCAATTTATAACTGGCAGCTTATCTTCTCTGCTCAAACCTGCCAACGGCCTCATGTTAAACCACTAAAGACGGAAACCGGATCATCCAGATAGGTTGTAAGATTATGTGTTGGCCGTCCTTCATGAGCGCCAATTGTAACAAAGTGTTCGAAGGCGGTAAGGGAGGTTTCAGCAATATCAGGATTGGTCGCCTGATAGAAAACCGCATCGAAAAGGGGGTGCGGTTGGCGATTTTCTGCATTACCGTAAAGAACGAAATGGGCAAGCGGGTTGCGACGTGACCTTACCACATCCGGATTATGCGCCAGATACCAACTTGTGCTGAAGAAAGGATTGGGGTTTCGGCCTTCATCTGCGCCAAATATCAAAAAATGCTCCAATGCCCCCCCTGCAAAAGTCTTTGCGTCCGGATAGGCCTCGCAATACCAATCCCCTGCAAAAAGCGGCGAATTGACCAGCGCTGCGCGGTCTTCCATCAGTCGTGATTGGGAGCCATAAAAAGTGCTATAAGCAGCACGTGGCCGAAATGTGAGGAAGCGGAAAGCTGCCGCGAAAATGGAGGCCAGACGGCGACCTTTGCGCCCGGTCCGCCGTTCGATCCGGTAAAGAAAACTACACAAGCGCCAGCTTACCGAACCTTCGACATGTTGCCGATCCATTTGAATGCCCGAATTATGATCGGCGAGGGTTAATATCTGTAACAATGCAGCGCTTGCAACATTATCGATCTGATCCGCTTCCAGCTTAGGTGCTGAACGGGGACGGGCGGGGTCGACCTCGCCGGATTTGTCGGGATTTGCTTCATGCTCGTCATCGGTGTTCATAAAACGCCGGATGAACTCTTTCCTTACCGCCGCCAGATCAGCCTCCGCACTCGTCGAAAGGCGCGGTTCAGATCGGTCCTGATCCCGTCCATTTCTGAGTATATCATCTGCCATCTAACAAGCCTCGAAAATACATACACTGTTTCCAAACAAGTATTCCTTTAACATATAAATGCTCGCCGCCAAACGATATCTCCATTGGTCCAGCGACACTTGTAAGGCTGCATTTTTTGAATAGGGTCGACGTTTTTTAGTTCCATTTTGACCATGTTTACGATAGGGCTCTGACACTTCCGATCAGGTGGACATCAAATTTGGAGTCGGCAAAAAGTTGGCTTGTGGAGCTGTGTATGACTGTAGTGCTGAACGATTTCTCGGCCATATTTTCGCGCTGGCGCATCTGGTGGATTATGGGGTTCCGCGACATCCAGATGCGCTATCGCAGATCGTTTCTGGGACCGTTCTGGATTAGTCTGACCATGGCCGCCATGGTGTTTGGTATCGGCTTCTTGTTCAGCCAAATCTTCGACATCGAATTCAAGGCATTCCTTGCCTATATTGCAACTAGCTTTCTGATTTGGGGCATCCTCCAAAGCAATCTGAATGAGAGCTGCAACATAATGATCGACTCCGAAGCACATTTGCGGGCAATGCGGCTCCCGGCATCCATATTGGCTGCCCAAATGGTTTGGCGGAATACACTGATATTCCTGCACAATTTGATAGCGATTGGCGCAGTTCTACTTTACGCAAATGTGGATATGTCGGCGTCCTTGATCCTGCTGCTGCCCGCACTCGCCATCTTGTCTCTCATCGGTTTCTTCTCGGCCATCGTGCTTGGCCCATATGCCCTGAGATACCGTGATCTTGGTCAAGTTGTTATGAATGTAATGCAGATCGCATTCTTTATAACGCCAATTATCTGGATGCCCTCACAGGGGCGCTTGTCCTCGGTCTGGCTCGACTATAATCCGTTTTTCCATCTGGTTGAGATTGCGCGTGGTCCGCTACTTGGTTATTGGCCGTCTGCCACAAATTGGGCGGTATCTATCGGCATTTTGATTATCGCCGCTATCATGGCCTATGTTGCCACGGCTGTAAGCCGCGAAAAAGTGTATTTGTGGCTCTAGGGTGAAGCTGACCATCCTGCAAACCCCTGCTTTCCAATCGAGGATTTCATGACGCGTATCGAGTTGAAGAATGTAAATTTCGAATACCCGCTCTATGAAGTAGCGCAACGCTCGTTAAAGGTCAGCCTTATCGACCTTTTGCGCGGCTCCAGAGATGGGCCGAGCAGCGTCCATGCGATTAAAGATTTATCTATAACGATTGACGATGGCGAGCGTGTTGGCCTGGTCGGGCGCAATGGTGCGGGTAAGTCGAGCCTTTTACGTCTGTTAAGTGGTATCGCATTTCCTACATCCGGCACAATCAAGACCTATGGCCGAATTGTCCCGGTCAATCAGACAGGCCTTGGGATCAATCCGGAGTTCTCCGCCGCCGACAATATTGAACTTCCATTGCGCTTTATTGGTGCGACAACGGAAGAGATTGAAGTTGCGCGCGCGGGCGTGCGTGAATTTGCCGATCTTGGTGAGTTCTTCGATCTGCCTGTGCGCCGTTATTCGGACGGTATGAAAGCCCGTTTGACCTTTGCCCTCTCGACATCTATTCCAGCAGATGTGCTGGTTCTGGACGAGTGGCTGAGTGCAGGCGATGCCGAGTTTGTTGCTCGTGCCGAGCGCAGAATTAACGAATATATACACCGCATCAAAATCGTAATTCTGGCCAGCCACTCTATGGAGCTTCTGCGCACTGTTTGTACCCGCGTGCTCTGGATGGAGAAAGGTGAACTGATCGCCGATGGCGAGCCGAATGAAGTGATAGACGCCTATCTGGCAAAGATACTGGATCAACCATTGCCAGATCAGGACAAGAAGATAATCAATATCTAGGAACCGCTTGTCCCGACAAGGCGCTCGACGCATGACCGCACACTTGATGTCCAGTCCGGTAGGCGAACCCCGAAACCATCTTCGAGCTTTTGGCAATCAAGTCGCGAATTGGCAGGCCGGGGAGCGGGGGTCGGATAGTCGGCGGTGGAGATCCGGTTGACCTTGGCCGAAGGCCCGCTATGGCGCGCGCTTGCTTCAAACACCGCCTCTGCAAGATCAGCCCAGACCGCGTCTCCCTGACCGCTCATATGAAATAGACCGGTTGGCGCGCTTTTGTCATTGTGAAGCTGTTTTGCGATCTTGATGAGGTTGATGGCAATGTCCGTAGCACTGGTCGGATTTCCCTTCTGGTCGCTGACCACATTGACCTCATCACGATCCGCTGCAAGCCGCAGCATTGTTTTAACGAAATTGTTTCCGAACGGACTATATACCCAGGAGGTGCGCAGAACGACGTGTCGTGCATTACCGTCTGCGACCTGCTGCTCTCCTTCGAGCTTTGTCTGACCATAAATCCCGAGGGGCGATACTGGATCTATCTCTTGATAGGGCGTCTTCTTTGTCCCGTCGAAGACATAATCTGTCGAAAGGTGGAGGATCGGCAAGCCCAGCCCTGCGGCGCGTCTTGCCAAAGTGCCAGCACCGGTGGCGTTGACTTGTCGGGCTTTATCAATTTCGGATTCCGCTTTATCAACCGCCGTATAGGCTGCGGCATTTATAACGATGTCCGCGTTAAAGCGCTCAAGAGCCCGCTCGACCGAGCCGGCATCACCGAGGTCGAAGTCTGGACGTCCGAGTGCGAGCGCTTCCAGCCCGGCCATAGTGCATTGCTCGGTTAGCGCACGGGCAACTTGGCCCGATGAGCCTGCAATGAATACGCGCATGGTGATAAGCCCTCGGTCTGGCGAAAAGCGTCCAATATCATTACGGATAGCATTTCGCAAACGGCTGACGACAGCGACGGCGGTCATGCTGCGCGCGCTTTACAGCCGGGGGAATTCCCTTGACAGGCCCAATTGGATGCGGTCACTAAATCGTCAGACAAGGCGCTGCATACGGGCGGCCTGGATGAACAAATTTATACAGTCATTACGAGCAGCGGCCAGAATCTTTGCATTCTTTGAGATGCATTAGTTTGCGGGAAGATCATCATGAAAATACTGGTTACCGGCGGGGCCGGCTTCATCGGCTCGGCCGTCATCCGTATGGCGCTGGCTCGCGGTATCGACGTGGTCAATTTCGACAAGCTGACCTATGCGGCCAATCTCGATAATCTGAAATCTTGTTGCGATATTGACGGCTACGAATTTGTGCAGGGTGATATCTGCGATGCCGAAATGGTCGCCAGCACGCTCGAAAAATACGCCCCGGACGCCATCATGCATCTGGCCGCGGAGAGCCATGTAGATCGTTCCATCGATGGTCCGGGCGCCTTCATAGAAACCAATCTGATCGGCACGTTCACAATGCTCGCCCAAGCGCGCAAATATTATGATGGCCTCCCCGGGGGCCGTAAGCAGAAGTTCAGGTTCCACCATGTCTCGACGGATGAGGTCTATGGGGCCCTCGGCGCCACCGGCCTGTTTACCGAAGAAACGCCTTACCGGCCCAATTCTCCATATTCGGCATCCAAAGCCGGGTCCGACTTTCTGGTCCGTGCGTGGGGCGAAACCTTCCAGCTACCCGTGGTGACCAGCAATTGCTCCAACAATTACGGCCCATTCCAGTTTCCGGAAAAACTGATCCCCGTGGTCATTCTGGCGGCGCTCGAAGGCAGACCGATCCCGGTTTATGGCAAGGGTGAAAATGTCCGCGACTGGCTCTATGTTGATGACCATGCGGACGCGCTCTTGCTGGTGCTTGAAAAGGGCTCGCTGGGCGAGACATATAATGTTGGCGGAAACAATGAACGCCGGAATATTGATCTGGTTCATTCCATTTGTGGCCTTATGGATGAGCGCAATCCGTCCGCTCGTCCGCATCAGGATTTGATCGAATATGTAACCGATCGCCCTGGGCATGATCTACGTTATGCGATTGACGCCTCGAAGATAGAGCGTGAACTTGGCTGGAGGCCTGTCACCAGCGTCGAGGAGGGCTTGGCCAAGACCGTCGACTGGTATCTGCAAAACGCCTGGTGGTGGGAGGCGATACGCAGCCGTGGTTTCGAGGACGCTCGGATAGGCCTGACAAAACCGGCCTGATCTGGTAAGCGCTATAGCATTCAAAATAAAGGATACCCAATGAAGGGGATTATACTCGCGGGTGGATCGGGAACACGCCTCTATCCGATTACCAAGGCGGCCTGCAAACAGCTATTGCCGATATATGACAAGCCGATGATCTATTATCCACTGTCTACGCTGATGCTGGCTGGCATTCGCGACATTCTGATCATCACAACTCCGGAAGATGCCGGAATATTCAGAAAACTTCTGGGTGACGGCTCCGCCTGGGGCATTGAGCTAAATTATGCAGTCCAAGCGAAACCCGAAGGGCTTGCGCAGGCTTTCCTGATCGGGGAAAATTTTATCAATGGCGACCGGTGCGCCCTTGTTCTGGGGGATAATATCTTTCACGGTCACGGCCTGGCCGACCTGCTTCTGGAAGCGGCAAGCCAGCAAGAGGGCGCGGTCGTCTTTGGCAGTCACGTCAAAGACCCCGAACGCTATGGCGTCGTGGCATTTGACGATCATGGCCGTGCGATCAGTATTGAAGAAAAACCTGAAAATCCGAAGTCAAACTATGCGGTCACCGGCCTTTACTTCTATGACAGGACCGTTTGCGATCGTGCAAAACAGGTCAAACCCTCCGCGCGCGGGGAGCTTGAGATTACCACGCTGAATGACATGTACCTTCAGGATCAGCTTTTGAACGTCCAGATCCTCGGGCGCGGTTATGCCTGGCTCGATACAGGCACATACACCTCTCTGCTTCAAGCGTCGGCCTTCGTCCAAACCGTTGAAGAGCGTCAGGGCCTGAAAGTCGGATGCGTAGAGGAAGTGGCCTTCCGGATGGGCTGGATCAATGCCGATCAATTGCAAGCACTTGCAGAACCGCTGATAAAGAGCGGCTATGGTCTCTACCTGAACCAGATTGCAGAAGAAACAATTTTCTAATTATTGAGGCAGTGTATGGACGTTACTGAAACCCGTCTCCCTGATGTGAAGGTTTTCAGACCGCGCATCTTTGAAGACTCGCGCGGTTACTTCACCGAAACCTATACGCAATCAAAATTCGATACCCACGTCTCTGGCCTGACTTTCGTACAGGACAATGAATCCTATTCGCGAAAAATCTACACGGTTCGTGGACTGCACTATCAGGCACCACCATTTGCACAGGATAAGCTCGTTCGCGTGCTGCGCGGCAGTGTGTTCGATGTTGCTGTTGATGTGCGGTCAGGCTCGTCCACTTTTGGGCAATGGGTTGGTGAAGAACTCTCACACACAAACGGATGCCAACTTCTCGTCCCGAAGGGCTTTCTTCATGGCTTCATGACACTGGAACCCGATACAATTGTCGCCTATAAAGTGACAGCCCACTATGATGGAGCCTCCGATGGTGCAGTTCATTGGGCATCTGAAACGCTTGGGATTGATTGGCCTGCCGGTCCAGATCAGGCTGTTCTGTCCGACAAGGACGCAGCCGCACCTCCCTTTGATACGTTTAACTCTCCCTTCTAAACTCGCAAGCGCGGCTCCTGCGCAGCAGTTTCCAAGCTGGCACCAGCACCCGAGATGAACCTTGTCCGCACCTTCGCGCTCAAGCTCTTTCGTAGCTTGTTCATAATGTTTGTTCGCGCCAGCAAGCCAGTCTTCGGCACGAAACCATCGGAAGGTCCGGTGATCGTCTCCCTGTTCGAGGGCGAACCTTTTGGTCTGGGCGTTGCCGGTGGGCTGACTGTCTCGGCTTTGAAGGCGGCGGGCGTGGAGGTTAGGACACACAACTTACGCAAAGTGCTCGATCATACGGCTTGGGGGAAAGGCACGCTTCCCGTGGCTGGTGGTGGCGTCTGGCTGATCCATTGCAATGCCCCCGAAGCCCTGACCGTGTTGATGAAGACCCATCCAAAATTCTGGTTGCGCAAGCACCGGATCGGATACTGGGCGTATGAATTGCCCAGAGCGCCGAGGGACTGGGTTGCAATCTCCAATCTTTTCCACGAGATCTGGGTGCCGAGCAAATTTGTTGCGATCGCGCTTGGGGATGTGCCAATTCCCGTCCGTATCATGGGTCATCCGGTTGATATGTCACCAGCCCCGGCGCCCGACAAAGCGCGCTTTGAAGTGTCATCAGACCGATTGGTGCTTTGTGCTGGTGATCTGCGGTCCTCGCTTGAGCGGAAGAATATCGCGGGAGCGATCAGCATCTATTGCCACGCCTTTCCCGAGCCGACAGGCCGTGTCTCTCTGATCATCAAGCTGATGGCCGCCGATCTTGAAGCACTTGACGACCAGCCCTGGGCATCAATCTTGTCCGAGCGTTCCGATATTCATCTTCGGACAGATGTATTGAGCCCAGCGGATATGCGTTGCCTGATCGCTTCGAGCGATGTCTTCTTGTCCCCTCATCGTTCTGAAGGGTTCGGCCTATTGCTCGCTGAAATAATAGCGTGTGGAGGATTACCGCTTGCAACCAAGGGGTCGGGCAATATGGACTTCATGCGGGATCTACCCGCCTTGCTCATCCCCTCAAAACAGGTTCCTGTGCCAATCGGCGAGACGGTTTATGGCAATCGGGCAGACAGCCATTGGGCCGAACCCGATCAGCAAATTGCAGCAGAAAAGCTCGCGCGCCTTATTGAACTTACGCCTACCGAGGTCGCTGTGCTCAATGGGCAAGCGATCAGACAACTTGAAGCAATATGGCAAAGCTGGTCGAAGACTGCGCTGGGCGATATTTTTCCACACTTAAAGCCCGTCAATTAGCCCCCAAAGCTTCAAGCGCCTTGAGCCTGAGGTTCAGCGTCTCGATCAATACAGCTTGAATTTCGCAAGTTTCCACAAGCCGCTGGATCCAAGCGCCCGCCGGTAATCCCTTCTCGACATCGAACCCCACCTCGTTCGGCATCGAACACAAATGGCGCTTTTGCTGCCAATGGCGTGCATAACCGTCAAGCGTCAGCGGATCAAACTCTGAGCCGATGCGGCTGCGGAATTTCCGCATATAGACATGCTGCGGGCGCTCGCTCTTATTGGCAGGCACCTTCTCATCCCATTTGGATGCATTGATCTTACCATCAATTGCCTGATCAAACACATAGCAGGACAATAATGCATTATCGTCATAAATGGATTGCGCGTTAAGGCTACCGGGGCCTTTGTCACCGCCAGCTGGAAACCCGATGACAACCCCTCCAACTGGGCCAATTTGCATGCGTTGATTTTGATGCTGGAAAAACGCAATCGGTCCGGCCGTCGCATCATTGCGCATAACGAAAATACCGGATTGATCATGATAAAGAATAGCACGCGTATCGACATTGGCGTTGGCAAGATCGATGCGAGCCCAATTGGCGGCATCATCATTACTCCGTGCGATCAGGGCAGGGTGGTATGGAGATTTCGAGACAAGCCGGGTACTGCCGGTATCCTTGTTGATTGTCATGGCATCATGCCAGATTGTGCCATCTGTCGAGACGCGAACGCCAAAATGATCCTGCCCGGACAAGCCGATTTCGGCACGCCCGGAAAACCCTGTTTGAAAGACCGCGCTGGCCGTGCCAGCAATTGTAGCTTTGTTCAGAGCACAGCGTATATCCCCTGATCCGGGTGTGACATCATCATGTGACAACAACACAGCATCAGATTTCACTGCAAGCCTGTTCGTGCTGTCGGCATCTGTGTTGACCCCCAGAAAAGCCGGACTTTGAGCGGTGCGAGTGCTCTGCTCAGCGCTTGCGCCCATCTCAAGCGCGCGCCAGTCTGTGTCATTGAACACGGTTAGCTGGCGGTTATCGGCCACCCACGCCCGCCACCCCGCCTTCGGTACGATCTCAACCCAGGCACCGTCCCGAAAGACGGCAATGGATCTCGATTGCATCCCCGACCAGGCCGCGCCCGTCTTGTTCTCGGGCAGGATATAGGCATCACCTGCCGCTGGCGCGCCAGGTTCGCTATCTATCGTGGCAGACTTTACTGAAAGTTGCACCACCGCGTCGAGCCGCCCGAGCGCTTCGTTCATGGTGACGTGTTTCTGTGCCTGCTGAGGCATAAGAAAAGGCAGGCCAAGGCTTGGGGAAACATCCATATCTCTTACTCCGATCCGATTAAGACCGAAGCATAGACGCGCCGCCGACGGGGTTGGATAAGTCCTGCTGGCCTGAAGCCATCAATCCGAGCGCATTCGTGAAAACTGGAAACCGGCTTGTAGCTAAAATGCGCCGAAAAACAAAAAGCTAAAGCCCGCCTTTGACGCCCGAATTTAACAATGTGCTCTAGTGGTCTTCAGGAATGTGTTTCTCATAGTCCGGCACAGGCCGCCAATGCTCCCAGGCGAATTCCTTTGTCTGCCATGGGCGCAAGTCAGCGAGACCATAAACCGCCGTTGAGACGAAGACGACATCAACTTGTGATAGAACGCCATGATAGTAGCAGCTATCAATAATATCGATAAGCTGGAAGCCGAGGGCCGTTACAGCGATAAGTCGCTCTTGCAGAGTTTCGATCGTGGCTTCGACGATAATGCACGAAATATCATCCCGCGCGCCTGCCGCACTCTCGATGATTGGCACCTCGTATCCGTCAACGTCAATCTTGAGCAGGTAAGGGGTAGGATCAGAGCGGGCGGCAAGGAAATCATCGAGCCGAACGGTCTGGACATCGGAAACGGAGTCCGAGCCATCGTCAGTGCTTGTCAGGCTGCTATGGGTCACACCACCGCCATCGACTGAATAAGTTTGCAGCTGCCCTGACCCGGAATGGCTTGAGACGGCATGAGGGAAGATTTCAAAGGTCATCCCTTCATAATTCTCCCGGATCTTCGGGTGAAACTCTTTGACCGGTTCAAACAGAAGGTGAGGCAAGTCCGGAAACATCATACGCAGTTCATAGGTTTGCTCGTGCGCGCCGACATCAATGATGCACTGGATTGGAACGCCAAAACTCTTGAGTCTTTGCAGCGCGTTCAATTTTGATGGGAAGGGGTTCATCACATACCTCTTTCGGGAGTTCGTTGTTTCCAGCCAGCCATGAAATCCTTATAGGCGAGCCGGAGGCCGTCCGCTAACAACATTTTCGGTTGCCAGCCGAGTGCGGCCAATTTTGTGTTGTCCACGAGCTTGCGTGGTGTGCCGTCTGGATAGGAGGGGTCAAATCGGAGCGTACCCTGATAATCTGTAATCTTGGCAATCGTCTCTGCCAGTTTGGTAATTGTAATGTCGTGCCCAACGCCGACATTGATGATTTCTGCCGCATCATAGGATCTCAGAACCGTGATGCAGGCATTGGCCATATCATCAACATATAGAAATTCACGTCGCGGCGTTCCTGTGCCCCAGATGATAACCTCATCGGATCCGTTCTGCTTGGCCTCGTGAAATTTGCGCAAAAGCGCTGCAACGACATGACTGTGTTCGGGGTGGTAATTGTCGCCCGGTCCGTAAAGATTAGATGGCATAACCGAAACATAGTGACGGCCATATTGCTGGCGCAGAGCCTGACAGAGTTTAATCCCGGCAATTTTTGCGATTGCGTACCATTCATTCGTTGTTTCAAGCGGGCCCGTCAGAAGTGCCTCTTCGCGCAGCGGCTGCTCGGCGTCGCGCGGATAGATGCATGTTGATCCCAAAAAGACCAGACGATCAACATCGCTATTGTGTGCGGCCATTAGGACATTGTTCTGCAGCTCGAGGTTCTGTAGCAGAAAATCGACGGGGTAATCAGTGTTCGCTTTGATGCCGCCGACCATAGCCGCACACATCAGAACGGCATCTGGCGCGTGTTGCTTGCAGAAGTCCGCTGTTGCAGCCTTGTCAAGCAAATCCACCTCTGCACGTGTCGCCGTAATAATTTCGCAGTCTTCCGTCTGAAGTCGGCGAACCATCGCACTGCCGACCATGCCCCGATGCCCCGCAACCCATATCTTCTTGCCCGATAGGGGCCAGTCAAAACGTGTTGTCATATCGTATTGTCGTTCAGCGCGGCAAGGTCACTCTGCACCATTTCCGTACAAAGATCCTGCCATGAGACCTTATGCGACCACCCCAGCTTGTTTCGAGCTTTGGACGGGTCGCCAATCAATAGTGCCACTTCCGTCGGACGGAAGTAGGCCGGGTCAACTTCGACAATTGACTTGCCCGTTTTGGTATCCAGTCCGCGCTCCTGGACGCCTTCACCTTCCCAGCGCAAGGTGATCCCGGCCGTTTTGAAGGCATGGTCGGCAAAAGCCCGCACTGATGTGGTTTCACCCGTGGCCAGAACATAGTCATCAGACCGCTCCTGCTGAACCATCATCCACATACCGTGAACATAATCCTTTGCGTGCCCCCAATCACGCTGTGCCGCAAGATTGCCCAGGTAGAGTTTGTCCTGTTGCCCTTTGGAAATTGCTGCAACCGCACGGGTAATCTTGCGCGTTACAAAGGTTTCGCCGCGTATCGGGCTTTCATGATTAAACAGAATGCCATTGGACGCATGAATGCCATAGGCTTCGCGATAATTTACCGTAATCCAATAGGCATAAAGCTTGGCGGCGGCATATGGACTGCGAGGATAGAAGGGGGTCGTCTCGGACTGAGGGGTTTCCTGGACTTTGCCATAGAGTTCGGATGTAGAGGCTTGATAGAACCGTGTCTTTTTCTCAAGCCCCAGAATTCTGATCGCTTCAAGCAGTCTCAGTGCCCCGATTGCATCAGAATTGGCCGTATATTCCGGCGTTTCGAAACTGACCTGAACGTGCGATTGTGCGGCGAGGTTGTAGATCTCGTCTGGTTGAACGCTTTGTACAATACGGATCAGGTTTGTTGAATCCGTCACGTCTCCATAATGTAGAATAAAACTGGGATGTTCGACATGCGGATCTTCGTAAATGTGTTCTATCCGCAAAGTATTGAACGAAGACGACCGACGTTTCACGCCATGGACTTCATACCCCTTTTCCAAAAGGAGATCGGCTAGATATGCGCCGTCCTGCCCTGTAATACCGGTAATCAATGCAACCTTCTTACCCATCTTCTCTGAGCGTCCTGTCTTTCTCGAACTTTAGTCTCGATATGGCCTCCACAAATCGGCGCTCACCCGCATCTGATCCATTACCAACATAGTCAATGCAGCCTTGTATCAGCGCTTCGCGCGTCACCTCCAGATATTGGTGCCCATGCGCCTCATCTGGTTCGAGATAGGCACCCTCGGCCCATTTATTCCATGCATTTATGAAAAGAAATGGATGCTGACGATCCTTTCGCAAGAGCGTTTCATGCGTCAGAAATCTCAACCACGAGCCATAGGCCTTCGGCGATTCATTTATCAGAATATGCCCGGCCTCTTTGCGACGGGCGGAATTGTCCCATCTTGGAAAAAGCCCGCGATAGAGTGTGTAGTCCGATGGCGGCCGATTAATGCTGTTACGGGCAACACCGATATAGTCTTCCAGATACCCCGTAAAATCTGGCGATAACGTGGTCACGTTTGCAGGATCAATCAGGTGCCGATTGACATGCGGCGGTGAAAACTCGATTGCAGCATCTGCCCCGTACGGTCTCGGGTCGCCAATACCAAAAGATTGGATGGCCACAATATGCAGTCCGTCAAGGCCATGCTCCCTGGCCAATTGCCGCCAGACTTTACAAGCGGCAACTGCATCCGGAATGTCGGATATCTTGTAAATTGCCAGAAGCGGTTTGCCATCGACCTTTATATACCGGTCATCCTGCAAGATTGGCAGCACATCCATGAAAAACTTCCGGGCATAATCATCCGAATACGGTTGTTCCATTAGAACTTCCGTTGACGACCCATCCCAACGTCGGCTCCACGGCTCGTTCGCCCAGCAAATACAAAAGTCGAAGTCGGGTCCGGATTCAAGCCATTGATCGAGCGGTGTTTCAAGTAGCCGTCGCCCATCAAACCAGTAATAGTAAAAGCAGAATCCCGACACGCCATTTTTACGGGCGAGGGCAGCCTGCTTATGCATGATGTCCGTATTGCGCAGATCGTAAAAACCCAGATCAGTCGGCAGTCGTGGCTGGTCTTGACCCTTTAGATTCTGTGGCGCTCTGACGACATTGGCCCATTCCGTAAACCCTTGTCCCCACCATTTGTCATTTTCAGGAATGGTATGGAATTGCGGCAGATAGAATGCAATCACGTCAACCGGCGGTTTGCCTGCCGGTATTGTATCTGCGCACGCTTTGACAGGCTTATATGTCGGGGTGATCGGGGTTATGACTGATGCGTAGAATCTTTCAAGTTTCTTTGCTGCGATCTTCCAGGACAGGTTCTTTTGGGCGAATGCCTTGCCAGCCGCCCCAATCGCCGCTCCCCTATCGGGGGAGCCAAGTAACCGCAGAATAGAATTGGCAATATCGAACGCGTCGCCTTCGCGCAATTTTATCGCATTCTTGCCGTCCTCCAGGACGCGGCCAATATTTGAATTGGGGAGAATAACGGGTCGCCCGGAAATGAGAAACTCTGTGAGCTTGGAAGGAAACCGGTAATTATTAAACGGATTGGCCGCGCCCGGCTGAACAAGTATATCTGCCGAATTAACCAGAACCGGAATCTCCGAGCGTTCCAGAAAGCCCAGATTGACAACGCCTGCTTCTTCAAGGTCCGTCTCGGAGAAACCCAGATCGGCATAATCCCAGCCCGTTCGCAGAAGCCGCACAGGAACACCCCGCCGGCGCAGAATAGCCGCTGCGATATAAAGTTCGCGGATCTCGTCAACAATTGAACCGTGCACATTGCCGCAATACAGAAGCATAATCTCATCTGCGACAACGCCATATCTCTCTCGAACAGCAGCGGCATCAACGTCCGCCTCGAATGCGGGGTCATAGCCTGGCCAGAACATCATTTTAGGTTGCGAAGGAGCAGCATATTCAAGCAATTTATCGATCAATGCGGTTAAACCGTCTGCCTGCTGGATAAAATTTTGAGAGATATGCGGGAGTGAGCGAATATCGGCACTGGTCCCGAGCATTCTGGCGACATATTCTGCTGGCATAGATCGCAACTCATCATAGTCAAATTTGTTTGCGAGTTCGTCGAGGACAATCTGCTCCTCATTGTCTTCCATGTGCACGATAAGCTTGGCCTTATGCTTCTCGCGCAGGGCTGTGGCAATTCTGACAATATGTGTGCGAGGCGTCCATGCGTGTATAATATCGGCAACCGCGCCCTTGCTGAACAGGTTCTCCTGTTGCAAACTTTCCGCATACTGAAAAATAGCGAATGGAGGTGTTGTCGAATGGAATAGAATACTGTCCGGTGTATCAGGAACAAGAACCACACATTCATGTCCCAGCTCGCAAAGTTCGCGGGCCACACTGAACACATGCATTGCGCTATTGCCCAGGAAGTTACAATGAGAGATCAGGATAATGTTCATTACGTTTCCACCGATTCGCAGCCGAACGATGGGTCACCGTCGAAATTTTGATTGAAGAATGGGTCATGAACAACCCCATGGACCGCTGCATTCCTGTCCAGAAGAAATCGATCAACTGAGCTGGCCTTGAATGATGCAAGCCCGCTCTGGTCCACAACAACCCGCTTTCCTGAAACAGCGACGTTCTGGAAGCCCTTGGCAAAAGCTCTCAAAGAGAGATCGCAAAGAGCAAACACAGGATCGCGATAATCAGTGTCGAGACTTCCCAGTGAGATAAAAGTCTCGCGATTAAAGCCGACCGCATGACCATAGACCCCGACAACTTCACGATCACACAAAAGCGACCCCGCATGGCCATCGCTCGCCGCGTCGAGCCCTGCCATCGCCGGATAGAGATTCTTACCACCAAGGACCGTGCCCGCGGCGATGATAGCTTCGCTTGTGGATTGCGCGTTTAATCCGACAAGGCCAATATTCTCTTCTGCCAGATACATATTGAGATAGTCTGCCCAATCGCGTCCGCTGACCGTAGCCCCTTCGCTCAGATAAATGATCGTCTCCGCTGAGCAGTTTTTCACAGCCCAGTTGAGCGTCTCAACCATTGAAGGGGATGTCCCTCCCCTGGTGTCTTCTACCAGCTGGACATCATCCTTCCCGCAGGCCTTGGAAACGGTTTCCGCCATTTTTTCGCTGGTTACGAGGATTGTTGTGGGCGGTCGTTCGATCTTCTGGAAATTTGGCGAGATCTTGACGCGGTGGGCACACGTGGGGTGGGGATGCGCACTCCGTGGTCGGTTCAAGCGTTCGAAATGGGCATTAACGGCTTTCGCCTGCAAGGTGCTAATATCACCCTTCGCCGACGCATTCCCCGCAATACTGCCTGGGACTTGCCGCCAGTGATAGGTAATGTCGGCAACATGTTCGATAAGCCGGGTTCTTTCTCCGATCCGCAGCATGAACTCGAAGTCTTGCAGCCGGTCAAACTGGCTATCAAACCCGCCCACCTCTTCTGCGAGAGCTTTGCGTACCGCCAGCAAGTGGCCGACATACATAATGCCCGCCATGAATTTTGGTGACCATGCCGGCTTGAAAAAGGTGCGTACCATTTCACCTTCTGCCGAGACATAAGCCTGATCCGTGTATACGACATCAGCATCGGTCGCCCCAAAGCGCTCGGCCAATAAAGACAGTGTCGTTGGGGCGAGCACATCATCATGGTCAAGCATGACCACATATTTCCCCGTCGCCTTTCCAAGCGCATAGTTCGTCGCATTTGAGATGCCGCTATTCTTCGACAATGCATAGGCATTGATGCGCGGCTCTTTTTTAGCAAATTCCCAGGCGCACATGCGGGGCGCCCTTATGGACGAGCCATCATCTACGATAACAAGTTCCCAATTTTCATAATCCTGTGCGATGACGCTTTCGATCATGCGTGAAAAATGACCCTGATCGGAATTATAAGTCGGCACCAAGATCGAAAACTTCGTATCCATGTTCAGGCCCGTGCTTGCCACCGGCCGGGGCGTGAAAGCACGCATTGGCCTTGGCGCGCCATTTGATTGCGGGTTTGGTGCATCCAATCGGGTATTGGATCGGAATTTGACATATTCGATTAGAGCATCACAACCCTCTTCAAGAGGGAATGTTTGCGCCACAGCAAAAGCGTCAAACAAGGGATGTGGATGTCTGCGGTCACTGATCGGCAGGCGAAGATAGCCGGGAAGCCCAGATTCCCGGAGCGCGTCATCCTGAAGAATCATAGCCATATAATCTATGTTTAGAACGGGGTGGGGATTATATTGTTTCTTGATGCCTTCGCACAGATAATGCGTCAGCGGGCCGTTTCGGTGCTGTAAAGACCCCGGATATAGGCTCTTGTAAAAGCGCACATCGAATAGCGGGTGACACGAATAGCCAAGCCCGTCTCCAATCGCTACGAAATGGACCCATAACGGAATTTCGGTTTCCCGGTTAAGCAATCCGAACCCGTACCATTCCCCGTCGAAGATAATATGCGGGGATAGCCCTTCCATATGTCCCTTGTCCAGAAAATGGGTCAGCGGGTTAAGATCAGCTAGGGGCATGTCAAGTTGATCAGAATAATAATCCGGATCGAAGACCGGATGGGGGCTAAAGCCTTTCCTCCATCCGGTTGAAATATAATCCGAAACCAGATCAAATTCATCACTACTCTGAGCCTTGGACTGGGAAGCATACCATAGCGCATCAAAGCAGGGCGAGAACGAACGTTTCTCTTTCCAGCCATATTGGACATAGTGCCGGACGCCCTCGCCGACGGCCTTTGGCACATCCGGTTGTTGTGCAAGATAGTGCTCTTCGCGGAATATCGGATGCGCAGCGCGGCCTTCCTTCCAGCCATTGGCCAGGAAGTGTTCGATCACATCAACTTCGTGCAGATCATCGGCTGTCTGGGCGTAATAGTCCGGATCAAACACGGGCGACAAAACGCCTTGTCGGCCGGATCGGAGCCAGTGTCCAACCGGCTCGTATTGGGCTTGGCGGGGCTGGTTTCTGAGCAGCCATTCGGTGCTGATAACTGGATGTGGCGACAAGCTGGCCTGCCATCCACGCCATAAATAATGTTGCAACGGCGTCGAGCCATTCAAGCTTTCATCGCCCAGCGATTCTACATAGAAGATCGCGTCGAAATAGTGGCTTGGCGACACTTCAGCCAGATCCGGGTCGGATTGGTAAAGTGCGAGACCATTGGCAGTTTCCGGTGCCTCGGTTTCTGCGAAAAACAGTTGGGTCGAAAAGAGAGGGTGCGGGTCTGGAGCATCGGCACCGGTATACATCAAATAGAACAGAAAGGGCGGCAGCGTGTCCCCTGCGGGCATTTGGCTGCGCACATAATCGGTATCAAATAGCGGGTGGGGGTCAAACCCAAGTATCAGGCCTTTGGTTACAAAGTGCACAAAGGGTGCGGTGTCCTCTATGTCACTGGCATAAGCCTCTGCGTAAAAGGGCGCATCAAAGCATGGATGGGGCGACAGGCCTTCATACTGCCCATAGGCCAGATAGTCGCTCAAGGCATCTGCCTCGATCAATGAACGCTCTAGCTGCGCCAGATACCAGGGTTCGTCGAACAATAGCCCGATAAGCGGGTCGTTTATATCAAGGCGCTCGGCCTGTTTATTCTGCAAAGAGGATGGAGACCCCTCATTGTGCCCTTTGCCGAACAGAACCCAATGGACAAGCGGATTGACGCCCCGTTCACGTAAACTCGGATTGAGGTCAAGATACCCAATGGTGCTGAAGTCGGAATTTGGGTCACGCCCTTCTTTCCAGCCCACCTCCATAAAATGCACGAGCGCGTCGTCAATGCCCCGCATTTCTGGCTTGTCGCGCGTGTAGAATGTTTCATCAAAGTATGGCCTGACGATTTTCAGTATAGAAGCGTCTAACGTCTCGCCACTCATCGTTTTCGTCACGATTATACTCTCCGCTAAGATCAATTTTAGGAACATAGTTAGCACAGAGAGTCAAACGATATGCAGGCCCGATAGACCGCCTTTGGTTTGTGATCTCCATACCGTCGGTTTCCCAAATAACCCTGCGCATGAGCCCCTCGGGCGCCTATGCCAAGGGTGAGCGCAAACGGCTAAACCCGCTAAGGTTACAATCGGTCGAATTGACCGTTTGACTTGAGCGCCGCCACCACACCTTTGATATCCTGAACACGATCTCTCGGTATTACCAGAACCGAGCCTTCATGGGCCACGACAATCAGATCCTCCAGCCCGACACCGGCCACAAAGACCGACCCGTCCGAGCGCAGATAGCAATTTGTTGATCCAATATCCAGAACATCCGTATGGGCGGCCCCATCCGCCATTTCTGCTAATGTTGCCCAACTGCCGACATCATTCCACCCGCAGTCTAATGGACCAAAAACGGCCGCTTTATCCGTGTGTTCCATGACCGCAAAGTCGATCGAAATCTCGGGCGTTCGTTCGAATGCGTGCTTATCAAGGGATCGGGCGATGCCATTCTCGCGTCCTAGCCGGAACGCTTCAAGGCTTGCCTCATGAACGCCCACAGCGTGGGTTTTCAGCTCCGACAGCATAAGATCAGGAGAAAACAGGAAGAGGCCCGCATTCCATGTGTGCCGTCCGGCTGCAAGCCAGCGTTTGGCTGTGTCCAGATCCGGCTTTTCAGTAAAGGCAGTAATGCGCCGCGCGCCAGTATCGAGTGGGGCTCCGGCTTCAATATAGCCAAATCCGGTATCCGGGCGGGTCGGCCGTATACCGAAGGTTACAATCCATCCCGCCTTTGCTGTCTCGACTGATTGGTTGATCGCATGCTGAAACGCTTCTGCGTCGGATATGTGGTGGTCCGATGGGGTCATCAGGACGAGTCCCTCCGGATCCTGCTCCAGAACGCTCGCTGCTGCAATCGCAGCAACGGCAGCAGTATTGCGCGCAGACGGCTCCAGAACGATGCGGCCCGGTGTGACATTGATCTCGGCGAGTTGCGCTTCGATAAGCTCCCGATACCGTTCCGCGCCGATGATAACGGGATTTGCGAAACGGAAGGCCTCAAACTGACCGGTCAGGCGTAAAACGGTTTGTTGAAACAATGTCAGCTCATTGCCAACAAGTTTTTGAAACTGTTTTGGACGATCAAGACGGGACACCGGCCACAGGCGTGTTCCGCTTCCGCCAACCATAAGAACAGGATATATCTTAGTCATAAACGGGCTCCGGCCGGAAAATCGTCGATCTAATTGATTTGGCTCATAAGTTGGTATCATGAACTCGACAAGTTGAACCATTCCCCCTATGCAAAATCTGTACTCAGCTTCGATGCTTCACACGATCATCGAAACGAGCGGGTTCCGGCAGATGGGTCGCATGGCATTTCACCGATCGGGTGATCTCCTCAAAGGGCATGTCAAAACCGGGTCTGGAAGACGTGGAATGAGAGATCAGTAAAAGGAAATCCCGTATGAATTTGTCAGGAGAAGGTCTGGCGTCCATTGCGCTGCGGGCAGGCGCTTTGATTATGGACGTGTACAAGACCGATTTCGATGTGGTCTCCAAGGATGATGCGTCCCCCGTGACAGAAGCCGATCAAAAGGCGGAGCTCTTGATCCTGGAAGCGCTTGGTCAGATGGCACCAGATATACCGGTCCTCGCAGAAGAAGCCGTTGCAGCTGGGCATATTCCCGAGATTGCGGACCGCTTCTTTCTCGTTGACCCGCTTGATGGAACAAAGGAGTTTATCAATAAACGCGGCGAGTTTACCGTCAATATTGCGCTGATCGAGCATGGTCGGCCCGTCATGGGGGTTGTCTATGCGCCAGCGCTTGATCGGCTTTTTGTCGCAGACAGCATATCTTCGGCATGGCAAGCGATCGCGCGGCCCGGCGCGCAGGTGCCCCCTGATTCAGAGCGGCGGCCAATGAAGATCAGACATGCATCGGGCGGTGTAACGGCGATTGCCTCAAAATCCCACCGAACGCCGGAGACTGACGCATTTCTGGAGAATTTCGATATTGCAGAGTTTATCTCGGCTGGGTCTTCGCTCAAATTTTGTCTGATCGCCGCCGGAGAGGCAGACCTATATCCGCGTATGGGACGAACAATGGAATGGGATACCGGTGCAGGTCAGGCCGTTGTCGAGGCAGCCGGCGGCCGTGTTTTGCAAGAAGATGGCCAACCACTGCTTTATGGCAAGACCGAGCGTGGCTATGACAACCCGCATTTCATCGTCTATGGCGATGTTACACCGCTCTGACCAGTCGCCCCCTTTTCGTTCCATCAGGCCGCAAGCGTATCGGTCTTATGCACAGGGTTGCCTAAATCCGAGGGGAATTTTTCGCTTGGAACAGGAATAGGCAAGGCATAGCTTTCGCCCGTCACGTGAGTTCGGTCCAATGAGGCGAGAATTGCGTCCGGCATGTCTTCATCAATTACAATTTATAGCAGCAAGTACAACCAGACGCTGCCCTGAATGTGCAAAGCCGAAGCATCTGCCAGGCCGCCTATTTTCGCTCCGGTTTCTCAGGATTAAACCGAATGACGAAGATATTGGAGCCCATATTCCTGAAGCCATAACAAATCTGGCAATCGGGATTAAAACTGGCGGATCAGCCGAGCCCGAACCGCTGTTTGACCTTGCCCTAGCCCGGAGACGCTTCGGCCCGCATTCAGTTGCAGAACCAGATTTCGGAAGCCATTAAACGTATAGCCCGCCTCCACGTCTAGTGGCCGTCCCCCGGCTGCGAACGCGCTTGTGACATTGGTAAACTGCGCCTGTTCGGCTTGCTGATCGAAGCTCGTTGGCAAGGAAAGGGTGACATCTCCACTGCGGATTTGTAGCGGCTGGGAGAGAGAAAGGTTCAAGCTGTCATATTTGTTAAATAGTCCGGCTTGTTCCAGCCCGACCGAGAACTGGGTGCTACGAAGTGCGCTCGAACCAACGAAAAAACTATCCCCCGCTCCGCCGCGGATATTGGTAAACCCGGTGGAGAAACGACCCGTGAGCGACAACGTGTCAGTGAGCGATAGATAGCCTGATATCGCACTATAAACGGTTCGTGACCCCCCGTTTCCAAACAGGTTGGACGATAGCGAAGTGCCCAGAAAACTTTCCTGCTCCGTTTGGACACCGGTTTCAAGGCGAAGCGCGCCACCTGGAATATCGTGCGTAAGGCCCACCCGAACGGTCGTCGTGCTCGGGGCGTCGCTTTGTTCCACTTGCTCAAAAGCAATATTGCTTTGGCTCAGCCCTCGGTCAGCCCTTGCATGGTTTACGAACACATCGAGCTTGGTCCCCGCAGGGCCAGGCAAATCGAGGCCGGCGGTAACAGCGTCGGTGGTGTCAGACAAATAGGCATCGGTAAACGCCGAACGGCTAAGCGCCGATTGTGTAAACTGGTGCCGTTCTGCCTGATCTACTTCGCGGCCAGAAAACCCGGTCGCCAGTGTCAGATTCCTGTCAAAAGCGATGGACTGCCTGAACGATAGAGCGAGCTTTCTCTGCCCTGCTTCAAAGGCGTCTTCACTCCGGAAGTCTCCCAGCAAGTGCGCAAATTGCAGATCCGTGCCTGCCGATCTCTCCAGCAGCCGCAAGGTAAGCGATGAACCCGGCACCGGGGCCCTTGTTCTGGAAGTTTGAACGCGCCGCAAAGGATCAAAACCGTTTTGCAGACTAAAGCTATCGGTTGGGGCTGCGTCCACCAGCGAGTTGAGATCAATGCTGAAATTGCGCCCAAACCGGTCAAGACTGACAATCGGGCCAATATTGGCAAACCCGCTACCGGCCGCGCTCGGCAAGCTGGAAACAAGCGCAGATACTGGCGTTGACGCGCCCGACGCGCTGGCGACCGTCAGTTGCCCGCTAGGCTCAAGGGCGGCTTCCACATTCAGCAATCCCCGGCCAAACACAGCATCAGTGCCAGGTGCGCCGAGATCAGTTGCCGAATCGAGAATAATCTCAACCGTCTCTGAAGCGGACAATTGTGGCCACAATGCACGAATTAATCCCACCGCGCCGGCAACATGGGGTGTTGAGGCACTGGTTCCGCTAAAGGGGCGGGTGCTACCTGTGATGGCGGGGGTTGAAATGCGAACGCCCGGGGCCACAATGAAAAACTCTGCCGCGTTCCCGGCTGTGTTCGTGAAGCTTGCAATATTATTGTTAAAGTCAACGCTGCCCACAACGATCGCGGTTCCTGCAACGCCAGAATCGGTTACAGCCTGTCCGGACTGTTGGGGATTAACGTCCCCCTCATTGCCGGCAGCCAACACGGTAACAACATTGTTATTGCCTGCGAAGGTGACCAAATTGGCAAAATCTGCCCGCGCGCTGTCCTCATCCGACCCGAGCGATAGATTGATAACATCAGCTTGCGCGGCGACGGACCGGCGAAACCCTTCGGCAATTGATCCTCCCAGAATGGTGAGCGCCTCATCATCCTCATCTGTATCCGGATCGTCATCGAGGTTTCCCCGAAAGGCGAGGATCGTCGCTTCTGGGGCAACGCCCGCAATACCGGCACCATTTGCTGCTGCCGCTGCAATACCCGCAACAGATGTACCATGACCTTGGCTATCTTGCAGATCGGCCACCGTCCGAGCATTCGGATCATTTGTGAACGGAGCGACACCAATATCTGCGCTGGCTGGGTCGATACGCCCCGCAAATTCCGGATTGTTAACATCAATGCCGGTGTCGATGATCGCGATCAGGGCACCATTGCCGAGTATATCTGCATCAAATGCAGCGGTCGCATTGATTTGCGACAATCCCGGTTGAGAATTGATCTCCCCAGCGCTGACCGCAGGCGCATCTGGAGGCGGCGGCGGCGGGGGCGGAGGAGGTGGCGGCGGCGGAGGAGGTGGGGGCGGTGATTGCACGGGCGTCGGTGCCGGAGCAGTTGGATTGCTAGCACCACCACCACAAGCTGCTATGCTCGATAGGCACAGCAAGCTAACCGTACCTATAATGACGGATTTCGACCTTATCGGAAATAAAACTTTCACAGTAGCCCTCTGCCTTTCTTGGTACATTTACCCTTCTCAGGCACGAGAAATAACGGTCTCCGCGCCGCGCTGAGTGTAAGTCCAAGCTTGCTACTGGCAAGTTAATATTACAGGTGAAATCTTCCGCTATCAGACGATTATTGCTATTTATCGCTATATATTACTGCATATTTACTTCACGCCTACGAGTTGCATCTCGAAAATGAGATCATCGCCGGGCTTGATCAGCCCGCCCGGACGGGGGCTGTTCCCATAAGCTTGGTCTGCGGGGATATAAACGAGCCAACGGTCCCCTGGTCGCATTTTTTGCAGCGTTGCTGTCCATCCGGGGATAACGCCGGTAACACCAAACTCGATCGACTGGCCACGCGCATAGGCGCTGTCAAATGTCTCGCCCGTCGTCAACCGACCCTCATAATAGACTTCTACAGTGTCGCTGGTCGTTGGCATGGCGCCGGATGCATCTCCTGTTTCCAGAACAATATATTCCACCCCGTTCTCGGACTTGACCACATCAGCGCTCTCGGGGTCCCATGGCGTGTGGGCTTCCCATGCGGCAGCATCGGAAACTTCCGGTATAATCACAGTCATCAGTTCAACCCGCATGACCACATTATCCGGAGGCACCCGGCCTGCTGCAGCCGCCTCTTCCCCGAACGCAATTGCCGGGGTCATCTGGAACACGAAATCATCCCCTGGGCGCATCAATTGTATGGCTTCCTGCCAACCGGGGAACAATTGCGTTACCGGCAGCCGCGCAGGGGCCGGATCGACATAGCTCGATTCAATCCGCCGTCCATCCTCGACAAGCCGGATTTCAAACTCCATATCTACAATGTCAGTAGGCGTAACAAGCGCGCCACTCTCATCGCCGCGCGTACGAACAATATATTCGAGCCCGCTCTCGGTTTTTTCGACTTCGTCCGCATCGCTATTCCAAGGAATATATTCATCCCAAATCTCGCGGCCGGGGGTATCGTCAGCGATGACCTCTTCAAGCGTAACGCGGAAAACAAGATCAGCGTTCGGCCCGATCGGCCCGCCCGGTGTCCCTTGTTCACCATAAGCCAGCGCCGATGGAATGAAGACAAGCCAATCATCGCCCGGCCGCATCAATTGCAATGTTTCCGTCCAGCCCGGAATAACCTGGATCACTCCAAATTGTGCAGCCTCGCCACGATCATAGGAGCTGTCAAATTTGGAGCCATTTTCGGCCAGTCGGCCATCATAATTCACCGACACACGGTCATTAATGTCCGGACGCGTGCCGTCCTTGTCGCCCGCCTCCAAAACATGGATCTGTAGTCCGCTCTCGGTGGTTACAAGCCCTTCGCGACTGTTGTCCCAGGGAATCATTCCCGCAAATACATCTGACAAATCTTGTTCCTCTATGGGTTGGTTGGGTGTGCCGGTGGCGGTTGGAGTCTGGGCCGCGGCGTCGCCCCGCTCTGCGCTTGCGCCGCTTGGCTGATCTTTGAAAGCGGCGTCAATTTCGGCGCGAACAGGATCTTCCGGTGGCGATGACGCGTCTGGTGAACAGGCCACCAAAGCGGAGGCCAGAGCAAAGAAAAGTAGGGGATTGCGGATCATCTCATTGGCTCCATTTGGTGCTTTGGCCAACGCTTTAAGCGCTTTTGGCCGAGATGTCACTTTACAAACTGTGCAATTTACCGATCAAGCGGGCGGGGCGGATAACCAGCCTGTCCGAGCACATCAATGACCTCTTGAGTATGCTGGGCATCGCGTGTTTCGATCAAAATGTCGAATTCAGCGCCCTTGGCAGGCACATCAAGCGCGATCCGGTTATGGGCGACTTCCAGTATATTCGCGCCACTATCGCCGATAATTTTGGACACAAGCCCCAAAAGACCCGGACGATCATCGCCAATAATGCGGATATTCGTCATCCGCTTTTCGCGCACCAATGCGCGGGTCAGCACCGACGCCAGAAGCCTTGTGTCGATATTACCGCCACACAGAACAAGCCCGACACGTTTGCCTGAAAACTTGGCCGGATGCGCCAGCAGGGCGGCCAGCCCGGCTGCGCCTGCGCCCTCGGCAATGGTTTTCTCGACATCGGCGTAGAGCGTGATCGCCCGCTCCATATGATCTTCTTCGACCAGCAATATCTCGTCTACCGTTTCGGCAATAATTTCGCGCGTCAAAGTACCGGCCTTTTTGACAGCAATCCCCTCTGCAATCGTCGCGCCGCCTTGTGTCGGTTCCGGTGCGCCGTTAATGGCCGCATGCATGCTCGGATACATCGATGCCTGCACACCGATAATGCCAATATCCTTGTTCAGCCCTCTTGCTGCCGTCGCCATGCCTGAAATCAGCCCGCCCCCGCCAATCGGCACGATTAGCGTATCAAGGTCGGGCATATCTGCCAGCATTTCGAGCGCGATTGTCCCTTGCCCCGAAATAATGTCAGCATCATCAAACGGATGGATAAACGTCAGCCCGTCCCGCGCGCGCACGGTTGCCGCATGCACTGACGCATCATCAAATGTATCACCTTCCAGCAAAACCCGCGCGCCATGGTCGCGCGTATGCTGGACCTTGTTAAACGGTGTTGTCACCGGCATCACAATGGTCGCCGGAATACCAAGCCGCCTGGCGTGATAGGCCACCCCTTGAGCATGATTGCCCGCCGAGACAGCAATCACCCCCATCTGCTTTTCTTTTTCGGTAAGCTTGGAGAGCTTGTTTAACGCGCCGCGCTCCTTGAACGCTGCGGTGAACTGC
>CALLUH010000046.1 GCA_938011445.1 uncultured Hyphomonadaceae bacterium
ACATTTTACCAGCCAGTTCTTCGGCCGCAGGGACGCGGAACATATTGGATGTGTGCCATAGTTTGCCAGCCTGCTCTTGCAACACTTTGACAAGCGCCGGATGAGCATGCCCGAGCGCCGTAACGGCGATCCCCGCGACAAAATCAAGATAGGCCTCGCCATCCTCGGTAAACATGCGAACGCCCTCGCCGCGCTCGAAGGTCTGTGGCGGTGGCGCGTAAACGGGCATGATGTGCTGGCGCGGATCGGTCATAAGAAAACCTCTGATTTGGTGACGGGATTTTAGCTTGTCAGCACATGAACCAAGCACGAATTGGAAGTCAACACATAGGCCACATCTTCATACGGAGGACACATCTACGCTGCCGATCTCACCGTTCGAGCAAAAAAAACGTGCCCCCATAACAGGGACACGTTTTACAGTGTAAAGCGTTTCCTCCCAGAAACCCTATGCTCGACAATTGAGCGGGTGCCTTCCCAGAGTCAAGCGGAAAGTTCATAATTTGGCCACAAAAGCGTCAGCCCCGTGATCAAGTCTGAGATTCTTGCACAGATCGCCAAGGGCTGTGCGCGCTGGTTGCGTCCAGTCAGCCGGACGCGAAACAGTAAGCGATGCCTGGCTTTTCAATAAAACACCATCGTCGAGGATTTTCAGATTGTTCGCCGCCAGCGTGGCACCGGTTGATGTAATATCGACAATCATATCCGCCGCGCCTGACGCAGGGGCTGCTTCGGTCGCGCCGGCACTATATACAAGCCGATATTCACCGAACGATGCCTTGGCAAAATGCCGCCGTGTAATGCGCATATATTTTGTGGCCACGCGCAAACGCCGACCATGGGTCTGGCGAAACAAGGCACCCGCAGCATCAAGATCGGTCAAGGTCGAAACATCGAGCCAGCAATTTGGCACCGCCACCACGACATCCGCCCCACCAAAGCCAAGTCGCTTTATCACGACAGCCTGTCTTCCGGGTGTCTCGGCCTGCTCATGGAGCAGATCCTCGCCGGTTATTCCTGCATGGAACGCTCCGTCAATCAGTCCCTGGGCGATGTCGCGTGCGGGCAAAAGCAAAACCGAAACACCATCAGCGCCTTCGAGCCTTGCCCGATAGCCACGCTCACCACCATCCTGCACCAATGTGTAGCCAGCAGCCGCAAAGAAGCTTTCCGATTTTTCTTTCAGACGGCCTTTGGACGGGATGGCCAATGTCAGGGCACTCATCGTCCGCTCTCCCTTGCCAGCGCAAGACGGTCGGGGCGTATAACTCCACCGATCGCTGTGGCATCAACGCGGCCTTGGGACAAATCCCTTAGCAGGTGATCATAGCGTCCGCCTGCCCCAAAAGGGTGTGCCCGGCGTTCACCCGTTCCAGCAATCTCGAAAACAAAACCATCATAATAGGTAAAACGCCGTCCAAAGCTCGGGCTGAACTGCGCATTGCCCAAGAATTGCGGTGCGGTCTCGGAAATCAGCCTATATCGAAGCTCCAGCCGGTCGAGCATGTCCGCCGCCCCCGCTTCTATTCCGGCTTTGCGTGCAATGGTTCGTAAGGTATCCGCCGCCTCTGCGGGGGGGCATTGTAATCGAAGCACTGTTTCCAAGGTCTCTCTGGCAAGCTCAGGCACCGCGCCGTTTTCGACCTCGTGCGCCTGTTCCATCAAACGCGTTATCACTTCGCCAGTGGTCCGGTCCGAGAAGTGTTCGATCCCCTCGGCGGCATAGCGTTCGGCGACTTTCGCTTCAATACCATCCCGGTCAAGGCCCGCTAGTCCGCGCACAAAAGCGCTTGCGGCACTATCGGAGCGGTCCAGAAATGCTTTGACGCCGCCATCTTCGCGAAATGCCCTGACCAGCCCGGCCTTGGTCGCTGGCGAGAGATCAAGCAAATCAATAAAGCCCGGCATCAAACCGAGATCACCAAACCGCGCCACGCCGTCGCGCGCACCTGCAGCCAATGCTGCTTCCGAAACGAGCGCATAAGTTTCGGCATCAGTCTCATGTCCTGACGCGGCACCAAACCTCTCAAAACCGACTTGGACGAACTCCATCGGTTCATCGGATATAATCGGTTGTCGGAAAGCCCGCGCCTGATAGCGGTGCACCTGTTCGCCTCGAACCGCGCCACCTGCCAGCCGCTCGATCTCTGCCAATGCAACTGGCAAAGTCAAATCTGGCCGCAGTGCCATATCCTGATTATTGTGATCGGTGAACATTATCAGCCGCGCACGGATGGACTCGCCACATAGATCAAGCGGGAGCGCGGCGGGCAGAACAATGGCCGGATTAACCAGCGTCCCGCCAAGGCGTTCAAATGGCTTGCCAATATTGGTGATCATCAGTCCGCCTCAACAATACCACGCACAGTGGCAATCATCTCGGCGCGCGGCACTTCGACCTGTCCGGGCCGGCTCTCACGCCATTCTTCATTCGATTTGATCGCCTTCGCCTTGGCCGCGCCGACTTTAAGATCCTTGATGGTGACTGTCCCCTTGGCAAGCTCGTCTTCACCGGCCATGACGACGGCAGGCGCGCCCCGCCTGTCGGCATATTTCATCTGTGGGCGCATCCCTGACGCGCCCATATAGGCCTCGGCGCGAATGCCGGATTTGCGCAAGTCTGTGGCAATTTCCAGCGCGACGCTCGGATTGTTCTTGTCGAAATTCAGAACAATAACTGGCCCATCGAGCGCCTCAATATCGCCGCTGATCGCAAATGCTGCCGCCAGCCGCGAGATCCCGACAGAGAAGCCGGTTGCCGGAACCGCTTCGCCGGTAAAACGCGCCACAAGATCATCATAGCGCCCGCCCCCGCCAACCGAACCGATCTGGACTTTGCGGCCATTCTCATCGAGGGTTTCTTTCAGCAGCTCTGCCTCAAATACGGGGCCAGTATAATATTCAAGGCCCCGCACAATAGAGGGGTCGAACTTCACATCACTGGCTGGTACGCCGAGCGCTGCCAGCGCCACGTCCATGCCTTCAAGCTCGGCCAGTCCGGCGCGGCCTTCCTCGGTGCCGCCTGCCGCCTTGCCGAGCGCCTCAATCGTGTCCGCCCGAGTGGCCCGTCCGGCTTCAGCAAAGCCAAGCACCGATTTAATCTGTGTGGCATCCAAACCGGCGCCCTTGGTAAAATCACCGGACGTGTCCATCCGGCCCTCTCCGAGCAAAAGCGCGACGCCTTCAATGCCGAACTTGTCAAGCTTGTCGAGCGCGCGCAACACGGTCAGCCGCGCTTGGCTGGTATGCGCCCCGGCCTCCTGAAGAACGCCATTGAGCAAACGCCGCGTATTGACACGTATGGCAAATTCGCCCGCCCCGGCACCGACCGCACGCATCGCCTCGGCTGCCATAGCAACCATTTCCGCATCAGCGTGAATGCCGCTCGCGCCCACCGTATCGGCATCACACTGCATGAATTCACGGAAGCGCCCGGGGCCCGGCTTCTCATTGCGCCAGACCGGACCTGCTGCGTAACGCCGGAAAGGTTTGGCCAAGCCTTGCCAGTTCTCAGCGGCAAATCGGGCGAGCGGCGCGGTCAAATCGTAACGCAGCGCCAACCATGCCTCATCATCATCCCGCAAAGCGAACACGCCTTCATTGGGGCGGTCATCATCGGGGAGGAATTTGCCAAGACTGTCGGCGAACTCGAATGCGCCCGTATCCAGCGCCTCAAACCCCCAGCGGCGATACACTTGTGTCACTTGGGAGACCATCTGCTGCTCGGCATGCAAGACCGCCTCGCGCTTGTCCGGAAAGCCGCGGGGTTTGCGGGCAAGGTCTTTGCGTGGCTTGTCTGTGCTGGTCATAGGGGCCTTGGAACTCGGGAGCTGAACGCGATGCCAAGGGCCTAGCCGATTTGGGTTTTCGACACAATGCATCGGCGTCCCACCTGCGTTCAAAACACGCGCCAGAGGCGGCACGGCACATGATTTGCGTTCCCCTGACAGGAGAAACCGGAGCGTTCCATGCTGAAACATACTCTTTGCGCTGTGATGGTCACAGCTTACGCCGCGTCGGCCTCCGCCTCGCCCGAGACAGCGGAGCAATGGGGGCTAGAGGCACGAGAAATCTACGCGCAGACAGCCGAGATGATACGCGCGCTCGAAAATCGGACCTTTGACGGGCTTTCAGTGGAGTTTGAAGACCAGCTTATTCGATTTGCTTCAACCGCCGCTCATTTGGGCGGCTGGACCGATGAAACGCAAATCGCGCCTGATCTGGGCTGCATTTATCGCGGCATGGCCGAAGAGGTCGAATTACAGCTCGACGCAATTGAAGCTGCAAAGTCTACGGCTCAAATGAAGGTTGCGCTCACCCGCCTTGCTGCAATGGCAGACGATGCCCAGTCCATCGCGATCGCTTCTGCTCATGCTGGACGCACGGGCAAGCAAGCTGCGCCAACAGGCCAGTGCCTGAGCAATGCCCATATCGTGGACCATGCGCTCGGTCTGCCCGAGCCGTAGGGCCGCCCGCAATATCAGGACGAAAAGATCATGGCCGCCGCCGTTAGCCCGACTGCGACGAGCATACCCAAGGCGAGCCCGAAATTTCTCTTATTCCAGATATCCGGCTTCAAAACACGCCCTTTGCCGCCAACTAGCCATCAGCGTTCAATTGATCCATGATCAAAGCTTCTGAAAGCAATTGAGGCAAGAGCACGGGGCTGCGACTTCCGGGCGCATAGTAAAGATACATCGGAACGCCCGGACGTTTATGTTTTTGCAAAGCTTCGGCAATCTCAGTGTCCTGACGGGTAAAATCGGCAATCATGAACACGATATTGTTCTCGACAAAAGCCGATTGCACGGACGCTTTGCGCAATGTCGTGACCTTGTTGAGTTGACAGGTCGCACACCAACTGGCGGTAAAATCCACAAACACGCCCTGCCCCTCCGACAGCGCGGCTTCTACGGCGACTTCTGACCAGACAACCGGCTCGACCTTTTGGCCATATCCGCCAGCATTTGTCCGGTTCGCCGATATGGCGGGGTCAGCTTGCCAGCTAGCCTGCAAGCCAAAATAGCTTCCACCAAGAATTGCAACTGCCCCCAAGACAGTCACGACCGGTCCAGACACTTTATCGTCGCCCGAGAGTAGCCAAATCCCGAACGCAATGCCGACCGCACCAAGTCCGGCGCCGATTACAGCTTCAAGCCCTGCCAAATCACCCAGAACAGACAACAGCCATAGCGCGCTGAGAAACATGGGAAACGCAAAGAATTGCTTGAGCCGCTCCATCCATGCGCCGGGCTTGGGCAGCAGACGATGAAGCCCCGGCACAAAGCTGATCAGCAGAAATGGCAAAGCCAGCCCCAGCCCGACCAGCCCGAAGATAAGGAACACCACCGGCGCAGGTTCGGTGATCACCGCACCCAGCGCCACGCCCAGAAAGGGCCCAATACAGGGCGCACCGACAATGGCAGCCAAGAGCCCTGTGAAAAATGCGCCCGCATGTCCACCCCGTCCGGCAAGCCCGGCCCCAACGCCCTGCACCGATCCGCCAAGCTCGAACATGCCCAAAAGCCAAAGCCCAATGACAAACATTAGCAGCGTCAATGCAGCCACCGCTGTCGCGTTCTGAAGCTGGAAACCGACCGAGAGAAACTCGCCCGCCGCGCGCAAGCCGACAAATAGCGCGGCAATTGCAGCGAACGTTACCAATACGCCCGCCGTATACCAAAGCCCGTGAGATTTGAGATGCCGGCCGCCCTCTTCGGTTGCCGCTCCAACGACGCCCAACACTTTCATCGACAGAACGGGCAATACACATGGCATGAGATTCAGAACAATGCCGCCCAGAAGTGCCCACCACGCCAGCACGAAAAGGTTTGCCCGGCCACCCGCAAGGATCAAGCCATCGCCCCCAGCGCTGCCAGCCCCGGACGTTCCTGCAAGCGGGGCACATTGGACTGCGGAAACTTCATAAGCTGCGCGGGTGTCTCCATCCGCCGCCGTGATCACGACAATGCCGTCCAGAGCTTCGGGGAGCGCATCCTCATATCCATAGCCCGGACTTAGCTTGATCTGCACCCCATCAGACCCGGATGAAAAGGTCTGGGGAGCGGCATGCCGGATCTCATTTTCATAAGGGAAAAATCTCAGATAGGCGTGTTCGCCCGCCAATTGCGCGTCTGCAATGCTGAGCGTCCAGCCCGTATCGTCGCCAGACAGACAGGCTGGTGCGGTCCCGGGAACTGGGGCTTGGGCAATCGCGGCAGCGATCTGGCCGCCATCACCCTCATTGGCGATAGCATGTTCCACAATTGGCAATTCCAGTGCGAAATCCGCGCTTTCCGGAATGCAGATTTCCTCGCAAATCAGATATTCGAGCGTCCCGGACAGCGACACAAACCCTGACGCGTTCGCTGGCACTGAAACGGGAAACGGCAAAACGAGACGTTCTTCATAGCCATAATCCATCAATTCGCCGGGGATCACTTCAAGCTCATGGGGCACTGGCCAGATAAACTCACCTGCCAGCGCGCCGCCAGCCTGCCAGTTTGCCGCCGGTGGCAGTCCTGCATCGCCCGGATTACGCCAATAGACATGCCAACCATCCACCAAATCAAGCTTAAATGCCGCGTAGAACGTATCTCCTGCCACCACAGCGCTTTTCTCGGCAATGAGCGAGACATCCGCATAAGTCTCGCGCGGCTGAGCCGAGGCGCCCGCCAACCAGATACACGCCAGGCTGATAAGAAACAGGAAACGGTGGAACATGCTAAACTCCGTCACGAGACACCGGCACTGGCCCTGCCTTCTTTGCATTGATACAACGGGCCGGATCATCTGGCCAATCAAGATCTAGCGACCACCAAACAAAAGGGGCAGCCCGAAAACCGCCCCTCCTGGTCTGAAGTCCTATCAGTCAGGGCGCAGCTATGCAGCTCCCTCGGCAGGTGCGCGTAATGCACGCTGGATCACCCTTGGCCAATTCAAAAGTGACACCAGATGCGCATAAGTTGCGCCGAGCGCGCCAACGCTTTTAAGCTCCATAAAAGCCTCATCACTGAGCGCGTTTAACCGTTCCTCTGATACAGCCCAATAATCGGCAATCTTTTGTGCAGGACCGGATTCTTTGCCCTCAGTATCGCGCGGTTGGAAGCTGATGGATTTCTCTTCAAACAGGTCATGCTTTTTCATCACTTCCAAATAGGTCAGCGTGCCATGCCGCTGGCGTTCAAACTCTTTGCAGAACTCGATCGCATCCTCGGTAAATTTGGACGGCTTGTCGCCGTCAAAGAAGGCCACTTCCGGCGTATCGCTGACCATTGGCGCTTTGCTATCGACACAAAGCAGGAGTTGATCGCTTGAGGGGTCAGCGGCAAAAACAAATGGATAGCGGCGGACAAAAGCCGGAACGTAAGCGTCAACATCGGTATGGCCCGTGTCCATAACATAAAGGTTTTGCCCCTGCCGGACACCCATAACAGCAATGGGGGTGCGCTCTTCGCCGACAAAAATAATCGGATATGTACACGCTGCCATGCCAAACTCTGTCACCGTTAGCGGCACGGCATGCGCCGAACGCAAGAATCCGAAAGGTTGTTCAATCTGTTTAACACCCAGATGCCCATGTGTGGCGTGTGACAAAGGCTCGGGGTTTTCATAAAACAACACATTGCCAGTGATCTGGCCGGACTGCGTGCCTGCTGGTGTTTCCACGATATTCACTCCTGTTTTTCTATTTAGCTGCTGATAAAGGAATTACCGCTAAGGGACAACTCCTGTTAGCCTTGAGGGCGTATGAAGAGGAGTTGTCTGTGTCAATGCTGGGAAACATTACATATCAGATCGCGCTCCTGCTAGGCGGCTTCATCTTGGCGGGCTGTGGTGCAGCACCCAGAGATCTGGGACATGCGCCGCCCGAAACAGCCGCAGAAGTGAGTGGATTTCTCGACAAGATAGCCCGCACGGAACTGTCCTATTCACCTGAAACATCGACACAATTGGGACTGTCCGCAGAAGCAGCTGGATATGAGTATTTCGCCCGTCTTGATGACAGGTCCGAAGCGGGCATTACGCGGATTGGCCTCGAGCGCATCGACATCCTCAACACGCTCGACAGGATTGATGCGGATACGCTTCCGAAGGCTCTCGCCACGAGCGTGCGTGCGGTTCGGGCCGCCTATGCCGATACGGTCAATTTTCGCGCGTTCGGTCATGGTCAGGTTGCGCTTGGCTTCGTACGCCCCTATGCGGTCGATCAGCTATCGGGCGGCTATGTAGATGTGCCCGATCTCTTGCTCAACCGGCAATCTATTCGCGTTCCTGACGATACGGGTGCCTATCTGGCGCGCCTGGCCGCGCTTGCCGGCACCATAGATGATGAACGCCGCCGATTGCTCGCTGATGAAGACCGCGGCGTGCGCCCACCAGGTTTTATACTTGAGCGGATGAGAACATTGGCCATTTCCCTGATGGCTGAAGAGACCCCCATTCACCCTGTTGTTGTCGCGCTGGAAAATCAGCTGATCGCGCGGTCCAATATTAATGAGGCGTTCCGGCAGCGGGTCGTTTCCCAGGCACAAGACATTGTTTCGGATATGATCATCCCATCATATCAGAAGTTCGTTGATACGCTGGTGGCGATGGAAGCGCGAGCAAGTGATGCGCCCGGCGTCTGGCAATTGCCGAGTGGAGACGTTTATTATGACGCCGTGCTCGCCTTCTATTCCGGCCGCACGGCTACGGCCCAAATCGTCCATGACGAGGGACTGGCGCAAGTGGCAAACCTGACCGAGCGGCTCGACCGGGCACTGATCGCAAATGGATATACCGAGGGGACCATTGGCGAGAGACTGGCGCTTCTGGGACAAGAGCCCGAACAGATCTTCAGCAATGATGATGAAGGCCGCCGCGCGCTGATAGATAGTTTGCGCCTGCGGATCGGCACGATGGAAGACCGGATGGGCGAGATCATCGAGACCGCACCCAGCACTGGTGTTTCAATTGCTTCTGTACCGGACTATCTCACCCCGACCGCACCGGGAGGGTATTATATTTCGGCACCTGCGGATGGCACCGCGCCCGGATTGTTTTTCATCAATCTACGCGATACGCTCGAATGGCCCGCTTTCACCTTGCCGACATTGCTATATCACGAGACCCTGCCCGGCCATCATCTTGAAAGCGCACTGATCTCCGAACAAGCCAATTTGCCGCTTATCCGGCAAATGATCTGGATGCCGGTATTTGGCGAAGGCTGGGCAGTCTATGCCGAAGATCTGGCCTATGAATTGGGTTTTTACGATGAAGATCCCTTGGGCGAACTGGGCTATTTGCAATCGCTTCTGTTTCGCGCCGCACGCCTTGTTGTCGATACCGGACTCCATCACGAACGCTGGTCACGACAGCGTGCGATTGATTATCTGGTAAATATAACCGGCCAACCCGAAACCGCCATGACAACCGAAGTGGACCGCTACACTGTCTGGCCCGGCCAAGCCACTGCCTATATGAGCGGCCGGCAAGCTATCAGGGCACTGCGCGAAGATGCACAGCTAATCCTCGGTGACAATTTCTCGCTCAAGGCCTTTCACGGCGTCATCCTCGGAAATGGTCCACGCCCTGTAGAACTTGTCGAACGCGATGTTGAAGCGTGGGTTGTAGAGCGACTGGCCGCAAACCGCCGATAAATCGGTTCAGGCTTAAGCAGCAAGCGCCATATCATTGGAAGATGACGCTGTAACCGGATCAAGCCCCGCTTCCATATCCTCAATCATATCCCGCCGTTCGGCGGCTGAACTGATCACACTGACAAATACCGTATCAGCCCCATAGCGTTGCGCATCATGAAACGCCCAGATCGGACGGACATCATGATTACGGCCGGTCAATTCAGTGAGCTTGATCACCCGCCAGCCATAGGCTTCGCGCACAGCAAATATGGCCACGCCGGCAAAATGCGCCCAATTGCTCTGCACCGGTACTTGAGCGAACCTGTACTCACTGCCCGAACCGCCGCAAAATGTAATCTTTTTGTCCATGTTCACTCTCCGTTCTTTCAGGCACTGTATTCGCATTTTGTTCCAGCACAAGACCAGACATCTGATCACTTGTGGATAACTACGCTACTGCCATCATCAACGGATATTCTGCGGCGCTTTTTACGCCTGCATCTTGTGCATAATCCTGTGCACCTGAACCGAACATGACTTGCCCGTT
Organism: uncultured Hyphomonadaceae bacterium; assembly: GCA_938011445.1. GTDB lineage: Bacteria > Pseudomonadota > Alphaproteobacteria > Caulobacterales > Hyphomonadaceae > CALLCD01. Next base: position 10,171 of record CALLUH010000046.1, read on the forward strand.
AAGTGTGTCTCCCTTAACCCGAGAAAAACACGCAGTGGCATTGGCGCGCAAGGCTTACGTCTACCCCAGCGTCACATCTTGCCCTTCGCGCGGGCTCGTTTATGGTCTGCGCCAACACAGAGGAGTTTCCCGCATGCGCTTTGAAGGCACCGAAAATTATGTTGCAACCGATGATCTTCGCGTTGCCGTTAACGCAGCGATTGCGCTGGAGCGTCCGCTCCTGATCAAGGGGGAGCCAGGTACAGGCAAGACCGTCCTTGCCGTCGAAGTCGCCAAGGCGCTCGGCATGGAGCTGATCGAATGGCACGTCAAATCGACCACCAAAGCCGCTCAGGGTCTTTATGAGTATGACGCCGTTGCCCGCCTGCGCGATGGCCAGATGGGCGACGAGCGCGCCAAGGACGTTAAGAATTACATCAAAAAGGGTAAGCTCTGGGAAGCGTTCACCGCCGAGGGCCGGCCGATCCTGCTGATTGACGAGATCGACAAGGCCGACATCGAGTTTCCAAACGATCTCCTCCAGGAGCTCGACCGGATGGAGTTCTATGTTTACGAGACGGACGAAACCGTCAAAGCCGCCATCCGCCCCATCGTCATCATTACATCCAATAACGAGAAAGAGCTGCCCGACGCCTTCCTGCGCCGCTGCTTCTTCCATTACATCAAATTCCCCGATGAGCAGACCATGAAGTCTATCATCGACGTTCACTATCCGGGCATCAAGAAAAAGCTCGTTAGCGATGCGCTCACCACATTCTACTCGATGCGAGAAGTGCCCGGTATGAAGAAAAAGCCCTCAACCTCGGAACTGCTCGATTGGCTCAAGCTCCTGATGAACGAGGATATTGACCTTGAGACATTGCGCGAGAGCGACCCGACCAAGCTGACCCCGCCGCTTCATGGCGCCTTGCTCAAAAACGAGCAGGACATCGCTCTGTTCGAACGCCTCGCTTTCCTCGCCCGCCGCGACACGAGCGGACCACGCGGGCCTGCGGGCTAGCCGGATCTAGCCAAGCTGATCGGCGACGACAGCTGTATCGCGCTGTTCTTCGCGGCGTGTGAAGATCGCAATCGTGATCCAGCCAATATGGAAGCCAACCCCGACGGCAAAGGCCAGTGCGCCCGGTATTGGCCCAACATGGGCACGGTCAATAAACTCCGCCCAAGTCTGAGCTTCTTGTGGGTGGATGGCGATCTTGCCAAAATACGCCAGGCCCTGCGTTGCGAATAAATAGCCATAATTGCGCCGGAGCCGCTTACCGACCGCGCGGGCGAACGAGATTCGAAATTGTGGACTTTCATAATCGTCAGACAATACATGGCCGCGGTTCACGCGGATTTCTGCGCCCTCGCCGCGCAAGAGCGGCACATAGACGGCCAGTTCCAGCATGCGCGCGCGGAACCGCCAGACATTGAAATACCGATAGCGCCGCGCCTCAAGGATCAGAAACATCACCGTCATAAAGCCCGCAAGCACCATTGGCAGCGGCGAGCTTTCAGCCGTTGCAAATGTGATCGACAAGGCGACGCCTGTGGTCAGGACGGCCCAGTTCGTTGTGGTATCAAGTCGCTGTCGCCAGATTGTCGAGCGGTACACTTCGCCGCGATATAAATGGGCGAGCGCGCCGATCTCTTTGGGACCAGATACGGGCTGGGTCGGGTTGTTTGGTTCAGTCATGCCCTATCTTAACCGCGAGTCTGCCCGGAGCGCAAAACGGTTCGCAAATCGAGCGAAGCGCTTTACGAGAAACGGACAAGCCTAGCTGGAGATTTTTATGCGTGAGCTTTGCCTCTACTCTCTTCTTGCATTGGCCGGGCTTAACACATTTGGCTGCGCGCAGATCACCCCGTTACAATCAGAGGATGTTCCAGCAGGTGATCGCGTTTCGATACCCATGCCCGAGCCCTCTATTGTTCCGCAAGATGACACGCCGCCAATAGCGCCAGAGGCTGATGCTCCGATCTGGCAAATCCTGGCCGACGGTTCGGGACAAAAACATCTTGCGTCGGGTTTTATATGCCCCGCCGAGCAAGGCAGCTTCCGGTTAACACGGGAGGAAGCCTTTGCGGGCCTTGGGCGAGGCAATGATGTCTCCTGCATCTATTGGGCAAGCGAGGGCGGCGTGGTTCGGCTCCATCTCACACGATTTGGCCGCGACGTTTCACCCTCTGCCCACCTGAAAGGCGTCCGGACACAGATCAGCGACACCCAAAAAATCATTATGCCAGCCCCATTACCGCCGCTCTCCGCAAATACGGCCATCGACCACACCGCCGCCTACCAGATCGCGACACAATCTGCACTACGGCCTGATGTCCCTGTCCACACCGCCGTCTGGATCAGGCAAACCGGCGCATGGCATGTCAAAGCCCGCGCCACCTATGAGGCCGACAGAGCCGTACAAGTCGGAGCGCTTGTCAGCGCGCTTTTCATCTCCGCCGAGCGTGACATATCCCGAACGCCAAACACCACCCCTCCCTCGCGTTAATCTTGGCCAAGCGGGCGAGCCGCGCTATGCTCATGTCTAACGGAGATTAGCCCCATGTTCCTGAACTTCTTTAACGACCTTCGCGCTGCCAAAATTCCGGTTACACTGAAAGAATATCTCGTCTTGCTCGAAGCAATGGACAAAGACGTGATCGA
>CALLUH010000047.1 GCA_938011445.1 uncultured Hyphomonadaceae bacterium
CCGAGGAACGATAAGGTGAGGGACGAGCGGAACCATGAGTGACGAGCTTGAAATCTTGGGTGCAGCTTCGATCGGGGCTGTCGCACGCGACACGACGGGGGACGGTTATCTTAACGGCCCGTGCCCCAATTGCAGCACCGAGATTGCGGGTAATTTCTGCGCCGAGTGCGGCCAGAGCGCCAAGGATCTCAAAAAGCCCTTCATCACGCTGATCCGCGATATGCTGGGCGATGTGTTCTCCTTTGATGGCCGATTGTTGCGCACCGTCCCGCCGCTCATGTTCAAACCGGGCAAGATCACCCGCGCTTATATTGACGGCAAACGCATGCGCTATGTGCCGCCCTTTCGCCTGTTTCTGATCACGTCCGTTTTGTTCTTTCTTGTCCTGTTCAGCGTCACCGGCAAGCAGGACTGGATTGCCGAGGGGGGTGATGTCACGCTGAATCAGGGGCTCTCGGCGACGATCATTGATGGCAAACCCATTTCTGAATATGACGAATACTCCGAGATTTTCCCCGACGATGGCAGCTTCAACCGCGCCGCTGCCAAGGCGTTTATTGAGCGTCTGGCAGAAGAGGATGCCCTCGACGAAGACTTGGACACCGAGCAATTGCTCGATCGTATCGAGGCGCTGAACGGGCAGACAATCAGTCCGGCGGAGATTTTCCGCGTGGTACAAATCTGGATGCCGCGCCTGAGCTTTCTTCTGCTGCCCAATATTGTGCTGAGCCTGATCATCCTGCATTTCTGGGTCCGCCGGATCTATATTTTCGACCATGTAATCGTCGCCCTCCACATGCAAAGCTTTTTCTATCTGCTCGCGACAATCGGCCTGCTCCTGCCAATGCTCCATCCGGGGCTTGTCTGGGGCGTGTTTGGTGTTGCCACTTTTGTCTATCCGTTCTTGCTGATGCAGCGGGCTTATGACACGAACTGGTTTCTCAATATCTGGCGCACGATTGGGCTATTATTTGGCGTCTTCTTTGCCATGGTTGGCCTGATCGTCCTCGTCTCGGTGTTAAGCGCCAATGATCTGGGCGTTTGGAGTTGGGACGATATTGACTGGAACGATATGGAGACGTTTGCCATTGGCGTTGATGCTGGCTAACGGCGTGGCTGCTTGATCTCGGCCTCGGTGCGGATGGCTTTCCAGGCAATGACTTTTGCGGCGAGCTTGCCGTCAGCATTGCGCCATTCGGCCTCGACATAGCCTGTGGTGCGCGAGCGATTGACGACATTGGCGATGATTGTGACATCGCCATGCATGACGGGCCGGAAATATTTCACCTGCAAATCCTGCGTGGTGAAATGCTCGCCCTCTTTGAGCGCGGAATGCATGCAGATGGATACGATATGGTCAGACAGCGCGGCAATCCATCCGCCAAAGGCCCGGCCGTCGCTAATGTCGCGTTCTCCCGTATTGGGCCAGACATAGCGGATATAGCCATTGCCCATTTCCTTCAACCAGAGATCGGACCGTATCCCGAGCGCGCGAAGTCCCTTGGGCAGATTGGGCACGCCGGGCTCTTGCAGATTACCGATAAATTCGGACTGGTGCGGCCCGAACTCGCCTGTGAATTTAACGCCTGAACTAGTCACCGACATAGGCAATCAGTTTGATCTCGACGAGGCCGCGCTCTGGATAAAGCCGGTCCACATCAATTGCCGTCCATGCCGGATAGGGGGCCGTGAGGAATTTATCCTTCGAGGCGGTAAACGGGCCGATTTGGTGGATCATTTCGGTGTGGAATGTCGTCATCTCGACGACATGGGAAAAGTCAGCGCCCGCTTCGGCAAGCACGATTTTGAGCTGTTCAAAACAACGGTCAAAGGCCGCTTCAAGATCTGCCGGATTGGTCTCGTTCTCTTCTCCTGTCAACCCTGCGACAATGCCCGACAGATAAATCGTGTCGCCCGCGCGTACGGCGGGGGCATAATGGAAATTATTATAAGTGTTCTGCCAACCTTCGGGGACAATGCGCTCGGCATTGGTCGTTGCGGGCGTTTCAGAGCGGGCCTCCTCTTGTGCCGTCACAGGCGCATGAAGCGCGAAAGTGGCCAGCGCGAGGCCGGTCAGAAAACGTGTAAACATTATGGTCTCCAGATTAATGTCTCAGATTTCAGTTTGCCAGTCATAGGCGCGTTCGATGCGGGCGACTTTCAGGCTGTAATTTGCGTACCATTCGGTCTTACCTCGGGCCCGCGCTTCGACGTGCTCCACATTGTCCCGCCAATGCTTGATGGCGTCTTCGCTTTGCCAATAGGAAATCGTAATGCCCGCGCCGTCATTTTGATGAACGCTTTCAACGCCAATATAGCCCGGGCTCATCGCGGCCAGCTCAAGCATGCGATCGGCTGTTTCGGCATAGGCTGCGCGGCCAGCCTCATCGAGCGCGTTCTGTCTCGACGAGAATATTACCGCATAATGCCCCGCCATCCCTTGCATGTCTTAGGTCACCGTTGCGCCGCCATCAACGACCATCATTTGTCCGGTCATATAAGAGCCAGCCCTGGAGGCGAGAAAACACGCTGCGCCCGCAAGCTCTACCGGTTCGCCGATCCGCTTCATTGGCGTACCGCTGAGCGCCTGTTCGAGAATTTTCGGGTTCTCCCAGAGCGCTTTGGCAAAGTCTGTTTTGATCAGGCCGGGCGCAATGCAATTGACCCGCACATTGTCTGTGCCAAACTCGACTGCCAGATTGCGGGCCAGCTGGAAATCGGCCGCTTTGGAGATATTGTAAGCGCCGATCACAGGTGTACCGCGCAATCCGCCAATCGAGGACACGATAATGATAGAGCCGTCTTTGCGCTCGCGCATTTGCGGGGCGCACATATT
>CALLUH010000048.1 GCA_938011445.1 uncultured Hyphomonadaceae bacterium
GTGGACAGGCGTTCAGTCGGCGCGCCCGGTTCAAATGGCTTGGTCGCCTGAAGAAGACCAAGGCCTGCGAGCACTGTGACAGCCACCAATGCAAATTCAAGTTTGATAGACATATGACCCCAAAACCATTCCAATTCGTCCGTTCAGCCCTTATCGCGCGGATAGGTTGTGAAATGGTTGAAAGATCAGACAAATTTGATGCAAACCGGATTGAGCCTGCCGCTATGCTCTTGCATTGATCATGCCTCGACCGTATGCGTTTTGAAGCTCGCTTGTTCTCTCATGCGAGTTGGCAAAACCCGAACATGTTTGGAATTTTAATGCGTCTGCCCGCTTTCCTTGTCGTGCTTTGGCCGATAGCAGCGTTTGCGGGCGGTAAGCTCTTTGCGCCGCTGCTTTTTGTGCTCGGTTTGTTGCTGGGCTGGCGACAGCTTGTGGGTTTGCCAAGGCGAGAGGGGCTTGCTTTTGGTGTTTTTCTGGTCTGGGTGTGCGTGACATCGCTCTGGTCTCCGGCTGATGTTTCCTTAACGAGTGGATCTTTGCTCAACGGAAATTTCGCGATTGAGGCGGCGCATGTCAGGTTCGCCTTAAGTGCTCTTGGCGTGTGTCTGTTCCTTGCACTGATTGTTTCGCTGCCTGCGGGGGCGGTCACCGAGCTGCCAAAGGTTTTCCCGGTTGCTATTGTCTTGCAGCTTTGCGTATTGCTCGTGTTGGCAGGCCTGCGTGAGGAGCTACTTATTGTTGATTCGTCGCAAATATTTGTGCCCTCGGCGCAGAGCCTTGGACGCAACACCAATCTTTTGGCACTTGTCCTGCCGATTGCAATTGGGGTTTGGGTTGACCGATATTCGCGGCCAGTTGCCGCGCTGCTTGTGATTGGCCTTTCGGTTGCGGGTGTCTGGGTTCTGCTTGCCCATGATGCCTTGGCTGGCTTGCTGGGCTGGGCGGCTGCGGGTGTGATCGGGATGATGCTTTTTGCGATGGGCAGATCGGGTTTTCGCTGGGTCTTCAATCTGATGGCGTTTGCCATTATTGCCACCCCGATCGTGTTCAGAATTCTGCTTGGGTTTGTTTCGCCGCAAACGGTTGCTTTGCCATTGTCCGCCGAACAGCGCCTTGTGATCTGGCAGACGGCGCTAGAGAAGATTGCGGCCAAACCGGTTTTTGGGCACGGGATCAATGCTGTAAATGTCTGGGACGAGACTTATGCGAGCCGTCCGGATCTGCTCGCAATGCTCGATGCAAGGCTTATAGATACGCCGCTGATCCCGAACCATACTCATAATATGGCCTTGCAGGTCTGGGCTGAAACCGGAGGGATTGGTGCTGTTCTGCTTGCGCTCGTTTTTGTGCTTTTGGGGCGCGCGATGCCGATGCCTTCGCGCCTGACCCATGGCACCAGAATTGCCGTTGCAGGGGTTATTGGCGGCGCTGGAGCCTTGTTTGCGGTGGCCTATAGCGCGTGGGATGAAAGCTTCTGGGCCAGTCTGGCGGTGATCTCGTCTGCCTTGATTGTCATGGCGCGGCAAAGCCCGCAAATGGCAACATGACAAGCATTGCTGCGATCATTGTCAGCTATCATACGGGCAGGGCTTTGAAGGATTGCCTGCACGCTCTGGCCGCCCAGCGTGGGCTGACCGAACTGGTTATTGTTGATAATGGCAACCGGCCGGAAATGCAGGGCTGGCTGGCGCGCTTTGTCGAGCAGACCGCTCACGCCCGGCTTGTCACTGCGGCAGAAAATCTCGGCTTTGGCCGTGCGGTCAATCTCGGTGTTGCGGCCTCCAATGCCCGCCAGCTTCTGATTATAAATCCTGATTGTGTCTTGCGACCTGATGCGCTTGAAGCACTTGTTGATGCGGCCAAAGGCGCGCGTTCACCGGCGCTGATCGGCGGCAGGATCTTCGATATTCATGGGCAGAACCAGCGCGGACCCATGCGGCGTGAGTTGACGGCGGGGCGACTTGTCTCGAAGCTGTTTGGCGGGGCTGGCATTGATATGCCGCTGGCACCGCAGCCAACACAACCGATTGCAGTTGATGTGACCTCCGGCGCGTTTTTCCTGATGGATAGAGCGGGGTTTGATCAGATTGGCGGTTTTGACGAGGGCTATTTTCTTCATGTCGAGGATATTGACCTGTGTAAACGGGTACATCTTGCCGGTGGGGAGGTGATCTATCACCCCAAGGCGGGCGCGCTCCATTATGGCGCAACGTCAGATGTCTCAAGCGTTTTTGTCGAGCGGCATAAAGCGGCAGGCTTTGCCCGCTATCTGCGCAAATTCTCCAGCGGGATCTTTTCGCGTGTTTTGGCAGAATGTCTTATTCCGCTGGTTTTTGCGGCGCTCATGGTGAGGGCGCAATTGGCAGATCTGCGGCGCGGGCGCTGAGGGCGGCGTCGATTGCGGCCAGAGCGGCTTCGAAGGCCAACAAGGTCGAGCCATGGCGCGGCGGATAATCTGCAACACCGGCCAGATGCCGTAATTCCCAAAACCGGCCCCCCGGTGGCTCTGCGCGATCCTTAAGCATAGCCCGCAAGCTATCTGTTGCAGTTCGGATCTCTTCGATCGACGCGCCAATAGCGCCCTCGGCCAGTATCGCGGTGGCCGCCTGTCCAAGTGCGCAGGCTTTCGGATCAACGCTGATCGCCTCGATGTATGTGCCCGCCGGGTTGAGCCTGACATCCACACGCACCGTCGAGCCGCAAATGCGCGAGACTTTCTCGGCAGACCCTTGCGCGTTCTCGATCGGGTCGAGCGCGGGGATGTTTGCTGCAAGTTCAAGCACGCGATTATGATAAAGATCAGCCATTGCCCACTATGTCGGCCTTGTTTGGCCCAACATCAAGCCCACGCCTCGCGCAAACCCGACATTGCAACTGTTAATCATATTCGCAAAACCGCCGCTGATCAGCTATCATGACCTTAAACCAACCCTTCCGGGAGACCTCGCCATGATCCGCTTTGCTCTTGCTTGCGCCCTTCTATCTATGGCCGCTCTGCCCGCGCTGGCCCAATCCCATGCGGATCGGCGCGCGCGCGTCGAGCAGGCGCTGGGTCAATTGCCCGAGCGCTCTGACATTGACGCCATGCTTGACCAGATGCCTGATATTACAGGCGCCATGACGGGTTTACTGGAGGTGACCAGTGACGAAGACAACCAGAAAACACTTGAAGGTCTGATGGGGCGGCTCGAAGGTGAGTTCTCGGCCCTGGAGAGCCAATTGTCGGGCGGCAAAATCCCTGATCTGAACGGTATGATGGAGCGCTTCTTGCTGCTTTCGACCGACCGCGAATTTATGGGCGATGCGCTTGATCTAGCCTTTCAGGTACAGGATGTCATGACCGAAGTGCTGCCTGAAAGCGCCAAGCCTTAAGCTGCGACCTTTCGGGAAATCATTGCGCGAGGCGACGCGCGCGCCTAAATCCTTAGCTATGACCGATCAATCGCCCTTGCAGTTTATGGACGCCCGTGCGCGCGATGTGTTCCGGCAGATTGTCGAGACTTATCTCGATAATGGTGAGCCGGTCGGCTCGCGCACCTTGTCCAAGGGCGAGCTTGATCTCTCGCCCGCCTCTATCCGCAATGTCATGGCCGATCTCACCGCGCTCGGCCTGCTTGATGCCCCCCATGTCAGTGCGGGAAGACTTCCCACGCATGCGGGGCTTCGCTTATTTGTGGACGGCTTTCTCGAACTTGGCGAACCGTCAGAAGCGGACCGCCAAGAGATTGGCGCAACGCTTGAGGCGGCGGGGCGGGATCTTGAAGGCGTGCTGCATGAAGCATCCGGCGTCCTCTCGCGGCTTGCGGGCGGGGCAGGGCTTGTTTCTTCGCCCAAGCGGGATGCGCCGGTGCGCCATGTGGAATTTGTCCCGCTCGGCCAGGGCGAGGCGATATGTATTCTGGTGACCGAAGACGGAGATGTTGAGAACCGCTTTGTGAACCTGCCCGAAGGGGTGCTGGGCACCAGCCTGATTGAAGCGGGTAATTATCTTAATGCGCGAATGCGAGGCCGCACGCTCGGTGAAGTGCGTGATACAATAACCGAGGAATTGCGCGATAATCGGGCCGAGCTTGATGCCGCCGCCGCCGAGCTTGTTGCCACAGGACTTGCCGAATGGTCCGGCGAAGCGCCAGGCCGTGAGCGTGCCCTGATTGTGCGCGGGCGGGCCAATCTGCTCGAAGACCCCAAAGCGGCGGAGAACCTTTCGCGTGTGGGTGACTTGTTCGAGGCGATGGAGCGGCAGAAAGCGCTGCTTGATGTGCTCGCCTCGACCGGAGATGCTCAAGGCGTGCGGCTTTTTATCGGCGCAGAGAACAGACTTTTTTCATTAACGGGTTCAAGCGTGATCGTTGCCCCCTATATGAATGCGCAAAGACAGGTTATTGGGGCGCTCGGTGTGATCGGGCCAACCCGAATCAATTATGCTCGTGTTATCCCTATGGTGGATTACACGGCAAAAGTGGTCGGCAGGCTTGTCGGCGGCAGCCAAAAGGATTGAGTGAGAGAGCAATGAGCGACGAGACAGAAACCCCGAAAGATGAGACTGTGGTGCAGATGCCGAAGGCGGGCGGGCCGCAAAAAGCTGATGATGGTGTCATTCTGGGGGCTGAAACTGACCCGCTGACAGGTATGGCGGACGCGCCCGGAGGCGAAACGGTTGAGACCATGGCCGAGCGCCTGATCGCTATTGAAGCAGAAAAGCTAGAGATCAAAGACCAGCTTTTGCGCACGCTTGCCGAGATGGAAAACCTGCGCAAACGGACAGAGCGCCAGCTTGCCGACGAACGCATTTATGCCGTCGAAAAATTTGCCCGTGATATGCTGGGCGTCTCGGACAATCTCTCCCGCGCGCTTACGGCGCTGACCGATCAAGCGCGCGCTGATCTCTCTGACGCGGGAAAGGGCTTGCTTGAAGGTGTCGAGCTGACTGAGAAAGAGCTCACCGTTACCCTGTCGCGCCACGGCGTTACGGCGATTGATTCCACTGTCGGCACCGAGTTTGACCCCAATGTCCATCAGGCGGTTGCGCAAATTCCGTCTGACCAGCCAGAAGGGACAATCGCCGAGCCTTTCCAGACTGGCTGGAAGCTGGGCGACCGCACTTTACGCGCCGCTATGGTTGCCGTCAGCACGGGTTAAGCTGCGATACCTTGCTGATTGCGTGTGCGTGTGCTCAGGCTCACGGTCGATCAAACAGGAGTGATCGGCCTTTGGCTTGCCGCTTTTGCCCCCTATATAGTTTTCATGTCTGGGATATAACTCATATCCGGATGGTATTTTTTCAAGGAGACGCCAGGATGCGCAAACTTATAGCCCTCGTGACAATCATAATGACGGCGCTGACGATCAGTGCCCCCGCCAATGCCCAATTGTTTGGCGCGAAAAACTTCATCTATGAAAAGGGCGGCTACGCCATTGATGGCCACGATACGGTGGCTTATTTCGATCTTGATGCGACGGATCTGGACTCTAATGGCCTGCCGAACGTCGATGCGGTCAAAGGCGATCCGCAGTTTTCTGCCACCTATCAGGGCGCGACATGGATTTTCTCCTCTCAGGAAAATCTCGACCGCTTCAATGCAGAGCCTGCAAAATATGCCCCCCAATATAATGGCTATTGTGCTTATGCTGCGGCCAATGGCAGCCTTGCAAAAACCAATGCAGACGCATGGCGGATTGTCGATGGGCGGCTTTATCTGAACTATAATACCGGTATCCAGCGCAAATGGGTCAAAGACATTCCCGGCCACATTGAACGGGCCAATGCAAACTGGGATGATCTGGCCGGAGATCTGAAGCCGCTTGAAGGCTAAACTCTATGCGATAACAAGGTATCAAATTACATTATTATTGATACACAATAAGAACGCGCCGACCGCCATGGTTGGCGCGTTTTGTTTATTTCTCGGAGAATGGCAGGAATCTGATTTTTTCTCTTGCGGGGGCGTATAAACACACCATATCGAGCCTCGAACCAGTGTTCTTGCATTCGTACGAACAACACCTTAATCCAAGTGGAGCCGCGGTTCATTGGCGCTGTGTTACAGGCCAAGCAGAATAAATGATCGGCGGCAGCCGAAAGACAAGGAAGATTATTATGGGAAAGATCATCGGGATCGACCTCGGAACGACCAATTCATGTGTTGCTGTGATGGAAGGCGGCAATGCCAAAGTGATCGAAAACGCCGAAGGCCAGCGCACCACCCCGTCCGTTGTGGCTTTCAACAAAGACAATGAACGCCTGATCGGCATGCCCGCGCGGCGCCAGGGCGTGACCAATCCCGATTTTACCTATTATGCTATCAAGCGCCTGATTGGCCGGCTTTATTCAGACCCGACTGCCCAGAAGGACAAGGACATGTCCCCGTTCGAGATCGTCAAAGGTCCAAAGGGCGATGCATGGGTCAAAGGCCGCGACAAGGATTACGCCCCGCAGGAAATCTCCGCTTTCATCCTCCAGAAGATGAAAGAAACCGCCGAGAGCTATCTTGGCGAAGAGGTTGAGCAGGCTGTGATCACGGTACCCGCCTACTTTAACGATGCTCAACGCCAGGCCACCAAGGATGCCGGCCAGATCGCGGGCCTCGAGGTTCTGCGAATCATCAATGAGCCCACCGCCGCCGCGCTCGCCTATGGCCTTGAAAAAGCCGAAGGTAAGACCATCGCCGTTTATGATCTTGGCGGCGGCACATTTGATGTCTCGATCCTCGACATTGGCGACGGTGTGTTCGAAGTGCTCTCGACCAATGGCGACACGTTCCTTGGCGGGGAGGACTTTGACCTGCGCATTGTGGATTTCCTCGTCGAGACATTCCAAAAGGACACAGGCATTGATCTTAAGGCACAGAAAGATGCCCTCCAGCGCCTCAAGGAGGAAGCCGAGAAAGCCAAGAAAGAGCTGTCCTCTGCCTCGTCCTATGAAGTGAACCTGCCCTTCATTACGATGGACATGGAAACCAAAGAGCCAAAGCACCTGACCACAACGCTCAGCCGCGCAAAATTCGAAAGCCTCGTGGCCGATCTCGTCAAGCGCACCATCGACCCATGCCAGAAGGCGCTCAAGGATGCTGGCAAGAGCATTGGCGATATTGATGAAGTCGTCCTCGTTGGCGGCATGACGCGGATGCCAGCGGTACAGGCGGCTGTTGAGAAATTCTTTGGCCGTCCGCCGCATAAGGGCGTCAACCCTGATGAAGTCGTTGCCCTCGGTGCAGCCATTCAGGCCGGTGTCCTGCAAGGGGATGTCAAAGATGTTGTCCTGCTTGATGTCACCCCGCTTTCGCTCGGCATCGAGACGCTTGGCGGCGTGTTCACCCGTCTGATCGACCGCAACACGACGATCCCGACTAAAAAGTCGCAAACCTTCTCGACCGCCGAAGACAATCAGGCGGCGGTGACCATTCGCGTGGCCCAAGGTGAACGCGAAATGGCGGCAGACAATAAGCCGCTCGGCCAGTTCAATCTCGAAGGCATCGCGCCCGCCCCACGCGGCATGCCGCAAATCGAAGTGACCTTCGACATCGACGCCAATGGCATCGTCAACGTGTCTGCGAAAGACAAAGCCACCGGCAAAGAACAGCAGATCACCATTCAGGCCAATGGCGGGCTGAATGATGACGAGATCAAAGACATGATGAAGGACGCCGAGGCCAATGCCGAAGCGGACAAGCAGCGCAAGGAATTGATCGAAGCGAAAAACCACGCCGAAGCCCTGATCCACCAGACCGAGAAGCAGGTTGCCGAACATGGCGACAAGGTTGGCGATGACATCAAAGATGCGATCGAAGCGGCCTCGACCGATCTCAAGACCGCGACCGAAAGCGAAGACCTCGAAGACATTCAGGCCAAGTCCCAGGCGCTAACCAATGCAGCCATGAAGCTCGGCGAAGCGATCTATGCCAGCCAGCAGGAAGAGGCCGCCCATGCCGACGCCGCCGAAGACGCCATGAACGAAGCGGCCGACGATGTGGTCGATGCCGATTTCGAAGAAGTCTCCGACGACGAAGCCAAGAGTGCTTAAGGCTCTTTCGAGCGATCCAAAATATAGAAGCCCCGCAAGCGCACAGCCTGCGGGGCTTTTTCGTGACTGGACCCATCCCCCAATCCGGCTCTATCTTGGCGCTCCCGCAAAGGAGACGCTATGGACACGCTCGCAAACGGTACGCGCCTAAACCCAATTGGTGCTCTGGAATGGCAAGCGGAGCTGAGCAAGGACTGGGCGCTCTGGAGCCCTGCGGGCGGTTTCCTCACCGCGCTCGCCATCCGCGCAGCCGGGGAGGCGACAGAGTTTCCCCGCCCAATCAGTTTTGCATGTCAGTTCCTCCGGCGGGCTGACTTCGGACCCGTCGAGCTCAAGGCAACTTCGCTGCAAAAAGGCCGTCGCACCGAGGCCTTACGTATTGATATGATGCAAGGCGAAAGACTGATCATGACAGCGCAAGTCTGGGCAGGCTTGGATGGTGCAGATGGCATGACCCATGACGATACGGGCATATCCGATCTGCCGGACCCCGAAAGCCTGCCAGATTACAAAGCCATCTTTCCAGCTCGCCCCATGCCGCCTTTCTTTGACCGGTTCGACCACAGACCCATCAACCCCGTCCTGCAAGGCGACAAAACCGTCTATCGCGCCGAACTGTCGGGCTTTTATCGTTTTGTCCCGCCCGAGCCCGCGACCGATGCCTTTGTTGATGCCGGACGCATCATGCTGCTGATCGACACTTATGCATGGCTTGCCACGTATCCGGCTCATCCAAGTGATGGACCCTCGCCATGGATCGCTCCCAATCTCGATTTCTATTATCGCTTCCATCGCCCCACGCTCGGGGAAGACTGGTTGCACATGACCAATGAGGCAGACTTGGCAGAGGGTGGTCTGATTTCTGCGTCCGGGGCTATCCGGAACCGGCATGGCGACCTGCTCGCGCGCGGCGCTTCCCAGCTGATCTGCTTACCGCGGCCCGCCCCGAAAAGTGCTTAGTCATCGCCCTTAAGCGCGGCGATGACGTCTGGGTTCTGCAAGACGGTCTCGGCCACCTCAAGACCGGCTCGGCTTATGGCCCTGCGCGCATCGCTATCCGAGAGCAGGGCGAGCGTCTGCGCGGCGAAAGCGTCCGGTGTTTCGGCAAGCTGCACCACGCCGTCGAGCGCGGTCCCATAGCCGTCAATTCCCGCTGGATAAGCGATAATCGGCACGCCCATGCCAAGATATTCGCCAACCTTGATCGAAATGCCGCTCATCAATTGGGTCGGCAACAGCCCGATCATGTCTGGGCCGGCAAAGTCAGTGAGGTGCTCAACGCGCCCCAATATGTTGACGCCTTCTGTGACGAGCGATTTTTCAATCATCCGCCCGACCGGCCCGACAATGTTTAGCTTGGCATCCGGTGCACCAGCCCGCACCAATGGCCAGATGTCCCGCAAAAAGTGCACAATCGCGTCGCGGCTGCCCTGTTGGTTTGCGCCGATATAGAGCAATTGCGCGAGGGGGCGTGTCGTGAGCCTGTCCCGATGCACAGGCGCGGTCGGGCGAAACCAGATATGTTTGGCCTTGGGCAATAGCGTCTCGAACCGTTCAAGCTCGTTTACCGACGCATGGAACAAAAAGTCTGCGCTCGCCATCCGGTCGGCCTCTTGGGCGAATGAGGGCGGGTCGGGATAGTCAGATGGCTCATTGCGCGAGGTGAAAAGCTCGTCCCGCGCGGCAAATGAGTCGTGGACCAGCAAAGATTTGGGCAGGCTATCGGGTAAATCCTTCAAGAGCGACCCGAGCGAAGAATATTCCACCATCAGCGAATCCGGCGTGTTCTTCGCGATAAATCGCTCTATTCGAGCCAACTCCGACTTGGGCGGCACCATTGCAAGATTTGACTTCACCTGTCGCCAGCGTGCCGGTCCAAGCTTTAGCCGCGCCAACCCCTCCTGGATCAGCCGCCAGCCGAAGCGAACCCAGACGCGCGGGCTGAAGCTCCAATATCTTGTCCCGATCCGAACAGTCCCGGGCCATGAAACGCGCGTATCATCGGAGAACTGCGGCGAAATTTGCCCCCAGGGCCGGCTTGAAAACGTCGCCACCGGCAAGCAGACTATATGTACCCCAAAGCCTGCCTCTTTGGCCAAACCAATCATGCGGCGCAAATAGGTCTTCGATCCGGATTGCTCTGCGTCAAGGCGGCGATGCGTGATCAGCATGAGGGTTTTCATAAGCGGTTAGATCCGGCGCAGCGAGCTTGCACAGACCTTAGCAATCAAAGTGCCAAATTGCATGGCCCAATGGCATTCGCCGCTATTCCGGCGGCTCCATCCCGAAACGGCGGGCAAAGCCCTTATCCAGCATCCGCTTGGGCAGACGGCGGGCAATTGAATAATTGACCAGCTTTTCCGGTCCCGCCGCATAATGGGCTTTGGGTGCGGGGTCGCTGAGTGCTGTTTCTATGATTTTTGCAATGTCCTCGGCGGGCCATCCGTTCTCCCCCGCGTCCAGAAAGCCTTTGGTAAATTTGCGCACAGGCTCGGCCCAGCGCGTATTGGCGTAAGGCTCGCGCTTTTCGTCTTCTTCTGCCTTGTCCCAAATTGGGGTTTTGACCGCGCCCGGGGCTATGCAAATCGCATCTATTCCGAACATGACAAGCTCGCGCCGCAAACTATCGGTCAGGCTCTCGACGGCATGTTTGGTCGCTGAATAAGCACTGAGGAAGGGCGGGGCCATGCGCCCGCCAAAGCTCGAAATATTGATGATCCGGCCTGCCGGTCCGGTTCGCTCCGTATCCATGCCCAGAAGTGGCGCGAATCCCTGCACGCTGGCCAACAAACCGAGGACATTAATGTCGAAATGCTGCCGGATCTCGTCAAGCGGTTGTAGCGCCAGCGGACCAATTTTTGCCACGCCTGCATTATTGACAAGACCGCCAAGCTTCTCCCCGCCCAGATGTGTGGCGACCTCATTGGCGGCTGCGGCGATCTGGTTGGGTTTGGTAACATCGAGAATAAGCGGGTGGACGTCCGGGTTTGCCGCTTTGAGCGTATCCCCATCAGCCTGTTTGCGCACGCCAGCAAAAACGCGCCAGGCCCGGCCTGCAAGATACTCCGCCGTCGCGCGGCCAATGCCGGTGGATGCGCCTGTGATGACGACAGATTTCATTCGGCCCTCCAAGGGTCTGAGCGGATTGCGGATGGCAACCAGGTCTTTAAGGACTGACGATACGCACCTCAAACAGGTTCGGCCAGTGCTTTCCGGTTACAAATATGCGCCCCGTCGCTGCGTCATAGGCGATGCCGTTGAGCACATCGTCCAGCGGCTCGGCCCGTTCGGCCAATGGGAACAGGCCGGTAAAGTCAATTACGCCAAGGACATGACCGCTTTGAGGATCAATCCTTACAATTTGGTCGGCCTGCCAGACATTCGCCCAGACCTCGCCCTCGATCCATTCAAGCTCATTGAGATTGCGCAAAGGTTTGCCGCCTAAGGTTACGCGCACGCGTCGGGTAATTTTGTAAGTATCCGGCTCGAGGAATAAAAGCTGGTCGGAGCCATTGGACTGGATGAGATGGTCAGCGCTTGCTGTCAGCCCCCAGCCTTCGCCGGGATAGGTGAACCCGCCCACGGTTTCGAGCGTATCGGGGTCAATCTCGAAGCCTGCGCCCGAGCGCCATGTCAGCACAATCATCTTATTACCCCAGAGCGCGCTACCCTCGCCGAAAACGGAATTAGGTAAATCAGCTATGGCCAGCACGTCGCCCGTTGCCGGATCGAGCTTGCGCACTTGCGATTCTCCGTACCGGCCTGTGCTCTCAAATAGAATGCCGTCATGAAAGAACAGGCCCTGAGTGAAGGCGGCCGTATCATGAGGCAGTTGCCGGACGATTTCGAAATGCTCGCGTAGAGCAGGGGTCGGCTTGGCCGGGGGGCTGGCAGGGCGAGGTGTTTCGGCCTGAATTGTTTGAGCCTGTGCGCTTGAGGTTTGGGTTGGACCCGATGGAGGCGCGCCGGAAGATTGCGGGCTGCCGCATCCGCTCAAGCCAAGCGCAGCCGCGAAGAGACCAGCGAGACTTGCGCGCGCGATCATGTGTCTTTGCCGCCGATGATAACACGAAAGGGGCTGGGGTTTGACGCTCTCGCCTGCTCTGGGGCCCGCTCTGGGGCTGATTCGTTTGTGCCTGTTTCGGGTGCGGGCCTTTCTGGTTTTGCTTTGGCAACAAGTTTCAGCTTGTGGCAGGCCTCGGGCTTTGGTGTCTGAACGCTTTCAGGCGCGTCAATATCCTCGTGAATGTCGCGGCTACGCGGGGTAAAGCCTTGCTTCTTTTTCGATTTGGAAAAGCCCGGCCGCGTCTTGAAGCTGCTCCCCTTGCCGCGGGACTTCTTGTCGATCTCCTTAAGCTTGCGCGTTTGCAGCGCCGAAAGCGGCTCGTCGAGATTTCCCTTTTCAGGGTCGGCAAAGGCAGAGCCATATTTCTCGACCCGCATTTCGACCTCCTCGACAAATTCGCGCTCCCAGTCCGACAGGCCCGGCCCATTTTCCGCTTCGGCACGTTCGGCCGCCTTACGCAGTTTGCGCAGGGCTTTGCGTTTCTTCCTGTCGTCAATGTCGCGCGCCATAATGGGTAGAATTGACCGTTCTCCAGCGAAGATCAAGGGCCGCTCAGTCTTGATGGGCTGAAACTAGATCTCACCCAGGGCGAGCAGATAGAGGTCCAGAATGGCTTCCTGTTCTTCGCGTTCGGCGCGATCGACTTTTCGGATGCGAACCAATTGACGTAAAGCTTTGACATCATAGCCAAAAGCCTTGGCCTCGCCATAGACTTCCTTGATCTGGTTGGCGACTTCGGCCTTTTCCTCTTCGAGCCGCTCAATACGGTCTACGGTTTGGCGAAGTTTTTCGCGGGCAGCTTCAGTCAGGGCGGCGGATGCGGCATCTTCCATTTGGGTCTCCGGCTAAGAATCAGTTCGTGATGGTTTGAGGGTGGCACAAGCGTCTAAGGCAAAGTGGCGACCGAGGAAAGCTCTCTGATTTTTTGGGCAATCTCATCCCCATGCTCATGATGAGGCATATGCCCGCCATCAGGATAATCAACCCGCTCAAGCTGCGGCAGTTGGGCTTCAAGTTTGCCGACATGTAGTTCCGGTTTGAGCACGCTATCGCGCAGGCCACTAAAAACAATGACGGGCATTTTTAACTCATCATAGCGGCTTTGCTGGCGGGCCAGTTCGGCGCGCAAATGGTGTACATCTGAGGCATTGGCGCGGAAGTGGGACGGGCGGAACAGCAGCGCGATCGCTGACTTATCATAATAGTTCTCAGGAGCTGGTTCGGGAGAGAACACACCCAATATACCGTCACGGGCCTGCCTTGGACCTATCAGCGGCACCAATTGGGAGAAGGCGCCGCCATAGACCGGATTGGCCGCAGCGGCGGTGTACCATGCGTTCGTATCTGCGCCCCAATCATGGCTGACAGGTGCCGCAAGCACCAGAGCGGAAACAAGGTCTGGCCGGTCAAGGGCAAGCCTGAGCGCGACCGCGCCGCCGAAAGAGTGGCCAAGGATAATTGCTTTTTCACCCGGAGCGAGCGCTTCGAGTACGCCGGCCATTTGTGCAGCCTGAACACCGAGCGTCGAGCTCATCTTTGGCCGCACCGAATAGCCATGGCCGGGCCGGTCGGCCATTAGTACACGATGGGTGTCACTCAGATGTGGGGCCAAAGTATGTGTGAACTCTTGCGCATTTGCGCTGGCGCCATGGATCATCAGCACCACCGGGCCGGTCTGTCCTCGACGAACAATATGGGTTTTTGCCTCATTCAGCTCAAGAAAGATCCCGGCTGGTGGATGGGCGTCTTCGGCGCGGGCGGTATAAAGGGCACTTGTTACACATGCCGAGAGAAATGGCGTGAGCAGCAGAAGCGTAATAATTACATAGATTGTTTTCACAGAGATTGGCCTTTGGTCTCGGCAGCGAGCCGCGCCACGGCGCGTTTGGCGGGCGCAAGATGGGGATGGATGTCGAGCGCTGTGTTGTAAGCGTCGAGCGCCTCGGTGCGCGAGCCAAGTGTTTCGAGCAGTGACCCAAGCCGCGTCCAGGCTGGAAAATGACGTGGCTCACGGGTCAGCGTCTCATTAAGATCTTGCAGCGCTTCGGGGATATTCTCCTGCTGCAAAAAGATCACGGCACGCCGATACCAGCCCTCCACATAATCCGGTTCAATCAGTACGATACGATCATAGAAGGCACGCGCCAAGTCAAACTCACCGGCCTGTTCGGCCATGCCTGCACGCTCGATCAGCAGATCAATGGTGCCTGAGCCGCTTACCGCCCATGAGGCGAGAATGTCCGCCTCGGGCTGGGCGGCGTCCTGTGCGCTGTCGGCGTCTTTCAAGGTCGAAAACATTTCATCGGAAGGGCCGGAGCCGACCCCATTTACGAGCAGAAAACTGGCAAGGATGATGGCTTTGATCATATCGTCCTGATGGGCTGTCGTTCTTGTCTTTGCTCTTGTCCGGCTCGTGTTCTTGGCGTGATCACGGATGCTCTCTTAAAGCAGTTTACTGTGCATCAGGGCCGTTTCAAGACCGCTCGCATCTTTCATCAAATGGGTCTGGAAGCCCAGCTTGTCAGCGGCGGCGATATTGGCCGGGCTGTCGTCGATGAAGAAGACGTCTTCAGGTGACGGATTGCCCATGCGTGAAAGAGCGATCTCGTAGATTTCGGGGTTTGGCTTGATGACTTTCTCCTCGCCCGAGATGATTGCGTCCCTGAACCGGGCTAAAAGCGGAAACCGCCGCTTCATTTCCGGCCAGTCATCGGCTGGCATATTCGACAGCGCATATTGTGCAATTCCAGTTTCAGCAAGCCGCTCAAACAAGGCCGGCGTACCGTCGATGTAGCCGTTGAACATATCAAACCAATGCGTGCCCCAGCGCTGGATTAAAGCTTCATGATCGGGGTGTTTGGCAATCAGCACATCCGCATTGTCGGAAAAGCTCACACCAGCGTCATGGCGACCATGCCAAGCCATCGTGCAGATATTGTCAAGGAAATGCCGGCGTTCCCTCGGGTCTGGAATTGCGTCCATATAGGCGCGTTCAGGCTCCCAATCTATCAGAACCCGACCGAGATCCCAGAGCACAATCCTGATACGCATATCAATAAATCCGCGTATCGTTCATGCTTTGCTCAGGCCTGCTTTGCTTTGAAGCGGGGATTGGTCTTGTTGATGACATAAACCCGTCCTTTACGTCTTACGATCTTACAATCGCGATGACGTGTCTTGAGGGCTTTGAGTGATGAACGGACTTTCATTGGAGGCCCAGCCTTTTTCGGGTAGCTTAAACAAGAGCGCGGTGGATATAGCACTGTCTCGCCGAAGTCAATTGGCACGGGGCGCCGGATCGGCGGAATTGGAAAATGAGGATAAGCGATGTTGTGTAATACCGGTGTGAAATTTGCGAGCCTGATCGTCCTGCTCGGTGCCTGTGCGACCGGCGCCAGTCCCGAGCCGCAATTGACCGAGCAGATACCTGCCACCATTGCGAACGCGCCCGCCCGACCTGTAACGCCGGCTCTACCAACCGAGACATTCAGCCTGCCGCCGTTTGAAAGCTCCGGCCATGACGAACTTGACGCCTGGCGCAATGATTTTGCTATGCGCGCGATTGAAGCGGGGCGCAATCCGATGGTGGTTTATGAGGTCTTGCGGGACGCCAAACCGCTTGAAGCCTATTTGCCCTCGACGCCTGATAATGGTTCCTCGGATGTCTCTTCCCAAGCCGAATTTGCCAAGCCCGTCTGGGAATATCTCGCCACTGCCGTCAGTCCGGCCAATATTGACACCGGAGCCACCCGCAAAGCCGAAGAAACCCGGCTTTTCGGGGAGATAGAGGAACGCTTCGGAGTTGATGGCGAAGTTGTGGCCGCCATTTGGGGTATGGAGACGAGCTTTGGCGGCTATATCGGCACATTTGACGGGCCTGAAACGCTGATCAATATGGCCACGGAAGGCCGCCGCCGCAAACTGGCCGAAACCGAATTGCTCGCCACAATGGAGCTGATCGAACAGGGGCGGGTGCGGCGTGACCAATTGATCGCAGGCTGGGCAGGGGCGATGGGGCAAACCCAGTTTATGCCGACGACGTTCAAAGCCTATGCAATTGACTTTTCCGGCGGCAACCAGCCCGACCTGTGGACCTCACGGGCAGATGCGCTTGGTTCTGCGGCCAATTATATCAGTCAATCAGGCTATCAGCACAATCTCCCTTGGGGGGTAGAAGTGACCTTGCCGGAGGATTTCGAGCTGATCTACTCTGATGGCCGCACATTACCGCTCCTGCAATGGCGTGCGCTTGGCGTGCGTGGTTTTGATGGTGGTGACCTATTGCTGGACGATGCCCAGATGGCGCGGCTCTGGCTACCGGCCGATGCGAGCGGGCCGAAATATTTGCTGACGAGTAATTTTGATACCTTCCTCGAATATAATCGCTCTTTGTCCTATGCCTTTGCCGTCGGGCTTCTGGCGGA
The DNA here is from genome assembly GCA_938011445.1 of uncultured Hyphomonadaceae bacterium. Classification (GTDB taxonomy): domain Bacteria; phylum Pseudomonadota; class Alphaproteobacteria; order Caulobacterales; family Hyphomonadaceae; genus CALLCD01. The sequence goes on from CALLUH010000048.1 coordinate 16,514, forward strand.
TGGGATTGCTGGACGCCCCGGCCCCCAAGCGCCTTGGCCGACCCATCTGGCGCGCGTCTCTGTGGCTGATATGACCGCGCTGCAAAGCGGGCTTAATGCGCTTGGGTTTGAGGCGGGCACGGCGGACGGAATTATGGGCTCGCGTACGCGGCGTGCTCTGCAACGCTTCCAGAGCGAGCGCGGGTTGGTCGCCGATGGTTATCCGACGCCCGAGCTTGTCGCGCAGGTCATAGCGGCGGCGGGTTAGGGCGCATCGATCCCCGTATCGCTGACAATATCGACAGAGGGGAGGGCGAAGCGTGCAAACAATGCCAGACAGACAAGCAATGCTGCCGCCATCAGGAAGGGCAGGCTCTGTCCGACATATTGGTAGATGAACGGCCCGAAAAAGGGCGAGACGATAAAGCCCATCCCGTTCGCCGAGATGACAAGCCCTGCGACATTGCCCTGCATGGCGGGGCCGACCGCAAGCGAAGCCCCGCTCGAAAAGCCTGGCCGCGCCAGCCCTTGACCCATGCCGACGAGAAATTGTGCTGAGACCAGCACCGCAAATGCCTTGGTCGGCACAATCATCAATGCTCCCGCCGCCAGCATCAAAGCGCCAACCACCATGAGTGAGCGATTGGAAATGCGCAGGCGCGGAATGATCACGAGCTGGGCGAGCAGCGTGCCCATTGCGCCGGCGGAGAAGGCGGGCGCCGTAAATTGCGCCGCTGCTTCTCCCGACACACCGATCTTGTCCATGACCGCGAAGATA
>CALLUH010000049.1 GCA_938011445.1 uncultured Hyphomonadaceae bacterium
AATACGAGGGCTTATGGTTATCCATATATTAATGTCAGCGCCACGAAAACATCACAGACTCATGGCATGAACTCTTCAGACCTCAGCTAGATCTGGGGCCACAGATAAGAGTATCATCAAGGATTATCTCAAAATGAAGACAGTATTAACGGGCCTATTGGCCACAACGCTTCTTGTTGCCTGCGCGACCGATCCCAATACGGGACAGCGCCGCATCACGAAAACCGGTATCGGCGCCGGGGTTGGCGCAGCAGCTGGCGCGGGCGTGGGCGTTTTGTTTGGCGGCAATGACAAGCGCAATGCTGCTATCGGCGCAGCGGTCGGGGGTCTCGCAGGCGCCGGTGTTGGCCGCTATATGGACCGTCAGCAAAGACGGCTTGAAGAGCAGACAGCCGGGACAGGTATCGAAGTCATTCGCTCGGGCGACCAGATCCAATTGGCTCTACCCTCGGACGTCTCATTCGCAAGCGGCGAAGCCAGTATCCAGCCTGCCTTCTACGCTCCGCTCAATGATGTCGCCAATACACTCGTTGAGTTCCCATCGACCGCAGTTGACATTATCGGTCACGCCGACAGTCAGGGTGCTGAAGACTTCAACCAGCGTCTATCCGAACAGCGCGCCACATCGGTCCAGTCCTATCTGCTCAATCAGGGTGTTCGCCCCGTGCGTCTTGCAGCTGTCGGATATGGAGAGAGCCAGCCGATTGCATCGAACGAGACCGCCGAGGGTCGCGCGCTCAATCGCCGCGTCGAAATCGTCCTTACCCCGATTGTCGAGGAAGAGATCCCGTCCTAGACGAAGACTTCTTCCAAGACAAAAAGAAGGCCGGGGCAGAACGCTCCGGCCTTTGATTTTCTGGAAAGCCTCTAAAGCCTATTCTGCTGCAACCGCTGCGGTCGCATCGGCAGGTGCGAAGCGGTCATAAAACCCTTCGCCCTTGGCGGCCATATCGCGTAGCAAATCATTTGGTGCAAAGCGCTCGCCATATTTGTCGGCCAGACGGTCAGCCTCGGCGACAAACGCTTCGATGCCCCAGATCAGATCGACATAAGAACAGCAACCGCCGGTATAAGGCGCAAAGCCCCAGGCCAGAATGGAGCCAATATCGCCGTCGCGCGCATCGGTGATGACGCCTTCCTCAAAGCAGCGCGCCACTTCAATCGCCTGGCGCACGAGGAAGCGATTGGTCAGCTCGCGTTTCAGCTCTGGCGGGCACTCATCCACTTTCACTTCGATCTGGCTGTTCAAATCCGGCCAGATCCGCGTTGGCTTGCCATTGTCGCCATAATCATAAAAGCCCTTGCCCGCCTTCCGGCCAACGCGGCCCTTATCCTCGACAATCCACGCCATCATCTGGCCCAGCTCATTGCCTGAATAATCAATGCCCGAAGCTTGAGCCATTTGCCGGCCCACTTTCAGCGCCGTATCAAGCCCCACACTGTCAGAAACCTCCAGCGGCCCCATTGGCATGCCAGACTGCCGCCCGACATTCTCGATGATCGCAGGCTTGATGCCCTCGGCCAGCATGGAAAGCCCCTCTTGGGTGTATGTTCCAAAGCAACGCGAGGTGTAGAAGCCACGGCTGTCATTGACCACAATCGGCGTCTTCCGGATCGCCAGCACATAATCAACAGCCTTGGCGAGCGTCTCCTTCGAGGTCTTTTCGCCAGAGATAATCTCGACCAGCCCCATCCGCTCAACCGGTGAGAAGAAGTGAATGCCAATGAAATTCTCAGGGCGGGAAGAGGCTTCGGCAAGGCCCGTAATCGGCAGCGTCGAAGTATTGGACCCAAACACCGCGCCCGGCTCAAGCTGCTCCTCGGCCATTTTCGTAATCTTGGCCTTCAGTTCAGGGTTTTCAAACACCGCCTCGACCACAAGATCAGCGCCCTTGAAATCGTCATAGCTGTCAGTCGTCGTGATCAGATCAAGCAAAGCCTGGCCCTTCTCCTCGGTCGTCTTGCCGCGCTTTACGGCCTTTTCCACCAGACGCCGCGAATAGTCCTTACCCTTCTCGGCGTTCTCTTTGGACACATCCACCAGCACCGTCGGAATGCCTGCCATGGCCTGCACATAGGCAATGCCTGCGCCCATCAGCCCCGCGCCGATCACGGCCACTTTCTTGAAATCGGTCTTCTCGAAACCAGCGGGACGATTGCCGCCCTTGCCCAGCGCCTGCATCGACAAGAACAGTGAACGGATCATTGCCTTGGCTTCTGGCCCTTGCTGGGTGTTGATAAAGTAACGCGTCTCAACCCGAAGCCCTGCATCAATCGGCAATTGCGTGCCTTCATAAACGCAAGAGAGGATATTCTTCTGCGCCGGATAATTGCCATAAGACTGCGCCGCCAGCATCGCGTTCGCCATGGTCGCAACCTGCCCCGCGCCCGGTGAGCGATGGACCACACCGCCGGGCAGTTTGAAGCCCTTCTCATCCCAAGGCGCCTTGGCATCCGGATTTGCGAGAACCCATGCTTTCGCCTTCGCTGTGGTTTCCGCAGCCGGAGCCAATTCATTGACCACGCCAAGAGAGAGCGCCTTGTCCGCCTTCATCGACTTACCCTGCAAAATATATTCAAGCGCGGCCTGAACGCCGATGAGGCGCGGCAAACGCTGCGTTCCACCAGCACCCGGCAGGAGGCCAATCTTTGCTTCAGGCAAGCCAAATTGCAGCTTCGGATTATCGTTCGCCGCCACACGGTAATGACACGCCAGCGCCACTTCCAACCCACCGCCAAGCGCCAGCCCATTGAGCGCCACCGCCACCGGCTTGCCGCAAGTCTCAAGCTCACGTAGCGTTTTGTTCAGCGAAAATCCGCGATCAAATTGCGCCCTTTTCAGCTCAGCCTCGGTCATATCAGCTTCAGGCTTGCCGCCCGCCTGCTCGCCCATCTCGCCGAGGTCCGCGCCCGCACAAAAGCCCGACGCCTTGCCAGACGAGAGCACCGCGCCGACAATCTTGTCATTGCTGGCAATCTCTTTGGCGATCGCGATAATGTCGGCAATTGCCTTGCCCGTCAGCGTGTTCATGCTGCGCCCGGGCACATCGAAAACTGCGTGCGCAACACCGTCAGCGTCTATCTCAAAGGAAAAAGTCTCTAGGTTCATCTATCTGTCTTTCAAAAAAATTATGGCTGCCAGCCGGTATCGGGCGGCGTATCAAGTTCGGGAACGGGCCTCGTCGCGCCGTCCTTTTGTGGTGTCGTTTCAGGCACAATGGGGGGCGGCAAATGCGCTTCAATGGCGTCGGCAACCGCGTCGAGATCGGCGAACACATCTTCATGCGTGACCAGAATAATCTTCCAGCCGAGCGAAGCGATCCGTTTCAAACGGCGTTCCTCATGCGATTTTTCTGATGCCAGCGCGGTTTTGGATGTGTCAAATTCCACCACCGTTTTACGTGCAATGCAGGCAAAGCTCGCCGTCACATCTGCGATCGGATATTGCCGCCGGAATGTCGCCCCGCCCACCTGCTTGCGCCGCAGCCGCGTCCAAAGGCGACGCTCGCCCTCGGCCGCGTCGCGCCGCACCGCCTTTACAGGCCGCTGTTTCGGTTTCTTCGCCTCAGCCATCGCGTTCACGCCCGCTCTGCCCGCTCGCTATATCCGCTCGATGATTGTGGCCGTGCCCATCCCCGCACCAACGCAAAGCGTCACCAGCGCCGTCTCCTTGCCGGTCCGCTCAAGCTCATCGACCATAGTGCCCAGCAGCATCGCGCCGGTCGCGCCAAGCGGATGGCCCATCGCAATCGCGCCGCCATTGACGTTCATTTTGTCATGGTCAATGTCGAGCAATTGCATCATCAGCATGGGGACAGACGCAAACGCCTCGTTCAGCTCATAAATGTCAATATCGCCAACTTCCATGCCCGCTTTTTTGAGCGCTTTCTGGGTCACATAAGTCGGCCCCGTCAGCATGATGCCTGGCTCGGAACCAATCGACGCCATGGCCCGGATGCGCGCGCGTGGCTTGAGATCATGCTTCTCGCCCATTTCTTTTGAGCCAAACAAAACGGCCGCCGCTCCGTCCACAATGCCCGATGAATTGCCCGCATGGTGAACATGATTGATCGCCTCAAGCTCGGGATAGCGCTGCTTGATGACCTCATCAAAACCCATCGCGCCCATGCCCGCAAAGCTTGGGTTCAGCGCAGCGAGGCTCTGCATCGAAGCGTCGGGGCGCATATGCTCATCATGGTCAAGCTGGGTGCCGCCCATCTGGTCTTTAACGGCGATGATGGATTTTGAGAACCGCCCCTCGTCCCAGGCTTTAGCCGCCCGTTTCTGGCTTTCTACCGCATAGGCATCAACATCATCGCGGCTGAACCCGTATTTGGTCGCAATCGTGTCAGCGCCAATCCCTTGGGGCGCAAAATAAGTCTTCATCGCCACTTGCGGATCAGCCGGCCATGCCCCGCCTGCGGCTCCCATAGGCACGCGGCTCATGCTCTCAATGCCGCCGCCAATTGCCATATCCGCTTCGCCCGTCATCACTTTTGACGCGGCCATATTACAGGCCTCAAGCCCGGAGGCGCAAAACCGGTCAATCTGCACGCCCGCCGTCGTTTGCGCATAGTCTGCATTGAGCACCGCCACACGCGCAATGTCTGCGCCCTGTTCGCCCACTGGTGAGACGCAGCCAAACACCACATCATCCACATTGGATGTATCAAGATCGTTCCGCTCACGGATTGCCTTGAGCGGCTGGGTCGCCAAATCAAGCGCTGTGATCTCATGCAGGCTGCCGGACTTTTTGCCTTTGCCGCGCGGTGTGCGCACCGCGTCGTAAATATATGCTTCGCCCATTTGGGTCTCCTTCGGTTTGTCTTGGTCTCAATCGTGTCGTGTCAAATATCTTGTTTGGCCTGTACCGGATTTATCGTCAGGCTTGCAGTTGCTCTTGCTGCTTCTTTGCCGCGCCCGTCAAAAAGGGTCGCTTGGGTGAAAATCATCGCGCGGCCGATATTGGAAAGCTTCGCGGCCACTTCAATTGCGCCAATTCGCACGGGCCGTAAAAACGTCGTGTGCAGATCAACCGTGGAAGGCAGCGCGCGCGGAGCAACCTTCATGCCAGCGAGAAACCCGATCGTATCATCCAGCATCGCTGCCAGAAACCCGCCCTGCACATAGCCCGCCGGATTGCGAAATTCCTCCCGGCCAGCAAACCGCACCCGCGTCGTCCACGCCTTCATATCAAGCGCGAGAATCTCAAAGCCAAGCGTCGAAGAGCTGGGACTTGGCGTTGGGAAGACTTCAGTGATGCGGTGCGTGTCGTCAGGCATATCTAGGAAGCACCATTCTTCAACGATCGAAAATGGCGTGCCGCAAAAATGACAAGCACAATGGAAATGGCGAAGTTCACTCCCCAATCCATAAACGGCTCGCCGGCATCATACTCACGCAGCCCCCAAAAAAAACTCGCCATCGCCAACAAGACAGCACCCAGCAAAATTAAGGGACGAAAAGATAGCTTTGAAGCACTCATCTAAAGCGTCCTCGCAATCAGCATCTTCATCACCTCGTTCGCGCCGCCATAAATTCTCTGTACGCGGGCATCGGCATACATTTGCGCAATCGGATACTCGTCCATATAGCCCCAGCCACCAAAGAGCTGCAAACATTCATCGACAATCTTGCACTGCAAATCCGAAATCCAGTATTTCGACATCGACGCCGTTGCCGCATCAAGCTCGCCCTTGAGCAAAAGCTCGGTACAGTGATCAGCGAACACTTTGGCGACAGTTGCCTCTGTCTTGGCTTCGGCCAGTTTGAACTGCGTGTTCTGGAAATCCATAATCGTGCCGCCAAACGCCTTGCGCTGTTTAACGTAAGCCACCGTTTCGGCAATCGCGCGCTCGATCATGCCAATCCCTTGCAGCCCGATAATGTGCCGCTCCTGAGGAAGCTGCTGCATCAATTGGACGAAGCCTTGGCCCTCTTCAGAGCCGAGCAGCGCGTGCGCGGGCACTTTCACATCATTGAAAAACAGCTCGGACGTATCGCATGCATGCTGACCAATTTTCTCCAGATTCTTGCCGCGCTCAAAGCCCTCGACCTCCTCTGTCTCGACGACCATGATCGAGATGCCTTTTGCGCCTTTTTCCGTGTCGGTTTTGGCGCAAACGAGGATCAGGTCAGCCGTTTGCCCATTGGTGATAAACGTCTTCGAGCCATTGATGATATAGCCATTACCATCTTTCTTGGCGGTCGTTTTGATGTTCTGAAGATCGGACCCCGTGCCCGGCTCGGTCATCGCGATCGCGCAGACCAGCTCTCCGGTCGCAAGCTTTGGTAGCCAGCGCTGCTTTTGTTCTTCGGAGCCATAATGCAGAATATATGGAGAGACTATGGCATTGTGCAGACCGATGCCAAAGCCGTCTATTCCTTGCCATTGCTGCTGCTCGATAATGACCGCCTCGTGGCGGAAGTCCCCGCCCGCGCCGCCATATTCTTCGGGCATGGACGCACATAAGAGCCCGGCCTCGCCCGCCTTCGTCCAGACCTCGCGCGGCACAATGCCCGCCTTGCGCCAATCCTCAACATGCGGTTTGCATTCACGCTCGAAGAATTGCCCGACAGCATCGGAGAAAATTGAGATTTCGTCATCCCCGCGCCAGGGCGACGGCGGAACGTTAAGCGGGCTTTGAAACATGGTCTGTCAATCCTTAAAGTCGAGTTGATCCTAGAAGCGGTCAGCGGCGAGCGCCATCATGCTTTCAGCGCCGGTCTTCAGCTTGGCCAGATGGGACGCCGTTTCAGGCAAGACCCGCTCCATATAATATTGCGCGGTCAGTAACTTGTCCGCATAGAATGGATCGTCCGCGCTCCCGGCGATTTCCTCCTGCGCCGTCTTGGCCATGCGCACCCACATATAGGCCAGCGCCGTCAGCCCGAACAATTGCAGATAATCCATCGAGGCCGCGCCCGCATTGTCAAAATTCGACATGCCGTTCTGCATTAGCCATGTCGTGCCGTCCTGCAATTGGGCTTTGGCATCGGTCAGCTGCGCGATCATGTCCGCAAGTTCGGCGCTATCGGCATTCTCGCCAATAAAGTCATCCATCTCGGCAAAGAAGGAGAAAATCGCCCGCCCGCCATTGCTGGCCAGTTTCCGGCCAACGAGATCGAGCGCCTGAACGCCATTTGTCCCCTCATAGATCAGCGCAATCCGCACATCGCGTACGAACTGCTCCATGCCCCACTCCTTGGTAAAGCCGGAGCCGCCATGGAGCTGCATGGCATCATTACACGCCTTAAGTCCGCGATCGGTGAGGAAGGCTTTGAGCACAGGCGTCATCAGCGCCATATAATCGTTTGCCTTCTCGCGCACCGCCTCGTCAGGGGACTTTTTCTGCAAATCACCATGCAGCGCCACCCAATAGAGAAACGCCCGTCCGCCCTCGACAAAGGCGCGCGTATCCATCAGCATACGGCGCACATCGGGATGCACAATAATCGGATCGGCCGGACCGTCAGGATTTTTCGGCCCTGTCAGCGAGCGTCCCTGTAGCCGGTCGCGCGCAAAATCGGCCGCGTTCTGATAGGCGATCTCGGCTTGCGCCAGCCCTTGCAGCCCAACGCCCAGCCGCGCCTCGTTCATCATGACAAACATGGTGCGCATACCCTTGTTCTCTTCGCCAACAAGCCAGCCCGTCGCGCCGTCATAATTCATCACGCAGGTCGCATTGCCATGAATACCCATCTTCTCTTCGAGCCCGCCGCAACCGCAATCATTGCGTTCGCCAAGCGAACCATCCTCATTAACGAGGAATTTCGGCACCACGAACAAAGACACACCCTTGATCGTATCCGGCGCGCCTTCAATCTTGGCGAGCACGAGATGGATAATGTTCTCGGTCAAATCCTGCTCGCCGCCTGAAATCCAGATTTTCTGACCGGTAATCTTATACGAACCGTCCGCCTGTGGTGCCGCTTTCGTCTTCATCATGCCAAGATCTGTGCCGCAATGTGGCTCGGTCAAATTCATCGTGCCCGCCCAGATGCCAGCGGCCATGTTCGGCCCGTATTTGGCCTTCTGTTCGTCAGAGCCGCCCTCCATCAGCGCCTCATAGGCCCCCCGTGTTAGCCCCGGATACATGCCAAACGCCATATTCGAAGACGACATCATCTCATTAAACGCCGTACCGAGAACATAAGGCAGCCCCTGTCCGCCCATTTCAGGGTCTGCGCCCAAAAGCGGCCAGCCATTCTCAATAAAAGAGGTATACGCCTCTTTGAAGCCGTCAGGTGTTTTCACGCTGCCATCGCTTGCGCGCACGCAGCCTTGGCTGTCGCCGACCATATTCAGCGGATGGGTCACTTCTTTACAGAATTTGCCGGCTTGTTCCAGAATTTGATCGACCAGATCCGGGGTCGCATCGCCAAACCCTTCCAGATTTGAATAAGATTGCAGCGACAACACCTCATGGAGAATAAATTGCATATCGCGCACTGGCGCATCATAACGTGGCATATCGTATTCCTGTCTTGCGAATGTGTCGTAATCCTGCCGGTCCGGGCAGCATTGTTCTACTTAGTCCTGATCTTCAAGCTGGGCACGGGCAACCGCCTCATAAGCACGAACGTCCTGGCTGACATCCTCACCGGGCAGCGTATTGTTTAGCTGTTCCTCTGCCCAGATGATCCCCTTATGAAGCTCGGTCAGTGCCGTTTCAATGTCCTCACGCTGACTTTCCAGTTCAACCACCTGCTTACGGAACTTGTCCAGCGTTGTGCGCAACTGGACGCGTTGATCGCCCAATTTATAGAGATCAAGTATTTCGCGAATGTCCGCAAGAGGGAGCCCCACGCGCTTGCCGCGAACAATCAGAATGAGCCTCGCGCGGTCGCGGTTTGAATAGACCCGCGTCATCCCGTCCCGCGCCGGATGCAGCAAATCCTTGTCCTCGTAAAACCGCAAAGCTCTTGCCGTTACACCAAATTCGCGCGCGAGCTCGGAAATCGAATATGTCCGGGCATCGGCGGCGGAGACAGAAGGCGAAGCGGGCTTGTGCGGTTGATTTGTCATATGGATTCTCTACACCGCCCTTACGTGAACGTCAACGTCAACGTCAACGTCAACAGCGAAGCATAGATGGAGACTGTCAACACAGCGAGGTGTGATTGAAACCAGCAAAAAAATTCACTTTTAACCCCCTCTTAAGAACAAACAGGCCATGTTCCGGTCACAGTTAACTTCTTTGCGCAGTGTTTCGCGTAGATTTTTTAAGGGAGGGCGCCATGTCTCAGACGGGCCCATGGAGCGTAAAAGGCATCGATAACAGGGCGCGTGAAGCGGCCAGAGAAGCGGCGCGCGAAGAGGGCACGACTTTAGGTGCTTACCTTAATCGTCTCATTCTTCAGGACGACCCTAATTTGGGCAGCGCCTCAATGAGAGAGCCAACTGGCCGGTCTTCCTTTGAAGACCATGACCCGATCAATGAGGCCACAGACCGCACGGCCCACGGCTTTGGTGCAAGGCCCTCTCATCACCGCCCTCATCCGACGACCGATGAACCGGCCAATGCGGCCCTTGATCGGCTGACCCGCCGGATCGAATCGGCGGAAGCCCGCTCGACGCTTGCCATTACAGGCATCGACCAGTCGGTTGTCGGTCTGCTCTCACGCCTTGAGAACGCTGAACACAATCAGCATGCGCTGGGGAACCACTGGGAATCGGTACTCGGTGATGTCCAGAAAACATATGACGTTCTGACCAACAAAATCTCCGCTATTGAAAATAATGATGCCTCGAGCCGCAATCAAGCCGCCTTGCAAGCGCTCGAAGATGCGCTGGGCAAGCTTGCCTCCCACGTTTACGAGGAAAACGAGCTTGTAAGCGAAGAAGCTTCCGCGATCAAAGTTCGCCTTGAGACCGGCTTGGGCGAATTGTCCTCGCGCATGGATAATGTTGACGAAGCGGTTGAAGTCAAGCTGCGCGAAGCGTCCGATACCGTTATTAAAGCGGTGGCTGACAGCCAGTTACGCGTCGAAGGCACCAATCATCATCTTGCCGACAGATTTAGCCAGTTGGAAGCAAACGTTCATTCCGAACTGGCATCCGTCACCGAAAAGTCTGCAACGCTCGATCAGGCTCTGGCACACAATCAGGAACAGTTTGCCACCATACAAGACCGTCTCAACCGCGCCGAAACAAGCACGAACCAGGCGCTCGAACATCTCAAATCAACCTTTTCCAGCCTTGACGCACGCCTCGAAAACATCGCGCAGGGCACAAATACCGATATTTCCTCGGTGGCGGACGATATACGCGACCAGTTCCAAGCCAAATTCGACTCCCTTGCCGACGATATGCGCGCAATGATCGCCTCGACCCGCGCCGAAATGGCGTCCGAAATCGAAGTGGCCGCCAAGTCTGTTGACGGCAATCTGATTGCCCGTCTCGAAGATACGATCAGCGCCATGGGCGCGCGTCTCGATGCCAGCGAAGACGTGCAAGCACAGACTATGGAAATGGTTGGAGATACCGTCACCCGCATCACCGAAAGCGTCGATCAGCGTCTGGTTGCCGGACAGAACCAGCAAAGCCGGGACATTGAGCAGATCAGCGCTCAAGTGACCCGGGTAACTGAAAGCATCGACCGACGGTTCAAGGAAATGAGCTCGGATGACTATGCGAATGTTGCGACATCTGAACTGCGCGAAGACATGGCTCGGTTTACCGACTCTATGGATGCCCGGTTTGAACAGTATGAAGCGCGCGACACCAGTTCCATTGATCGCATCTCCAACGAAGTCGAACAATTGGCTGACAAGCTGAATGAGCGCGTTGAAGAAAGCGAAAAACGGTCGGCCACGGCCATTGAACAGGTCGGTGAGCAATTGGCCGACAAGCTGAACGCACGCGTCGAAGAAAGCGAAAAACGGTCGGCGACTGCCATCGAACAGGTTGGCGAGCAGGTATCCAGCGTTGCCGAACGTCTCGAGCACAGACAGGCTCAGGCTCTACAGGAGTTTTCCGCCAAGCTTGATGAGCGGACCAAGAGCCATGAAGCGCGCCTGTCGAGCGCCCTGACGAATGTGTCGGACCGTCTCGAACAGATTCAGGAGCAATCGATCACAACAATCTCGCCGGTCCAGAAAGCGATTGCCGCTCTGGCCCAGCGTATCGAAGCCATTGAAGACTTCTCCGCGCCGCCTTATATGGATCGCGAAAGCACGCCGGATGTCCCGCAAATGGTGTCGCCGGTCAAAATCGACACAACGATCGAAGACACCGAAAGTCAATTTGACCTTTCCGAACAGATCACGGCATCGGCAAATTTTGCCGGAGCCGATATAACGGCCGAAGCCCAAACCCCGCTTACGGCGGACAATATCGAAACTGTTTTGGCGGACGACACCGAGCCATTTGAGGCCGGTTATAAAAACTGGTCTGAGACCGCACCTGATCTGCTGGATGACGAAGGGCTCGGGCTTGAACAAACGCCGGAGTTCCAACAGGCCCTCAAAGCTGAACAAAACTTTGAAGATCTGGACGAGCTTGAGCCAGTAGAAGATTTCGAGCAAACGCAAAGCTTTGACCAAGCCGAGGGCTATGAGGAAATTGAGAGCTTTGATAATGTTGATGACTTCGAGCCAATTGACGGTTTCGAGCAGACTCTGGACTTTGAAGCAGATCAACCGGTAGACGGCACCGAAGGGTCGGAACAAGCTGACGATTATTTTGCTGAACTCCCTCCACCAGCGGACACCGAGGAAGATATTTTTGACGCGTCAAATGAGGCGCGCGACAGCGACATTTTCGAGGATGAAACGGCCCCGCTCGAGGATATTGAAACAGAACCGCTTGAACCGTTCGCCACCTCAGCACATGAATATGCCGAAGTTCTTGCACCGTCCATGGATGCAGAAGCGCGTCCATTGCCCAATAATGACTTTCTGGCTCAAGCCCGAAATGCCGCAAAATCTGCAGCCGCTTCAAATCCTTCGAGCCAACGCGCGTCAAAGTCGAAATCATCCCGAGCTGGAAAGAAGTCTGGCAGTAAAAAGCCCGTGATTGCGGCAGGCATCGGCTTGCTCGCGGTGGCCGGTACGGCGAGCTTCCTTGTCATGAACCAAGACAATGCGCCCGAAGCTGTTAATCTCGCCAATACGGGCCCGACACTGCCACCGAACGGAAATTCAAGCGAAGTGCCCGCGGGGCTCGCTGCGCTCAATGCACAAACCAATGATGACGGGCTTGATGGTTCAATCGACGCCATCAATGGGGAGGACGATACGGTCTTCGATAGCGAAGCTGAAGATGCCATTGACGCCGCTGACCCCGCCACGGCACCGCCGGATGAGTTCGCACCGGCGCCAGCACCCGCAGCCGCAGCCGCAGGGCCAGACGACATTACACAATCAGGCGCAGCGACGGGTAATATTGCCGATGCCTCTGCCATTTCGCTCAATGTGCCGCCGCCGACATCAGCGCTTGAGCCCAGCTCGCAAGAGCCCCTGCAACTCGCCCGTCGGCCTGTGCCGACCATTGAGAGAATCGTGTCACTGTCCGATGCAGCCAATGCCGGAAATGCCATTGCTCAATACCAGCTTGCGACGAGCCAAATTGCAAGTGGCGAAATTACCAGCGGTGTTGCCTTATTGCGCTCCTCTGAGGCCCAGGGCCTTGCCGCCGCCCAGTATGAGCTTGCCAATCTTCACATTAGCGGCATCGGGGTCGAGAGAGATTCCGCCCGCGCCATTCCGCTATACAAAGCGGCCGCTGAAGCTGGCAATGTCGGTGCCATGCACAATTATGCGACCCTGATCGCCGATACGCCAGGCCGGGAAGCGGAAGCTGCAAACTGGTATCTGCGCGCGGCCGAAATGGGCCTTGTGGAAGCGCAGTTCAACATTGCCACCATGTATGAAAGCGGCACTGGTGTCTCACCAAGTCTGCATCGGGCGCTTTACTGGTACAAGCTGGCCGCCGCAAGCGGGGATCCTGATGCTGGTGCTGCGGTGAGCGACCTTAGCAATTCGGCCGAAATATCTAGTGCCGCCAAAGCGCAAGTCGAACGCGATATGGCCGCATGGACGGCAACTCCGAGAGATGCACGTGCCAATGGACAGTTCGCCTCGCAGTCTTGGGCGACCGCCACCAGAGAACAAGTGCGCGGTATCCAGCAAGTGCTGAGTGTACTGAACTATGAACCCGGTGCCGCCGATGGCGCAATGGGAGCGGCAACCCGGTCGGCCATCAGAGCCTTTCAAACCGATGCCGGGCAATCACCCTCGGGCCTTATCGACAATGCTCTGATTGAAGCCCTGAACGAAGCGGCCAAACAGGCCCGTAGAAGTTAAGGCACCTCGATGCGGTGGACAAAAACCCCCACCGCATCTTGGGCTTGAGCGCATCTGGATATGCTCATCGGGCCGTTTCACATCGCGCAGGTATGACTGGAATTATATTAATTTTGGCCCCATAGAGCCAGAATGATTTATCGAAAACTCCTTGTGCCCATAGCTCTTGTGCAGCTTCTGGCCGCTTATCTGCCAAGCGCGCTCGATATTGCGCCATCTATTGCCGAGCGCGCCACCGCAGACGGCATCCCGCCCGAGCTTCCGCTTGGCCCTTTCTTTGCCATTTGGGGCGTCATCTTCCTCGCTTTTATCGCGTTCGCCATCTATGCGTTACGCCACGAGACAGAGTTGACCCGCCGCCTTGCCAAACCGCTTGCTTTCACTGGTCTTGGCACCGCGCTCTGGATGCCGCTTCAGCAAATCGTTGGCAATCCAATCCTCGACCTCCTTGCCCTGTTGCCAATTGGCTGGGTCGCATGGCTGGCCGCCTACCGCTTTGACACCATGCGCGGGCTTGGCGGCAGCGCGATCAAATGGACCGCTGATGTGCTGACGGGGCTGCTCTCCGGCTGGCTGACC
>CALLUH010000050.1 GCA_938011445.1 uncultured Hyphomonadaceae bacterium
GCTTGGCGTACCTGCCGAACGCCGCATCTATCTTCATGGCGCAGGCGAGGCCGCTGACCTGCATATCTCCGAACGCCCGAGAATAGATGGATCATGGGCGATGGACATTGCGCTTAACCGCGCGCTCGATCAAGCTGGCAAGACCAGCGAAGAGATTGACCTGCTCGACCTCTATTCCTGTTTCCCCTGCGCCGTATTCAGCGCAACAGATGTACTTGGTATTGACTGGCAGTCTGACCCGCGTCCGCTCACCCAGACCGGCGGCCTACCTTTCTTTGGTGGCCCGGGCAATAACTACTCCTTACACGGTATTGCCAGCACGGCGGACGCCCTGCGCACCCAGCCTGACGCGTTCGGCCTTGTGCTGGCAAATGGCGGCTGGATGACGAAAGAAGCCGCTGGCATTTATTCGGCCAGTCGCCCTGATGGGTTCATGCCCGCCAGACCTGCCGCAAAAGCAAAAACCGCCCTAACCCTTGACCCTGCACCCGCCAGCGGAACAGTGGAAACCTACACGCTGGTCAATGGTCGCGCCGGCCCATCCCACGCCATCATTTTTGGCCGCACAGCAGACAATGCACGCTTCATTGCGGCAAGCAATGTGCAGGAGACACTGGCGCAAATGTCCGGACAAACAGCCATTATTGGCCGGCCCGTTTCTCTGACACATGATGCTGAGGTCAACACTTTCCGCTTTGCCTGAAACCTGACAAACTCTCCGGACCAATTCTAAGGGGGCATGTCATGCGGAAAAGCCTTATTGTACTTGCGACAGTGGCCATGTCCGGCTGCGCCACACTTGAGCCGGAACCATGCACAAGCGAATGGGTCGAGTGGAAAACCTCACAACTAACCGATAGCTTTTCAGCGCAGTACCGCGCAGAATTGCGCGACATGCGGCAATTTGCCCGCAAGCTGGAGAACCCCAGCCCGTTCGTCCTGCTGGAAGCTGCCGGCTATCTCGAAGACTTTCGCACCATCGCGACCGATTTTTCAGGCGAAATCATGCCCCAATTGCGCGGTGCGATAGACCAGTGTGGTGCGCCCACAGAGTTTGCAGCCGCCTTTTCTGGTTTCTTGCAACAACAAGGCATGCCGGCCAGCATAGTGACGTGGGTTGAAGACATCGCGGCCACAATGGATGCGCTCTCAACCGACGGCTAAACCGTTTTCCGCTGACATACTGTCATGGCTTCCACTGTTCTGAGGCCGGTTATCTTCCTGTCTGTGCACCGCTGAGAATCGTTTTGATCGCCTCAAGCATTGCGATCTCGTTTACATTGGAGACCAACGCGCAGCACTTTTTTTGCAGATCGCTTCTCAGCAAAGCTTCCGTCCGGCTGTCATCCTCGTCTATCTCGCCGGAATGTTCGGGGTAGAAGTATTCAAGCGGTCTCTTAAGGACATGGGCGATTTCGTATAGTTTTCCGGAAGATATGCGATTAACGCCGCGCTCATATTTCTGAACTTGCTGGAAAGTTATATTGAGCATCTGCCCGAGTTCATCTTGAGTTAACTTCAGTTCGCGGCGGGCGGCCCGAACTTGCATGCCAACAAATCTATCGACGTCCGTTGGTTGTTTAATCGTATCTTTGGACATTTATTTTGACGCTCCAATCACCTTCAATAGTCTAGCTTCCGCTGCCTACCCGTTTGTTAAGTTTTTTGTAGAACTATCCCCCAAATTGCCGATTTATAGTTCTCGTGAATTGCGAAGTTGTTTATAGGTCTAAAGTGAGTTTAGCAAGCTCTACGGTGAAAGACAGCTGTAGCAATGTGTAGCTTTTGTTACGATTTGTCTCCGCATCAGGCATCGTGACATCGTTGGCAACTCGATTTAACTTGCTGTTTTGTGGAGGCGCATGCGTGGTGAAACTAATGAAATGGGTCGGGCTGGCCGTCTTCTGTCTGGCCATGTCATCCAGTCTCTCTGTGTCCCATGGTCAGGCTCAATCTGAAGCTGATTTGTCGGCCGTAGACACATTGCAGGCTCGCACCAGAAGCTTGCAGCTGGCGGCTGAACTGGTCGATGAGCTTCCTGCAAGTGATTTGCTGGAATTACGCGAAACCGTGCGCGAAATCCGCCAACGCGAGGAAGCTGCCATAGCGCCTTTGCGCACGCGTCTGACTGAACTCACCGCCGATCGGGAACGATTGGCACCTCAAATCGAGGGCGTCCAGGAAGCCCCCGCCATCGCCCAGCGCCGCCGAGAGCTTCAGGCGAGCATTACGGGTCTGGAAGCGGATATGGTCAAATCAGACATCAATATCGTTGAAGCAAACCGGCTCTTGCTCGATATTGCCGAGCGAAGGCGGCAGGCCTTCTACAATCGTATCCTCGAGCGCGATAAAGTCCCGTTCAGACCGTCTGTCTTGCAGACCATCGGCACTTCTTTCGCCTCCGACAGGGGGGCACTTGCTGGCCGTATCGACAGTTGGAGATCGCAATTGCGCGAAGACGGTCGCTATCTCAGCGCAATCATCATGCTGCTATTGAGCGCGATCGCTGCGATCTGCCTGCTCCTGCCTGTTCCGCGCTGGCTTGATGAACGCATTATCACCAGAATGCAGACCCGGGAGCCAACCGCCTCCCGGCGCGTCGCGGCTGCCGGACTGCGCGTCCTGACCCGTGCCATGCCTGCGCTCATTGGCGCGACCTTGTTTTATCAGGTTGCCCGCGCCTATGGTTTGGTGACGCCCAATACCTCGACTTTTGTTGGCTCAACCCTTTTGGCTGTCGCCACGCTTTTTGTCGTTTGGGATGTGGCAACCGCCGTTTTTGCACCGAAATTACCTCAATGGAGATTGATCCCGCTCAACTCGGACCGCGCCAGCGGCGTGCGGTTTCTCATCATGTCCATTGTCTTTGCCTTTTCCGCCGATGCCGTGCTGCGTCGGCTTGCTGAATGGCTAGGCTCCTCGCGTGAAATTCTAACCCTGACCAGCGCCACAGTGTCCGTAATCGGGGCCGTTTTACTCTTCATATTGGCGCGGCCGCAATTGTGGAGAATCGAAGCGGACACGCGAGACCCGTATTCGCCGGAGATTATCAAATTCTGGCAATGGACGCGCAATCTGGCGGGCCTGTGTGCTGTTCTGATTATTCTGGCGACGGTTACCGGCTATGTGCCCCTTGCCCGCTTTGCCAGCACGCGGCTCTATTTCCTGTCATTCCTGTTGACAGGCATGTGGTTTGCCCGCGCTTTATTGTTCGAACTGGCCACCTGGCTTGAGAGCAGCGCGGTGGCGCGTGCGGGTGGCAAGGCGGGCACGGCCATTCCAACACCAAAATCCGAAGAGGGCGGCTCCTTGCTGCTTTGGCTCAAACTGTTGATTGATTTCGGCCTTGTGCTGCTTGTTCTTCCTCTGGCTTTGCTGATTTTCGGGGTCGAACAATCTGACTTGCGCAATTGGGCTTCGGACGCCTTGTTCGGCTTCAAGATTGGCGGCTTTACAATTTCGATTGCGGGCCTGTTCAAAGCCCTTGGCGTTCTGGTCACCATCCTTCTTGTCACGCGACTTATCCAGCGGATCGCCGATAAGCGCATATTCGAACCGACCGGCATGGATAGCGGCTTACACAACACATTGCGGACGCTGATGGGCTATGTCGGATTGATTGTCGCTGTGGCCTCGGCCTTCAGCGTTCTCGGCTTCCCTTGGGCCAATCTGGCGATTGTCGCAGGCGCTTTGTCCCTTGGTATCGGCTTTGGTCTGCAATCCATCGTCAATAATTTTGTCTCGGGGCTCATCCTTCTGTTTGAGCGGCCAATCAAGGTCGGAGACTGGATTGTCACCTCGGCAGGCGAGGGCATCGTCAAAAGCATCTCCGTGCGTTCGACAGAGATCGAGACATTTGACTGGGCCTCCGTGATCGTGCCCAACTCGGAGCTGGTCACGGCACCGGTAACCAATTGGACGCACAAAAACCGCTATACCCGTTTGGTTATCCCGATTGGCGTCAGCTACAATGCGGACCCTGAACAGGTCGCCAGCATCCTGCTAAAATGCGCCAAGGCCAGCCCGCGCGTCTTGAGCTATCCCTTGCCCGTGGTTTTCTTCCGCGATTATGGCGCAAGTTCGCTTGATTTCGAGGTCCGCATCTTCATCAATAATGTCGATGACCGGATTCCGGTCCAGAATGATCTGCGGATTGCCATCTTCGCAGCGCTGAAGGCAGAAGGCATCGAGATACCCTTCCCGCAGCGCGATGTGCATTTGCATACGGTCAAGCCGGGCACAGCCTTTACGCCCAAGCCGGAAGACCCTTCCGCCGCAGACCCGTCTGAAGCGCCCACTGATCGCTCTGGCATCGACCCGCTCGAACGCTAGCCCCCCGGGGTTCCCCAAAACCAGATCAGAGCATATTTCCGCCGCTGAACATATTTTCATCGTTCGCCAAGCTTGCAATCTGTCCGAATCCAGTGTCCCTGTCACCACGTCTGAAACGACGGAGCTTTCAATATGTCAGGTGTGGTGGTTGTCGGCGCTCAATGGGGCGACGAAGGGAAGGGTAAGATTGTCGATTGGCTCTCCCATAGAGCCGATGTGGTGGTACGGTTTCAGGGCGGGCACAATGCTGGCCATACGCTGGTCATTGGCAATAAGACCTATAAGCTGAACCTGTTGCCGTCCGGCGTTGTGCGCGGGGGCAAGCTGTCGATTATTGGCAATGGCGTTGTCGTGGACCCTTGGCAGCTGATCTCTGAAATGGATGGCATGGCCGATGGCGGCATAACCCTCAGCCCCGATGATCTATATCTCGCTGACAATGCCTGCCTCATTCTGCCTTGGCACCGCGATCTTGATGCCGCCCGCGAAGGCGCCCTCGCTGGCGCAAAAATAGGCACAACGAAACGCGGCATCGGCCCCGCTTATGAAGACAGGGTCGGCCGCCGCGCCATACGCGTCGCAGATCTGGCCGACGAAGCCGCGCTCGATATGAAGCTTGAGCGGCTGATCGCCCATCATGCGCCTTTGCGCGCAGGGCTCGGCCTTGCAGAACCGGACGCTGCCGCGCTCAAGGCCGAGCTTTTGAAGATTGCCCCGCGCATTCTCGCCCATGCCCGCCCCGTCTGGAAGGATATGGACGGTTTTGTCCGCGCCGGAAAACGCATCCTGTTTGAAGGGGCTCAAGGCGTCATGCTCGATGTGGACCATGGCACCTACCCTTATGTCACCTCATCCAATGTCGTGGCCGGAAACGCCGCCGCTGGCAGTGGGGTCGGCCCGCGCGCCGTCTCCTATGTGCTTGGCCT
>CALLUH010000051.1 GCA_938011445.1 uncultured Hyphomonadaceae bacterium
ACTTCGTCAAAACGCTAGGCGGTGATCCGCGCGGCATCGCGATCGAGCGCAACCTGGAGATTGTGCCGAAGTCTGCGCACGCCGAAACGCTGCTTGAAGATGGCGACAGGCTGGAAGTTGTGCAGTTTGTGGGTGGGGGATGAACTGGCGCTCTGTCTGGCTGAAGCTCCAGGGATCTGCTTGTAAGATTACAGCATTGTAAAATGGTTGGCCGTGTTGACACAAAGGTTGGGGCAACTATTCACAACAATATTGGGGTGCCCGTTTTCAGGGCTGAGATTATACCCGTTGAACCTGTCTGGATAATGCCAGCGTAGGGAGGACATATGAGCCAAGATACAAAGACGAACGCTATAATGCCCGATGACACGCTGACCGTTGCCGGTCGGCAGTTCAAATCGCGCCTGATTATCGGCACGGGTAAATATGCAAGCTATGCGCAGAACGCTGAAGCGGCCGAGGCGGCGGATGTGGATATGGTGACGGTGGCGCTGCGGCGGGTGAACCTGTCCAATTCTGATGAAGACCGGCTCGGCGATCACCTGTCTCCAGCGCGCTATACGTATCTGCCGAACACGGCGGGGTGTTTTACGGCTGACGAGGCTGTGCGCACGCTCAAGCTGGCGCGCGAGGCGGGCGGCTGGGATCTGGTCAAGCTCGAAGTGCTGGCCGATCAGAAGACGCTTTATCCGGACATGCCCGAAACGCTCAAAGCAGCCGAGGCGCTGATCAGGGATGGGTTCGAGGTCATGGTCTATTGCTCGGATGATCCGGTCTATGCGCGGCGTCTGGAAGAGGCGGGCTGCGCGGCGATTATGCCGCTTGGCTCGCTGATCGGGTCGGGGCTAGGGATACAGAACCCCGTGAACATCCGTCTGATCGTCGAACAGTCGCGGGTGCCGGTGATTGTCGATGCGGGGGTCGGGACAGCCTCAGACGCAGCGATTGCGATGGAGCTGGGCTGTGATGGGGTTCTGATGAACACGGCAATCGCCGAAGCGCGCGATCCGATTGGTATGGCGCGGGCGATGAAACATGCGGTGATTGCAGGGCGGCAGGCTTATCTGGCGGGCCGGATGGGCAAGAAGCGCTATGCGGACCCAAGCTCGCCGCTTGCAGGATTAATCTGATAAGAAATCGCTCGACGTTCCAAGCAGATACAAGAACGGCCCACTGTTTGACAGCGGGCCGTTTTCGGTTTGCATTTGAGCGAGGTGCCCGTCCCGCGCCTATCTGTCCATGTGAACTTTGGTCGCCGGGAACGGCACTTCGAAGCCCGCTGCGGTGAAGGCCGTTTTCATTTGCTCGGGCACCGAATAGCGTACATCGAAATAATGCGCGCCATCAGTGAACGGACGAACGACGAACTCCATAGCCGACGGGCCGAGCGTTTCAACCTCGACGAAAGGCGCAGGGTCAGCGACAATATGCGGGTGGTCTGCGAGGACTTTACCGATCACCGCTTTGGCCTGATCGACGCCAACGCTATAGGCAACCGAGAATTTCATCTCGACACCGCGCACAGGATGGTGGCTGTGATTGGTAATGGTTGCGCCCCAGATCGCGCCGTTTGGAATGATGATCTGCTGATTGTCAAAAGTTTGCAGAACGGTGGTGAAAAGGCTGATCTCTTCAACATTGCCGAAGATGCCCGCTGCATCGACAAAATCACCAACCTTGTAAGGGCGGAAGATCAACAACATGACGCCCGCTGCAAGATTGGACATTGCGCCTTGGAGCGCGAGGCCAACGGCAAGACCGGCTGCACCGAGCAGGGCAACGATCGAAGTGGTTTCAACGCCGAAGCGGTTAAGCACAGCGATGATGACAAAGGCGAGGATCACATAACGGGCAATGCTGCCGAGAAAGGTGAAGAGTGTGCTGTCGAGGTGCTCATATTTTTTACCAAGGCCGGCAACGAATCTGCCGACGCGGCCGGCAATCCAGCTACCGATAATGAATATAACGATGGCAAGCAGGATATTTGTCGCAAAGCCGATTGCTCCGGGCAAATATTGCTGGAGGTCAATAGAGTTCAAGAATTCAGGCATATTTGGTTCCTTGTCTGCGTGGACCAATTCAATACGAAATATGCGAGAGCGCCTGTTGCTCTGGCCCCATAGCAACAGGCGTAGCGATGTCTTTCATCCCGATCCAATCTATGGCCGAGTGCGGATGAACTCATACTGAACATCGATAAGGATTGCCTTGTGAGGCAACCCGCTGGTTGCGTATGGAGGCTGGACCGCGCGCCTATCTGATCTTAAAGCCTAGTTCTCGTATCTTTTGGAGTGCCCCCTCATGAAGTCATTTATTGCTACACTAATGGCCGCCTCGCTTTCAAGTCCGCTTGGTTTGGCCCAGCCCGCCGAGCCTGCGCCGTTGGAGCGCGAAGTGTCTCAAGGCATCCAAAGGCTCATGGCCGCTGGACTAGAAGACAATGTCGGCCTGCAATTTGTTGAAGACCTGACCACCGAGATTGGCCCGAGACTTGCTGGTTCGGACGCCGAAGCGCGGGCGCGGGATTGGGCGGTGGCAAAGTTGCGTGGGCTGGGCTTTTCCAATGTCGCTGTTGAAGGGTTCGATATCCCGTTCTGGTCGCGCACGTTCGAGCGGGCCGAGATCGTATCCGCTGGTGGGCAGGCGATGACGGTAACCGCGCTGGGCGGGTCAGAGCCAACGCCTGAAGGCGGTGTGACGGGGGAGCTTTTAAGGTATGCGAGCATGGCCGAATTGCAGGAGGCTGCGGCGGCGGACATTGAGGGAAAGATTGTTTTCCTTGATGAAGGCATGACGCGCACACAAGACGGGTCCGGCTATGGGGTCGCTGTGCGCAAGCGGCGTAATTGTGCGCCTGTGGCTGCAGAGAAAGGCGCGCTGGCTTGTATGATCCGGTCTGTCGGGACGGACCGTCACCGCTTTGCGCATACGGGTATGATGGCGCGGGACGGGGCGGTGGGGACGGGCACGGGCGTTGCGATCTCGCCGCCGGATGCGGACCAGCTTGGTCGGCTTATGGAACGCGGGGCAGTGACGGTGAAGCTTGAAGTTGGCATTGATGCGCGGCCTGCAGCACCTTCGGGGAATGTGATTGCCGAAGTGCCAGGGCGCGGGGCGCTGGCGGATGAAATTATCCTCCTTGGGTGTCATCTTGATAGTTGGGATCTGGGTACGGGCGCGATTGATGACGGGGCTGGTTGCGGGATTGTTGTTGGCGCGGCGAAACTGATTGCGGATATGCCGGGCCGGACAAAGCGAACGATACGGGTTGTGCTTTATGGCTCAGAGGAAGTCGGGCTGCTTGGCGGGGCGGCTTATGCCGAGCAGCATGCGGATGAATTGGATAAACACGTTTTTGCGTCCGAATCGGATTTTGGTGCGGGCAAGATCTGGCGGTTCCAGACGGGCTTTGGCGAAGGCGCGTTGAGCTATGCGGCGGCGATGCATCAGGCGCTCGCGCCGCTTGGGATCGGGCCGCATGACAATAGTGCGCGCGGCGGGCCGGACATTGGCGTCTTGAAGCGCGCAGGCGTGCCGGTTGTATCGCCGGGCCAAGACGGGACGGATTATTTTGATCTGCACCACACGCCAGACGATACGTTTGACAAAATCGAGCCGGAAGCCTTCCGCCAGAACGTTGCGGCCTATGCAGTGTTTGCATGGATTGCGTCGGAGACAGGTTGGGATTTCCGCACGGGTCCGGTTGAGGTGGAGGAATAGGCTTGGAGCCGGTTCGGGCTTGATCGTCCTCATGAAAAAAGGCGCGCTGGATGATCCGGCGCGCCCTTTTTTGTTTTTGGGGAGAGGGCTCTAGGCCTTTTTCTCAGCGATCCAAGCATCGACTTTTTCTTCAAGGATCGCCAGCGGGATCGGCCCGTCGCGCAGGAAGACATCGTGAAACTCGCCGAGCGTGAACGCATCTCCGAGGGCTGTTTTCGCCCGTTCGCGGAGTTCGAGTATTTTCAGCATACCGATTTTATAGGCGGTCGCTTGCCCCGGCATGACGATGTAGCGGTCAATGGCTTTGATGCAGTCCCATTCGGCATTGGGTGTGTTGTCGATGAGATATTTGGTGGCCTGTTCGCGCGTCCAGCGTTTGTCATGTAGGCCCGTGTCAACAACCAGCCGTGCTGCACGCCATAGCTCCATGGCAAGCCGGCCAAAGTCTGAATAGGGGTTTTCATAAAAGCCAAGCTCTTTGGGGAGAAATTCGGTGTAAAGCCCCCAGCCTTCGGAATAGGCCGTATAGCCGCCAAACTTGCGGAACTTGGGCAGGCCTTCCAGCTCTTGGGCGATGGCGATTTGCATATGGTGGCCCGGGATGCCCTCATGATAGGCGAGCGCTTCCATCTGATAGGTTGGCATGGAGGTCATCTGGTAGAGATTGGCGTAATAGGTGCCCGGCCGCGAGCCATCTGGGGCAGGGCGTTGATAGAAGGCTTTGCCCGCGGCTTTCTCGCGGAAAGGCTCGACGGCTTTGACCACGAGGTCGGCTTCGGGGAATGTGTTGAACATGTCCGGCAGGCGCTCGCGCATCGTGTCGATAAACGCTGTCGCCTCGGCGAGATATTCGGCGCGGCCTTCATCGGTGTCGGGTTTGTAGAACTGGCTGTCATTACGCATGAAGACGAAGAAGTCCTGCAAGCTGCCGTCAAAGCCGACCTTGTCTTTGATGATGGTCATTTCGGCATGAATGCGGTCCATTTCGGCAAGGCCAAGATCGTGGATTTGGGAGGCTGACATATCCGTCGTCGTCATGTTTTCGAGGCGGGCGGCATAATAGTTTGGGCCATCGGGCAGGCGCCAGACGCCATCTTCGGTGCCCGCTGCTTTGCGTTGCTCGGTTATGGTCTCGATCAGGCTGACATAAGCAGGTGACACTGCATCGATCAGGGCGCGACGTGCTCGAAGCAATAAGTCTTCCTGTGTGTCTTCATCAAGCTCCAGCGCGCCAACTTTTTTGGCAAAATCTTCGTAAAGTGGGGACGGATTTTCAGGATCGCCGCCCTCGAACGGATAACCTTGAATAACATTTGCAGCCGATTCGAGTACATAATCATAAACAAAACGCGGTGCCAGAACGCCATTATCGGAAGCTGTCTCCGAGCGCTCTACGAATGTGCCCAGATAGTCGGGCACGCCTTCGAGACGGGCAATATAGGCTTCCGCGTCTGATAGGTCGGAAATTCGGTGCTGGTTGATCAGAAACGCCGGAATGCCGGCATGTTGTCCGCGCATCTGATTGAAGAGATAGGCATTGGATCGGTATTTGAAACTGCGCTCGGCCTGTTCAAGCTCATACTCCGCCAAGCGGAAGGACAATGCGCCCTGGCGATCAAGATTTACCGGATCAAACTCATCGCGCATCCGGGCCACAAGGTCGCGCTGGATGTTCATCTCCGCAAGCGCGTTCTCGTCGCTCGCATCATCCCATTTGTCATAATCGGTTTTGATCCCCAGAAAGGTCTGTTGCATCGGGCTTCTGGCGATCGCTGCTTGAAAAGCCTCCTCGAAAAATCCGTTCAGGCGCGCTGTTTCCGCCTGTTTGTCAATTTGGGTTGTTGTATCCGGTGGCGGGGGAGCTTCCGGAGTTGGCGAACTACAGGCCGTCGCCAGCATAAGTGCGGCGATGAAAACGGAGATAAATTTCATTTGGGGGCTTTCGATCAATGAGGCTGAATATGGCTGAAAATTAACATGCATCCTAACGTGTTTTTCGTTTTCGTTAACTTTGTTTGCGTTAGAAGTGGTATAATCAGATAGTGTTGTCGCTCGCTGACAATGTCATCAAAACATATAGAGGGGCTCCGAATCGTAGCAATGATTGGAGACGCTCGCATGAAAGTATCCGATATGTCGCTGCAAAATCAATCTGCGCCCGACGCCTCCCCCTTAAACCTGCCCGACGATCATTCGGATGAGAGCATAGGTGATATCGCAGAACAGACCGCTCTGAACGATGGTGAGGGACGGCGTATTGATGTGATGCAGCTTGCCTTTTGGGGGTTGATGCTGTTCGTCGTTGCCACCGCTTGTGTGGCTTTGGCCTGGACCGAGGCGGGTGGCGAAACCTGGATCGTCAATATGATTTCCATGATTGCGTTCTGCGTTGTGGCCATCATCTGGCTGTTTCGCGGCGCAGGGCGTCGGCTTGGCCTGTTTCCCCATCGCGGTGCGGCTGAAACGGCGGTTTCCGTCAATCCGCCAAAATTTGGCTGGATCAGAGCGCTGGATGAAGCGGTATTGATTACTGAACGGGGGGGAGCTGCGGTCGCTTCCAATGACGCCTATCGGTCTTTGTCAGAGCTGGCTGTCGCAGGACTTGGCGATGCCGAGCGCTCGCCCACGGTTGACCGTCTGTTTGGAGCCAGTCCCGGCTTGGCCGCGCCGATCTTCCGCCTTTCAAAAGCAGCCAAAGCGGGTTTGGCTCGACGCGAGATCATGCCAGCCATTACGCTCGGCATCGAGGCGCTTCCGGTGCAATATGAAATTGGCGTGTCGCCACTTCCGCGCGACCGCGTTCTATGGCGATTGCGACGTATTGCAGGCAATGAAGAAGCAACTGGTGCAGCAGATTTGAAAGCGCTCTATGTCGAAGACGCGCCGATGGGCTTCTTTGCGTCTCGGCCCGACGGCACTTTAACCTATGCCAATGGCTGGTTGCGAGAACTGATTGGTCTGCCCGAAAACGCAAGCAATATACGTATTGACGACATTATGCGGCCTGAATTTGTCAAACTCCTGCGGCGGGAGCGTAAATCCGGGGCGCCTGGACGGGCAGATATCCTTATTCGCGGTCGCGACGGAGTGGAAATATCGGTCCAGACCCTGACCACTTGGACCGGGCGCGGTGCGGACGCGGCCGGGCGAACAATTGTTATCGCCAATAACTCCCAGCCCAAAGGTAGCACCGAGCGCATTTTCCAGCCCTCCACAGCGAGCAGACCGCCTCGTCCAGACAGCGATCCGATGTTCGACGATGCACCTTTTGGAGCTGTTCGCCTGGAGGGGACTTCGCTTGTTGATGCGGTTATCCTCGACACCAATCGTGAATTGATGGGGTTAACGGCGGGCAAGGCGACGCCGGGCGAGAAGTTTTCAGGCCTTTTCGTTGCTGATGGTGGGCAGGACAAGCTTGATAGCAAACTGCTCGATGCCATTGACCGTCCGGTTGAACTTGAGCTTGCCGGAGATGAAACAAAAAATGTCAATGTGTTCGTTACGCTCGATGTCAGGGGGCAACCATCAGTCGCATATGTGATTGATATGACCGAACAAAAGCAGCTTGAGCTGCGCTTGGCCCAAGGTGAGAAGATGCAGGCAATCGGGCAATTGGCCGGCGGTGTCGCGCATGATTTCAATAATGTACTGACTGGCATTATCCTGAACACTGACAAGTTGATGATGCGTCACCCCGTGGGCGATCCAACCTTTGTCGAGTTGAAATTCATCTCCGATTTGTCAAATCGGGCCGCGGAACTTGTCAGAATGTTGCTCGCCTATGCCCGCAAACAGACTTTCAAGCGCGAAGTGCTCAACATCACCGACACTCTGTCAGAATTCTACATCCTGCTACGCCAGCTTGTAGATGATATTGATCTTGGCATCGAACATGGCCGTGATCTGCCTCATATTCGGGTCGATAAAAATCAACTTGAAACCATCATTATCAATCTTGCTACGAATGCGCGCGATGCCATGCGGACAGCAGACGGCTCGGCACGTGGATCTTTGTCTATCCGGACGAGCCGCGCAACGGCGGAGGACGCACACAAGAAGGGGTTTAATTATGTCGAGCAGGGCGATTATCTGCTGATCGAAGTCGAAGACACCGGCACCGGCATCTCCGAGGCAGATCTCGAAGAGATTTTCACGCCATTCTTTACAACAAAGGAAACTGGACGCGGCACGGGCCTCGGGCTTGCAACGGTCTATGGTATTGTCAAACAGTCGGGCGGCTATATCTGTCCAATTAGTGAAGTTGGCAAAGGAACGACCTTCCAGATCTATTTCCCGGCGCTGAGCGCAGATGAGATTCCGGCAATTGATGAAGATGCTGAACGTCGGTCCATGCAGGGTGCGCGGAAGCCGATTGACATGGCTGGACGCGGCCGGATCTTATTGGTTGAAGACGAAGATGGCGTGCGCGGGATTGCGGCGCAATTGCTGGCCTCGCGTGGTTATGATGTCGAAGAAGCGCCTGATGGCGAGGAGGCCCTTGAAATCCTCGAAGAGAATCCGGGTGGCTTTGATTTGGTAATCTCTGATGTCGTGATGCCCGGCATGGATGGTCCAACCCTGATCCGCGAGGCCAAGGAGCTCCTAGGCGATGCGCGCATCGTCTTCATCTCCGGTTATGCCGAGCGGGATCTGGCCGATGCTATTGATGAAGACCGCGAGATTTCATTCCTGCCAAAGCCCTTTACAGTGAGCCAATTGGCAGAGCGGGTTAAACGCGAGCTCGGCCTGCGCGAGAGCAACAAAGCTGCTTGAGCGCGGCTTTAATTGCCCGACCAGTGCTCGGTGAGGACATCGGCCACAGCGCGCGCACGGCTGGCAATGGCCCAATGGCCGGCGTTCTCTTCCACGTGGAGCGGGATTGACCAGCGCTCTGCAAAGACTTGTGCTGTGGATAAGCTGACATATGGGTCTTTTTCGCCCCAGATGATGAGGCCGCGATCGGGGAAGCCCTCAAGATCTTTGGCCCAATCTTGCGTGACCGTTCTTGCCGAACGGTAGAGCGAGAGAATGCTCCGTTTCATTGGCCCCGACCAGGCACGGACTTCCTGCGCAGCTACACTTTCTGGTAGGCCGCCATCAATCAGCGCGCGCTTCAGCGCGAATTTTGGTGTTACTGCCATGAGAAGCTCGCCCAGAACAGGGGTTTGCCATTTCTGCGCGGTCTCGTGCCATTCATAGCCCGGCTCAAGCACCGCCCCGCTGACTGACCAGCTGCGGATGAGATCAGGCCGCCGTGCGACGGCTTTAAGCGCCAGCAATGCGCCCCAGTCATGGGCAACAATATCGACAGGTGCTTTTGTCCGGTCTGCCTCGCGTTCTATTTGCATGAACATCCAGTCGAGATAACCTTCTTTGGTGGGCTGGAAGTGTTCGGGCGGTGTCGTGCCGAAGCCGGGCATGATGGGCGTGCGAGTTTCGATTTTCAGATGAGCTAAAGCTGCCAGAAGCGGTTGCCAGACATGCGGCGTATCGGGAACACCATGGAAGAAAAGTACACTCATAATCAGTCCTTACCTAGGGAAAAGGCTTTCCCAATCGAGTTTTTGCCGCCACATATAATCACAACATATGGAGGTCATCTATGAAAACGCGTATCACAGACATGTTCGGTATCGAGCACCCGATTGTTCAGGGCGGCATGCATTATGTCGGGTTTGCCGAAATGGCAGCTGCGGTATCTAATGCCGGAGGATTGGGCATAATTACGGCACTGACCCAGAAAACGCCTGACGATCTTGCAAATGAGATCGCCAAGTGCCGCGATATGACGGACAAGCCGTTCGGCGTCAATATCACTTTCTTGCCATCGCTGACCCCGCCGGACTATCCGGCGATTGTCCAGAAGGTGATTGAGGGTGGCGTCAAAGTGGTCGAGACGGCGGGGCGTAATCCGGCGCAGGTGATGCCATTTCTCAAAGATGCAGGGATCAAAGTGATCCACAAATGCACCTCTGTGCGGCATTCGCTCAAGGCGCAGGATATTGGTTGTGATGCAGTGTCCGTAGACGGGTTCGAATGCGGTGGGCACCCGGGCGAGGACGACATTCCCAATATGATCCTGCTACCGCGAGCGGCGGACGAGCTTGATATTCCATTTGTCTCGTCAGGCGGGCAGGCTGATGGACGTTCATTGGTCGCCTCGCTTGCTATGGGCGCGGAGGGCATGAATATGGGCACGCGCTTTATCGCCACGAAGGAAGCGCCCGTACATGAGAATGTGAAACAGGCGATTGTGGCCGCCTCCGAGCTTGATACGCGGCTTGTCATGCGGCCTTTGCGCAATACCGAGCGGGTGCTGACAAATCCTGCGGTTGAGCGGTTGCTTGAGAAAGAGAAGGCGCTCGGCGCGGAACTGAAGTTTGAAGACATCATCGAAGAGGTCGCCGGCGTCTATCCCAAGATCATGATGGAGGGCGATATGGATGCGGGCGCTTGGTCGTGTGGTATGGTGGCAGGGCTTATTCATGATATTCCGACCTGTCAGGAGCTGATTGACCGGATTATGGCCGAGGCGGAAGAGATCATCCATGCACGGCTAAAGGGCTTTGCGGCGGCGTGAGCGAGGTGGGGTTAGAGGTCTATTTTGATTGCTCTAGCCCATGGACCTATCTGGGCTTTCACAATGTCTTGCCTATGGCCGAGCGGCTGGGCGTCGAGATTGACTGGAAGCCGATCCTTGTTGGCGGCGTGTTCAATACGGCCAATCCAAGCGTCTATGAGGGGCGTGCCAAGCCGGTCAAGGTGAAGGCGCGCTACCACCTGAAAGATATGCAGGATTGGGCGCGGCGTGCGGGGCTGACGATCAAGTTTCCGCCAAGCGTGTTTCCGGTCAACAGTGTGAGCGTGATGCGGGCCTGTATTGCGCTTAAGCCCGAGGGCAAGCTGGTTGATTTCGCACGAGCGGCGTTCGAGCTTTATTGGGGCGAAGACCGCGATATGTCTGATGATGCCGTGTTTGGCGATATCTGCACGCGGGCGGGCGTGGATGCTGATCGTCTGCGGGCGCGTATCCGGAGCCAAAAGATCAAGGATCAGCTTCGTGCCAATACGGATGAGCTGATCGCGCGGGGCGGGTTCGGGTCGCCGACCATGTTTGTGGGGGATGATATGTATTTCGGCAATGACAGGATTGTGTTGGTCGAGGAGGCGCTCTGGCGCTTGCGCAGCTAGCGGGCGGACCGTAACAAAAGGGGCTGATTGAGAGATATTTTTTATGGCATCTATCGAACTCCCCGAAGCATCGACGGCCTTCCATGAGGATGAACTGGCGGCCCAAAAGCGGGTAGGCTTGCCGGATATGGATGCCCGGATGCGCGCGCGGGCGATCCGTCCGTTTATGCCGGACCAGCACCGCGTGTTTTACAACGGGTTGCCATTTATGATTACCGGCACGCTTGACAAAAGCGGGCAGCCTTGGGCGAGCGCCGCGTTTGGCCCCCAGGGCTTTGTCACCTCGCCAGACCCGCAAACGCTGATCATGGGTGCGCCGCCATTGCTTATGTCCGAGCTTGAGATGCAGGTCGAAGCGGGCAGCAAGGTCGGCCTTGTAGGGATCGAGCTGCAAACGCGCAGGCGCAATCGGGTAAATACGGTGGTAACGGCGCTGAACGATCAGGGCCTCGTTATGAAAGTCGATCAGAGCTTTGGTAATTGCCCGCAATATATCCAGACCCGCGAGCTGGCATGGCGCGGAGACCGGATTGACCCCCGCGAGCGTGGCCCTGCGCTTGAGACAAAAACCACGGAAAAAGTGGCGAACCGGATTATCAGCGCCGCGGATGTGTTTTTCATTGCCTCGCGCAGTGCCGAGATTGGCCATGATCCACGAACGGGGGTGGACGCGTCCCATCGCGGCGGCAAGCCCGGCTTTGTTCGTGTGGGTGAGGACGGGCGGCTGAGCTTTCCAGACTTTTCGGGCAATCTGTTTTTCAATACGATTGGGAATATCCAGTCCGATCCGCGCGT
>CALLUH010000052.1 GCA_938011445.1 uncultured Hyphomonadaceae bacterium
GTCCCGCTTGGCGGTTATTCCGAGATCAACGGCATTGGCGACACTCTACGCTATAAATGGTTCCTGCTTTATTGGGGATCGCTTGCGGCTTTGTTCGCGATTGTCTCGATCTGGCTTTGGCGACGGGGAACGCAAGCGAGCCTGATCAGCCGGTTCCGAGGGCTGGGAAAACGCATCACTATTGTCTCCGGCTTGGCCGCTGGCCTGTTTAGCCTCGGTTTTATCGGGGCGGGAGCGACCATCTATAATGGCTACAGCGTCAAGAATGACTTCGCCTCCCGCAGCGAGACCCGCAAACGTCAGGTTCGGCTTGAAGAGCAGTTTAGCCATTTGTTCGACCGTAAAGTCCCGAAAGTGCGCTCTGTTGTCTCCAATGTGGATTTAAGGCCGCATAGCCAAACTGCGACTTCGGTGGGGTATTTCATGATCGAGAATACGACCGACGCGCCGCTGGAGGATCTCTTTCTCACCGTGCCCGTCCGGCGTGCCCAGGCAAATATCAAGGTTGAAGGAGCAAGTTGGAATGAGGGCCTTGAAGGGGCCGATGTGCTCAAAGACATTAATGGCCGCTTTTATGACTTCCAAACACCTGTGCCGGTCGGCGGCAGCTTCCGGATTGATTTTACCATTGAGATCAAACCGCCCGAGCTTGGCAATGCCAACCCGATCCGCCGGAATGGAACCTTTGTTAATAATGGTATCTTGATGCCGGGCCTTGATGTGCCCGACTTTCGACTTTTCAATCAGGACCGCCGCCGGCGCGCCGGGCTGGATGAGATTGACCGTTTTGCAGATCGTGATGATGAAGAGGCATTGCATACAAATTTCTTCACCGCGTCCGCCGATTATGTCGATTTTGAAGCCAGCGTTTGCACCGACCCTGGCCAGATCCCTATCGCGCCGGGCAAGCTTGAACGCATCTATGAAAAAGACGGGCGGGCTTGCCGAGACTATAAAGCGATCAATCCGATTGCGCTGTTCTTCTCCTATTTGTCGGCGCGTTACGAATTGGCCGAAGCGATGTGGCAAGCCCCTGACGGCGAGGAAGTCGCGCTGGAGATTTTCTATCATGGTGAGCATGACTATAATGTCGATCTGATGCTTGAGGCTATGAAGCGATCGCTAGACACGTATACGGAAGTCTTTGGACCATACCAGTATAGCCAGGTGCGTATTATGGAGTTCCCTTATGGCGGTTTTGCCCAAGCCTTTGCCGGAACCATTCCATTCTCGGAGAATATCGGCTTTGTCATGGATAGCGGAGACCCCGAAGACAATACCAGCGTGGACACGGCCTCATTCGTCACCATGCACGAGATCGGCCATCAATGGTTTGGCCACCAGATCCTGCCCGCGCGCGTAAAGGGCTTTAATGTCCTGTCCGAAGGGCTGACCATGAACGCATCGCAAACTGCCTATGAAGAGGCATTTGGCTGGCAGAAGGCAAGGCGGCTGCTCGAACAGCGCTCGATCACCAGCTATCTGACGGGGCGCACATTGGACAGCAATGATGAGCCGCCGCTCGCCAAAGCCACCGGCCAGCAATATCTCGATTACGAGAAAGCCAATTGGGTGTTTTGGGGCCTTAAACATTATATTGGCGACGACGAAATGCAGGGGGCGATCCGAAAATTTGTTGATGATTTCGGCTCCAAAGGCCCGCCTTATCCGACCACGGCCAATCTTGTCGATTATCTGCGTGAGGCGGCGGATGAGGAGTATCAGCAGCTGATAACGGATTATTGGGACCGGATCGTGTTCTGGGATCTCAAATTCATGCCCGATACGTTGAGCCTTAAATCTTCCGAGGCCGGCATGTATGAGGTTTCGTTTGCTCTGCGAACGGACAAACGCATCGCTTCGGAAGAAAACGGCAAGGAGACCTCTGTGGATGAGATGGAGCTTGAAGATTTCGATGAATGGGTCGAGATTGGCTTCTATGACAAAGACCCTGCCGAGACGCTGGGCGATGAATGGCTCAAGCTTGAACGTGTCCACGTGACGCAATTGGAAACCGAATTGTCGTTTGAGCTCGATACAGAGCCAACCCATATCATGCTCGATCCACGCCGCCTGCTGATTGAACGCAATGTCACCGACAATGCCCGCGCTGTCTCGCTGGATGAATAGGGCGCGGCGGCGGCTGGCAATCGCGCTTGGTGGCTTGTTCGTTGCTGTGAGCCTCATTGGGGGATGCAATACCGTTCCGGCTTATCAAGGCGCAACATCGGTGCTGCACCTTGTCCGTCATGCCGAGAAAGAGCTTGGCCGAGACCCCGCGCTGACCGATGATGGCGAGGCCCGCGCACAGGCGCTGGTTGAGACCCTGGCTGATGTGCCCATCGAAGTGATCTACTCAACCAATTATGCGCGCACCCGCCAGACGGCCCGCCCCATGGCCGAAGCGCGCGAGCTGCCGATCATCTATTATGATCCAACCGATCTCGACGCCTTTGCTGCAAAGCTCAAAACCGAGAAACGTTCAGCGCTGATTGTCGGTCATTCCAACACCACCCCGCAGCTTGTC
>CALLUH010000053.1 GCA_938011445.1 uncultured Hyphomonadaceae bacterium
CGGGCGATGTCGCGCTTGGTGGTGATGTGTGGATTGTCGGCCAGAAATTTCTGGACACCCTCTTTGGAAATAACGGTCATGCCCCAGCTTATAGGCAGATTTGCGTTGGATGGTGCATTGTTTTTTCAACTATCACGTTTGAACGGACTGGCGTTTTGTAAAGTCTGGTTAATGTTTTTCACCTAATTTTGCAGAAAAGACGTATGCCAGCTTTGTGGAGCCTCCTAGTGTCAGCAGATGTGTACAATGCGCTTCCGGTTCCCGTTATGGACTTTACGCCTGTAAGAAACGAATCCGGAGAGATTGTTGATTTTATCTATAGCTGGGCCAATGAGGTGGTCCTCGCGACAACGGGCGCGACGCTTGAGGAAGCGATTGGATTACGTCTTCTTGAGACAACGCCGACCCTCGAAGAAAGCAGTGCTTTCGAGCAAATGATCGCAACCGTGGAGCAAGGCAAAAGCCTTTCAATGGTGACCCGCATTGACCATGGTTTGCTGTATCGAAATCAAATCGCAAAATTTGTAACCGCACCGTCCAAGTCGGGATGCGCTGTTATTATGCAGGATGTTACCGATGTCATTGCTGAACGTGACACCGCGCGCGAGCAGATGAAGATGATGCAGGCAGCCTGTGATGATGCGGCTGGAGGCATTGCGATCGCCAATAAGGACGATCAGCTGATCTATGCCAATCCTGCGCTAAGCAAGCTTCTGGGCTATGCTAGGGGCGAGCTTGTCGGAATGCGTATTGATGACCTGACGGCGGAAAATGAGGAGCCTGCGCGCGACATCAAATCGAAAATGTTGCTGTCTGAAGAGATCAATCAATATGTAACTGACCGCGTTTATCTCACCAAGATGGGCGAGGAACTTTTGCTTTCCATCGCGGTTTCGATGATTACAGGCCCCAATGGCGAGCAATTGTCTTTGGCGCACTTCCGCGATGTTCGGGAGGAACGCAAGGTCCAGCATGATTTGCGGACAGCATTGGTAAAGTCCGAAGAGGCAACGCGGCTCAAGTCTGAATTTCTGGCGAATATGAGCCATGAGATACGCACGCCGCTCAATGGCGTGATTGGCATGGCGCAAGTCCTGTCCTATTCAAAACTTGACAGCGAACAATCCGAGCAGCTCGCAATCATCCAGGAATCAAGCACGAATCTGCTCGCATTGCTGAATGACATTCTTGATTTGTCAAAGGTCGAGGCTGGAAAAGTTGAAATCACACCCGTTGAAACGGACATCAGGCACAAGCTTAATCGGCTGTTCCAGCTTCACCAGCCCGTGGCAAAAGAAAAAGGCTTGGCCTTCGATCTCGTTGTCCATCCTACGGTCCCATCCCGTTTGCAGATTGATCCGGTTCGATTGCGCCAATGCGTCACCAATCTGATCTCTAATGCGATTAAATTTACCCAAGACGGACGTGTTGTTGTGGCGGTGACAAGCAAGCCGGTTGGGCCGGATCATGAAGTTACGGTCCATGTGTCAGATAGCGGGATTGGCATTTCGCCTGAAAAGGCCGAGACAATCTTCGAATCCTTTCAGCAGGCCGATGGTTCCACGACCCGCAGCTTCGGCGGAACCGGGCTTGGTCTGACGATCACGCGCAGGCTTGCCAGACTGATGGGTGGAGATTTATCCGTTGTCAGTGAACTCGGTCGAGGGTCGGTCTTTACGCTTCGCTTCATGGCACAGCCATCCGGAGCGCTCACACCCACTCGGGATATTCCGAATATCAAACGTGACGATGCAACGCATGGAATTAATTTTGGTGAAAAGACGGTACTGATCGTTGATGATAATGTCGTCAACAGACAGGTCGTCCGGACATTCTTGAGGGCCTATGGCTTTCGGGTGGTGGAGGCTGCTGATGGAATCGAAGCGGTTCAGAAAACGGCTGCGCAGAACTTTGATCTGATCCTGATGGACATTCACATGCCGCGGCTTGATGGGGTGAATGCAGCCCGTCAGATTCGCGATAGCAATATGTTCAATGCCACTGTTCCGATCATTGCCTTGACTGCGGACGCCATGTCTGGCGATCGCGAAAAATATCTCGCTCTTGGTATGAGTGGCTATGTGCCCAAGCCGATAAATGAGCGTGAACTGATCGGCGCGGTCAGCCAAGTCCTGGCTTTGCAGCACAAATTGGTCGCGAACTGGTAGCCAACGGGCCGATTAGGGATCCGCTTCTTTTACGGCTGGCTTTTTCTTTGCAGTGACTTTCTTCTTTGCAGCAGCCTTTTTCTTGGGCGCGGCCTTCTTTTTCTTCTTGGGGCCTTTGGCCGCTTTCTCTGCAATCCATTCGACCGCCTGCTCGGCGGTGACGGCATCTGGCGCAACATCTTTTGGGATGGTTGCGTTGATCTTGCCGTTCTTCACATAAGGGCCGTAGCGCCCTTCGAGCACTTGCATTGGGTCGCCATTTTCAGGATGCGCGCCAAGCTCTTTGAGCACTTTGGCTGCGGTGCGTCCGCGTCCGGGGTTTGCGATCTTGTCGGCAATGAGCGTGACGGCACGGTTGAGGCCAACGTCGAACAGCTCTTCAAATGTCGCAAGGTTTGCATAGGTTTTCTGGTGCTGGACATAAGGTCCGTAGCGGCCAAGATTGGCGATAATGGGCGCGCCGTCTTCAGGGTGAAGGCCGATCTCGCGCGGCAAGGACAGGAGCTTGGCGGCAAGTTCTGCGCCGACGGATTTGGGGTCAGTGCCTTTGGGGATTGACGAGCGCGTTGGCTTTTCAGCGCCTTCAGGGGTCATCTCCAGATAGGGGCCAAACCGGCCTGCCTTGAGCAGCATGGGCACGCCCGCTTCTGGATGGATGCCAAGCTCTTCGCCGTCAGGATTGATCACGCCGTCGCCATCGCCGGACGCGGAGAATGAACGGGTATATTTGCATTCGGGATAATTGCCGCAGCCGACAAAAGCCCCCCCGCGTCCGAGTTTGAGCGACAGCTCGCCTTCATTGCACAAGGGGCAAAGGCGCGGCTTCTCTTTGACATTCCCGTCGGCGTCAACAGATGGGAAGACATAGGTGCCGAGGGTCTCGTTTAACGCGTCGAGGACATGTGTAACGCGCAGGTCTTTGGTTTCGCCAATGGCTGCCGAGAATTGGGTCCAGAACTCGCGCAAGAATGTTTTCCAGTCGAGCTTACCGTCGGAAATAACGTCAAGTTTTTCTTCGAGGCCGGCGGTGAAATCATATTCGACATAGCGGGCGAAGAAATTTTCGAGGAAGGCGGTGACAAGTCGGCCCTTGTCTTCGGGCACGAGGCGTTTTTTGTCGATGCGGATATAGTCGCGGTCTTCGAGCGTGGAGAGAGTGGAGGCATAGGTGGATGGGCGGCCAATGCCGAGTTCTTCGAGGCGCTTGACAAGGCTGGCTTCGGAATAGCGCGGTGGCGGTTCGGTAAAATGTTGCGACGAGGTCGCTTCGATCAGATCAACATGCTCGCCCTCGCTTAGCTTAGGCAAGCGGGCATCATTGTCTTCGTCATCACTGTCGTCGCGCCCTTCGGTATAGAGCTTGATGAAGCCGTCAAACAGCATGACCTGTCCGGTCGAGCGCAATGTGGCGCGTTTGTCTTTTGAGAGCAGGTCAATCGTGGTCCGTTCTAGGCGGGCTTCTTCCATTTGCGAGGCAACCGCGCGACGCCAGATCAGCGTATAGAGTTTTTTGAGATCCTCGCCGCCGCGATAATCCTCCGGACGCAGATTAAAGTCGGTTGGGCGGATGGCTTCATGGGCCTCTTGGGCGTTCTTGGCCTTGGAGGAATAGAAGCGGGTTTTTTCCGGCAAATATTGCGCGCCATATTGATTGGAAATCGCAGCGCGCGCGGCGGTGTAGGCTTCCGGTGCCATGTTGACGCCATCGGTCCGCATATAGGTGATGCGGCCTTCTTCATAGAGCTTTTGCGCTGCGCCCATGGTCCGCTTTGCACCAAAGCCGAGCTTGCGGGAGGCTTCTTGTTGCAAGGTCGATGTGATAAAGGGCGGGGGCGGGCGGCGCTTGACGGGTTTGGCTTCGACCGACGCTACGGTGAAGCCGCCGGTCTTTACTTTTTCGAGTGCATCTTCGGCGGCTTTGGCATTTGGCAGATCGAATTTGCGCAGGGCCACGCCGTCGAGCGCATAGAGGCGGGTCTGGAAGCTGGCCCCTTCCGGCGCACGCATATCGGCCTGAACCTGCCAATATTCCTCGGAGTTGAAGGTCTCGATTTCAAGCTCGCGCTGGCAGATGATCCGCAGGGCAACCGATTGAACGCGGCCCGCTGAGCGTGAACCCGGTAGCTTGCGCCATAGCACGGGCGAGAGGTTGAAGCCGACAAGATAGTCAAGCGCACGGCGGGCAAGATAGGCGTCAACCAGCTCGCTATCAATCTCGCGCGGATTTTTCATCGCTTCGGTGACAGCCGCTTTGGTGATGGCGTTGAAGACGACGCGTTCGACTTCGACATCTTTCAGGACGCGGCGGTTTTTGAGCGCTTCCATCAAATGCCACGAGATCGCTTCGCCTTCGCGATCGGGGTCGGTGGCGAGGATCAGTTTCTCGGAGCCTTTGACCGCATCGGCAATCTCGCGAATGCGGGCGGTGGACTTGCTGTCGGCCTGCCAGACCATTGCGAAATCGTTTTCCGGATCGACCGAACCATCCTTTGAAGGCAGGTCGCGAATGTGCCCATAGGAGGCATAGACCTTGAAATCGGGCCCGAGATATTTGTTGATGGTCTTGGCTTTGGCCGGTGACTCAACGATAACGACTTTCATGCGCGGCACCTCTATTTAGCGGCGGAAACTGGTGTGAAGGTGCGCCCTTGTCAAGCGCTCATCTTTTAGCCGTCTTCACGAAAGGCGATAATGGCAAAGCAGATGAACAGGCAAAACAGGGGCGGCAGCCATGCGGCGATGATGGGCGGAACAGTGCCTGTTGCGGCCATGCTGGCACTGACCTGATTGATAAAATAGAAGACGATTGCGCTGAGCATGGCACTGGCCAAAAGAGGCGCTGTGTTGCCCAGCCGCGCAAGCCGCAGGCAGGCAAGCGAGCCGATCAGACTCATAACCACGAACACAAGCGGTAGCGCTGTAAGGCCCATTAGGCGCATTTCGTGCCGCTCTGTTCGCAAGCCTGCCTCGCGGGTCTTTCTGATATGTTCCGGCAATGTCCAGAAGCTGATGGATTCGGGGGGAGAGAACCTTTCAGCCAGCGTGTAAAGTTCGAGATCGGTTGCAAGTGATAGCTGATCATAATGCTCCGGTATCACGTCGGGGCCGTTTTCGATGACATCTTCCAATTGCCAGAACCCGTCTATCAGCCTTGCGGTTTGGGCATCATAGCGTCTGGCAAACGCATAGCGGTCGGTGGCTTGGCCATCCTCAAAAATCCGCGTTTCGACGATGAATTTCGCGTCGCTCATCAAAGAACCGGTATCGTCAATCTTTGCTGCATTGATGATGGTCTGCCCGGTATCACTGACCTCGCGTAGCCAGACGCCGCTATCGAACTGGGTAATGTTCACAACATTGCGGTCAAACAGCCGACTTCTGGTTTCTTCAAACGTGGCGTTGAGATTGGCCCCCATTGGCGAAACAACCATCATTGTGAACAAGCCGATAAGCAGGGCGGCGCTGATTGTCGGCGCCAGAAACATCCATGCCGACAAGCCGCTGGCACGGATAACGGGCAGTTCGGCGCGACGCCCGAGCCGCCGGAAAGTCATAACTGTGCCGGTAAGGACAGCGAAAGGCATGGTCTGCTCGGCCAGCCCGGGAAACTTCAACAGCGCCAGATAGAGCGCATATCCGATAGTTATATTGGTGCGCGCGCCGACAGTGCGTAACTGCTCGACGGTATCCACCAACACAATAGCCAGTGAGATAACGCCAAGAACCATCAGGAAGGAGAGGAAGAACTCTCTAAAAATATAGCGCTGTATGCGATTGAAGGCGATCATGCGCGCTCCGCTCTGGCGGATCGGTAGGTTCGCCATATCCGCCTTGGAGAGATGGCGGTAAATTGCAGTGTGCAGGTCGCGGCAAATAACAGGATTGGCAGCAACCATTGCGCCAGATTCAATATCGGTGTTTCGGCCGCGGCCGCTTGGAAAGTCAGTTGCACGATGATGATGCCCGCAAGTCCTGCGCTATAAAGCGCGATGCGCCGGCCATACCCCCCACGATTATAATCGCCGCCAAGGATGGCCAATATGGCGAACATGACGATGCCGAAATTCAATAGCGGCGCCGTCAGCCGGTAATGAGCCTCGGCGCGAAATTCAAACTTGGCGCTGGCATCGAGATAATTGGTCGGGTCAAGCCGGAGCAATTGCGACAGATACCGATCAGAGGCTTTCAGCACGATGTCCGTGCTCTCACGAAGAAATTGGGACAGATCGAACGGGTATTGGTCAAACACCAGAATGGAGAGCGAGCCATCCGCTTCGATTTGATGAATTTCTCCGGTTCTCAATATCAGTGTGGGTGCCCCTTCGACTTCGGTGATGCGGCCCGTTTCCGCAATAAAGTCCGCCGCATCTTCGGCGTCGCGCGTGTCGGAGATAAGAAGGCCGTGCAGCAGCCCGGCTCTTTTATCCCGGGCAAAGAAGGTCAGGTCACTACCGACCGAGGTGAACTCGCCCGGTTTGATCAAAGTGGTCGCCAGATCCGTCCGCGCATCGAGCAAGGTGACGCGTAAATTCTGCTGGGCTAGGGGCTGGACCCAGAGATTGATTGCCAAATGGGCAAGGGCTGCAAAGGTCGCAAGTCTCAATAGCGGAGAGGCAACCTGCCAATGGGTCATGCCCGTAGCCTGCGCCACAATAATCTCTGAATCCTTATGGATCCGGTTGACTGTAAACAGAACACCGATGAAGAGGGCAATGGGGATAAGCAATGCCAGCACACGTGGGGCACCAAGCATGACAACTTTGAGAAATATACCGACCGACTGGCCGCCTTCTGTAATCAATTCCGTCCAATTCAGAGCCTGGCTTAACATTGCCAACACACTCAGCGCACCAATGATAACCAGCACGGCCCGCAAGGCGTCTGCGAAAATGTAGCGCTGAAATCTAAGCATAGGCCTCGTATAGCTGAACAATAATTTTGGGTCTTTTCGGTGGTAACGAGTTGCTTACGCTGCGTCGATGATTAACTTGTCGTAAAACTGGAGTTCCAACATGAAAATACGATTTGCAGCCGAAGCCAAAGCGGAAATCGCAGCCTTTGTGCTCGATGAAGGGGGCAAACTGCCTGTAGCCGCCCACCAATTTGACGAAGCCAGTGGCGGGTTATTGACAGAGGCCGCAAGTACGGGCCGGTTCTCGGCCAAAGCCGGACAAGTGGCCGTAATTGTATTGCCAAAGGGAAGCGCGGCGAAACGGGCTGTGCTGATAGGCGGAGGTCCACCGGACAAGCGCGACGGACGGGTGCTCGAACGAATTGGTGGGAGTTTCATCAAATCGCAAGGCGCAAGCGGGTTCAAAACCGCAAGCTTTCATATTGGCGATGCCGAGATGGCTGCCCAGATTGGTGCAGGCATGCGGCTGGCCGCCTACCGGTTTGATGCCTATTTCACAAAGAAGAAACCGGATGCATTGCCGAGCCTGAACGGTGTTACTTTGATTTCTGATGATACGAAGGCTGCCAAGGCGGCATTTGCTCCGTTTGATGCGGCGGTTGATGGCACTTATTTTGCCCGTGATCTCGTTAATGAGCCGCCAAATGTGCTTTACCCTGCAAGCTTTGCCAAACGGCTTGAGGCGCTTGAAACCCATGGGCTTGAGGTCGAGGTGCTCGGCGAGAAAGAGATGAAGAAGCTTGGCATGGGCTCGCTGCTTGGCGTTGGCCAAGGCTCTGTCAAAGAGAGCAAAATGGCGATTATGCGCTGGCATGGCGGCAAAAAGGGCGAAAAGCCCGTTGCGCTGGTTGGCAAAGGCGTGTGTTTTGACACTGGCGGCATCTCGCTCAAACCGGGCGCGGGCATGGAAGATATGCGCGGCGATATGGGCGGCGCGGCGGCGGTTTCAGGAACAATGCTGGCGCTGGCCAGACGCAAAGCCAAGGCAAATGTGGTCGGGCTCGTTGGTCTCGTCGAGAATATGCCCGATGCGGACGCGATCCGCCCGGGCGACATTCTGACATCTGCATCAGGGCAAACCATCGAAGTGCAGAATACCGATGCCGAAGGCCGGCTGGTTCTTGCCGACGTGCTCTGGTATGCCCAAACCCATGAAAAGCCGAAAGCGATTGTCGATCTTGCGACGCTGACGGGCGCAATTGTGGTGTCTCTGGGGCATCATCATGCGGGGCTGTTTACCGGCCATGACGAAATGGCTGACGCCTTGACCAAAGCTGGCCAAGCCAGCGGCGAGCGGGTCTGGCGGCTTCCCATGGGAGCTGAATATGACCGGCTGCTCAAGTCGAAATTTGCCGATATGCGGAATATTGGTGGCCGTGCAGCAGGGTCGATTACGGCAGCACAATTTCTCAAACGCTTCGTCGCCGACGATATGCCCTGGACACATCTCGATATCGCCGGAGTGGCGTGGGTCAATGGCGAGAAAGAACCAACCGATCCAAGCTGGGCGTCAGGCTTTGGTCCGCGTCTGCTCAATCAGTGGATTGCAGACAATTATGAGGGCTAGCGCTTGAGCGATATGACGCCTCCGCAGTGGTGGTTTTATCATCTCGAACGTACCACGCTCGAACAGGCAGCCGGCGCCCTGCTGGAGAAATGTCTGGAGCGGGGCAAGCGGGTACTTGCGATTAGTGCGGAGCCAGCGCGCCGCGCTGCGCTCGATCAGGCGCTTTGGACCTTCAATGATGCGAGCTTCCTGCCGCATGGTCGCGCCGAGGCAGAGGGGCTCGATGCAACGCGCCAGCCGGTTCTGATTACTGAGAAATCAGACAATCAGAACGGCGCTTCATTTTGCCTGTTGATGGACGGAATGGACATAGGTGATGGGGCGGGTTTTGAGCGCTGCATGGTGATGTTTGATGGCGGTGATCAGACAACGCGGGACATTGCGCGCAAACAGTTCAAAGCGGCGAAAGACCGCGGTGAGACGGTGCGCTATTTCCAGCAGTCCGGCAATGGCTGGAAAGAGGCTGGCAAATAGCTAGTCGGGCTGCTGATCCTAACCTATCAGGGATTGCAGCTTCTGACGCGGGCAGCTATAGCGCGCTCAGACATGTTTCCCACTCAATTCCCAAAGGACTATTTCCATGGCTGTTCAACGTACATTCTCGATTATCAAGCCTGATGCCACCGAGCGCAATTTGACCGGCGCGATCAATAAGGTGATCGAGGATGGCGGTTTGCGGATTGTCGCCCAGCGTCGCATCCATATGAGCCGTGCGCAGGCAGAACGCTTTTATGGCGTTCATTCAGAGCGGCCTTTCTTTGGAGAGCTTGTCGAGTTCATGACGTCTGCGCCGGTTGTGGTGCAAGTGCTTGAGGGAGAGAACGCAGTGTCGCGCTATCGCGATGTCATGGGCGCGACCAATCCCGAAGAGGCTGCAGACGGCACCATCCGTAAACTCTTTGCAAAGTCGATTGGTGAAAACTCTGCCCACGGTTCGGACAGCGAAGAAAACGCGGCGCTGGAAATCAGCCAATTCTTCTCTGAGGCTGATATT
Organism: uncultured Hyphomonadaceae bacterium; assembly: GCA_938011445.1. Classification (GTDB taxonomy): domain Bacteria; phylum Pseudomonadota; class Alphaproteobacteria; order Caulobacterales; family Hyphomonadaceae; genus CALLCD01. Next base: position 9,642 of record CALLUH010000053.1, read on the forward strand.
GTTGGCTAATCACACCTTGGCGAGATCGGTGAAATCTCAACAATTCGCCTAATCGGATGTTCGGTTTGTATTGTTAGAAGTTTTGAGGCCTCGAAATCGGCTGAGGGACGATCGCAATGCATCGATTGATTTATACGAGCACGGCAACCCGTCTTCTAAAGGAAGACGACCTGTTCGAATTGCTCGATTCTGCGCGCGCGCAGAATTCCGCCGAACATATCTCCGGCATTCTAATCTATCATGAAGGCTGCTTCTTCCAGGTGCTTGAAGGGGACAAAGAGGCCGTAGAGCACTGCTATGAACGAATTTGCAGAGATGGCCGTCATACCAACTTTATTCAATTGGCAAATGAAGCCGCAATAAGCCGCATGTTCTCTGATTGGTGGATGGCGTATCGCCAGTTTGTTGACCTTGGACAATTCCAGCAGAAGCAGTTTATCGAGCTGCGTGATCTTGCGAAAACGGCGATGCGAATGCCAGTTGTGGATAATCTCAAAGCCAATGCGATATTGCGCGCCTTTCTGTATAGTTTTCGTGACCTCCAACTGGCCTCTTAGAGCGCGACTATCAAGATGGGCACTGTTTTTGCGCTAGACATGCGTGGAACATCAAAAACCTGAGGCATGTCCCTGGCTCTGCTGAACAGAAGCGCGCTCTGGCTGAGTCGTCTGGTGTGAATTTTTCTGGCAGACGGCTGCATCGGTGCTTATGCTTGGGCAATGATGAGATTTATCTTTGGCCGTACCTATTGGCTAGCTCTGGTGTTTGCGTTGACCGGCTGTCTGCCGTCACCTGAATCTGTCGAGCTGGATCGGGCAAGCCAAACACGTAGCCCCGTCTTGTCCGATACACCGAGCCGAACCCGCCTGCTGACGCCGGTCGCAAGGCATGGTCAATTGCGCGTAACCAATGGTAAAATTACCGGGTCAGATGGCCGTCCAGCCTCGCTTGCCGGACCGAGCTTCTTCTGGAGCAACTCCGATTGGGGCATGGCACGTTTTTACAATCAGAGCGCCGTTGCATATTTCGCGCGCGACTGGCGAGCTGGCATTGTGCGCGCGGCAATCGCAGGCGAACATGACGGCAGCTATCTGTATCAGCCCGAAGCAAATATGGCGCGGGCCGAAGCGATCATTGATGGTGCCATCGCGAATCATATCTATGTTATTGTCGATTGGCATAGCCACCATGCCGAAGCGCATGCTGATCAGGCGGAGGTATTCTTCCGGCAATTGGCAACCAAATATGGCCACACGCCCAATCTGATTTACGAGATTTACAATGAACCGCTCGACACAACCGACTGGGACACTGTGGTCAAACCCTATGCTGAGCGGATCATCCGCGCAATCCGCGATATTGATCCGGATAATCTGATTATAGTCGGCACCCAATCATGGAGCCAAGACGTTGATAAAGCGGCGCGAAATCCCATTCGTGGATTTCGCAATATCGGCTATGCGCTGCATTTTTACGCGGGCACCCATAAAGAGACATATCGCCGCCGTGCTGCGCGCGCCATCGAAGCGGGACTGCCGATTATGGTCACGGAATGGGGGAGCGTTGACCATACCGGAGATGGCGAGATTGATGTGGCCTCGACACGGGATTGGCTTGATTTTATCCTGACCAACAAGCTCACACACACAATCTGGGCGGTAAGCGATAAGCAGGAGGGCGCAGCAATGCTTCGGCCCGGCGTTCCTTCGGATGGTGGCTGGGGCGAGACGGATCTCACAAGGGCAGGCCACATGGCGCGGGATATTATTCGAAACTGGCCAACCGATTAGGCTGATCTTTCCAGCAGTGTCTGACATGCCAGCTTGAGCGCTTCAGGGTAGAGCTTGTGTTCCTCGACAAGTATGCGCGCGCGTAAAGTTTCAGGCGTATCGCTGGGCCTCACCTTGATCGCAGTTTGGGCAATAATCTCGCCCTGATCAACGCCTGAATTAACCCAGTGAACCGTGCATCCATGTTCTGCGTCGTCAGCTTCTAATACGCGTTCATGGGTGTTGAGGCCCGGATATTTGGGCAACAGAGATGGATGAATATTGATCATCCGGCCTTCCCAACGGGCGGTGAACCATGGCGTGAGAATGCGCATAAAGCCCGCAAGCGCAATAATGTCGATGTCAGCCTTAATAAGCGCCGCATCCAGAGCGCGCTCGAAAGCCTCGCGGTCTTTGCCAAAGGATTTGTGGCTGATGGCGCAAATGCCAAGCCCAAGCTGTCGCGCCGTGACAAGCCCCTCTGCTTCGGGGCGATTGGACAGGATAAGCGTCGGTTTTGCAGGTATATTGCCGTTCGCGCAGGCCTCGATCAAGGCTTCCATATTGCTGCCGCGACCGGAGATCATTATGCCCAGTTTCAGGGCGCTCACCCTTGGACAAGCTCGCCAATCTGAACGGCGCTTTCACCAAGTTCGTCCAGCTTGGCCATGGCGTCGTCGGCCTTGTCGGGGCTCACCGCCAGCACCATGCCGATGCCCATATTGAAGGTCTTGTGCATTTCGTCATCAGACATGCCACCAACCGATTGCAGCCAGTCAAACACTGGTAGAGCTCTCCAGCTTGACCTGTCGATTTGTGGGACAAGACCTTCAGGGCACATGCGCGGCGTATTTTCGGTAAGCCCGCCGCCGGTGATATGGGCGAGACCCGTTACGAGACCTGACCGGATCATTGGCAAAGTTGCGCCAGAATAAAGCCGTGTGGGCGTCAGCAAGGCCCGGCCAAGCATTGTGCCCGGCTCGAAAGGGGCCTCATCTGCATAAGAAAGCATCGACCGCTCAACGCACTTTCTGATGAGCGAATAGCCGTTTGAGTGTGGTCCCGATGAGGCAAGCCCGATAAGCCTGTCGCCCGCTTTCATGGCTTGATGATTGGGCAATATCGCCGAGCGCTCAACCGCGCCGACGACAAAGCCGGCCAAATCATAATGGCCCGGCGGATACATGCCCGGCATTTCCGCTGTTTCTCCGCCAGTGAGCGCACATCCGGCCTGTCTGCACCCCTCGGCAATGCCGGAGATAACCGCCTCTGCAATGCCGTTTTCCAGCTGTCCTGTGGCAAAATAGTCCAGAAAAAACAGAGGTTCTGCCCCTTGGGCCAGCACATCATTTGCGCACATCGCCACCAGATCTATGCCCACGGTCTCATGGATGCCGGTCTCAAAGGCCAAGATCAGCTTGGTACCGACGCCATCGGTTCCGGACACAAGCACAGGATCGCTCCAACCGTCGGCCTTCAGGTCGAAAAGTGCGCCAAAGCCGCCAAGCCCGCCCATAACGCCTTTGCGGCTTGTGGCAGCGGCCAGAGGCTTTATGGCTGCAACAAGTGCATCGCCTGCCTCAATATCGACACCAGCATCGCGGTAAGACAGAGGTTTATGATTGGATATGGTCATAAAGTGCCCGTTAGCATGGCGCGTTGCTGTTTGCCAATCACCCAGATGGTTTCCGATGCGCCGGAGGCCTGCTAGAGATAGGACAGATAGGAGATGCCCGTCATGATTCGTCAATTGCTACTGATTTGTTCCGTCGGTCTGATGCTTGCGCTGCCTGCACAAGCCGACACCAGAAGCCTTTATACGGTTATGGACATAGATGTTGACGAGAACGCGGCCAGCGTGATCGAGGCGCAAAAGGCAGGTTTTGCCAAGGCGCGACGGGTTGGGGTCGAGCGGATGATTGAGCGAATCACTCTGGCATCGGATCGCTCGCAAGTTCCGCCAATACTGGTTGATGATGCGCTCGCCCAGAGATTGGTGCGCGCTGTTGACGTGCAAAAGGAGACGCGCGGGGGGGGGCGTTATATCGCAACCCTGTCTGCGGTGATGAACCGCCAGAATATGCGGGCCTTTCTGCGCGAACAAAAGCTTGATTTCGTTGATGTTCAGGCGCCGGCAGCCCTGCTGATACCTTTGGCACGTGAACGTATTTTGGGAGACTGGCATGCAGCCTGGGGCGAACGCAATGATGGGTTATTGGTGCCCTATGTCACGGCGCAGTTTCCCTATTCTCCTGATCTGACGTGGGAAGATATTCAAGGCGAAGTTGGCAGCGCTGGAACACGCCGGGGTATTGTGGCCGAGCTCGATGGAGCCGAGGGCGCTTATTCGGCACGCGTTTCAACTCTGACTGCAAGTGGCAGGACTTTGCTTGGCACTTCACCGCGCGTGGCAACCATGGAGGAGGCCGTCCAGTCGGTCTCGGCCATGATGGACAATATCTGGAAGGAGCAATCGGTTGTTCGGTCAGGCGTGCGCACCTTGTCCGAGGCGAGCGTGCTTTACACCTCCTTACCGGAATGGAATACGCTGCGTGGCGCTCTGGCCCGATCTCCGCTCGTGTCCGATTTCCAGATCAAGGCGATCGCTTCGGACGGCGCAGTTGTGCAATTTGCCTATGCGGGCGACATTCAACGCCTACAAAGCGATTTGGGTCAGCGGGGGGCGTCGCTCGATGTCAAACCCGGTGGCTGGACCTTGCGTTCGGCTGTATCCTCCGTTCGATAACAAGCTGAAACACCTGAAATGCCACCACAACAATATAGCCTGCGATTCCCCGATCAGCCGGAGCGATTTTCCGATCTGGCCATTACATCCTCAAATGAAACGGCGATTGACGCGATACGGAATTGGAAAAATTGGGCACATCCGGCCTTTGCGCTTGTCGGACCTGTTCAGAGCGGCTTGCGGGTGACTGCACGGCTATGGGCCGAAGAGGCGGGTGCGCGCCTGCTCGATGCACCGCGCCTCGATGCGCTCGAAGAGGGCGCGCTATCAGACTATGCAAGGGGCAATTGTGCCATAGATCTGGCTGATCAAATCGCCAATGAGCGTAATTTCCTGAGCCTGCTCAATCTTGTTAGCCAGCGTCAGGGGCATCTTTTATTGACAATGAGGACGCCGCCCTCGCAATGGCCTTGTCAATCGGCAGACTTGCGATCTCGGCTTGATGGTTTGCCGAGCACACAGATTTACCCGCCCGATGATGATATGCTGATTGAGCGTCTTAAAGCGGCGTGCCGCAGGCGATATATGAAGCTCGACCGGCAGACCATTGCCTTTCTGGCGATCCGCCTGCCGCGCACCTATGCAGCCATTGAGGAATATGTATCGCGACTTGATCAAGCGGTGGATGCAAATCAACGCGCTCCCAGTATCCATTTGGCAAGGACTGTGCTTGAAGATGGAGCAGGATCGCTGGCCCTCTTCGGTGATCCTGACGATTTGTAACTTTAGGCGTTTCAAGGGACTTGGCAGATCATGGCTGGACACTCTGAGCAAGCCGCCTCAGCCCGATTTTTCAACCGTGAAATCTCGTGGCTCAACTTCAATGCACGCGTGCTCGAAGAGGCCGCAAATCTCTCCCATCCCGTGCTGGAGCGGTTGCGCTTTCTTTCCATCTCTGCAAGCAATTTGGATGAGTTTTATATGGTCCGCTATGCCGGATTGCGCGAGCAAGTGCGCGCCGGCGTGAAAACGGTGAGCCAGGATGGGCTGACGCCCGCCGAGCAGATCAAGCTGATCGAAGAAGCGGCTGGCCGGCTGATGAAAGAACAGCAGAAATGTTACAAATCGCTGCGCCGCGCCCTCGCCAGCGAAGGTATCAAGATCATCAATGCCGACAAGCTAACCAAATCGGATAAGGTCTGGCTAACGGAAACTTTTGTCGAGAAAGTGCTGCCAATTTTGACACCGCTTGCGGTCGATCCGGCGCATCCCTTCCCGTTTCTGCCCAATCGCGGCTTCGCGCTTGCGCTTGATTTGCAGCCCCAAGGCGAAGGTGAGGCAATGACTGGGCTTGTCCCTCTGCCCGCTTTTGCGGCCCGCTTTATCCGCCTGCCGGGCAAACCGGGCGCCGCAGCCCGATATATTCCGCTGGAACGGGTTATCCCGCTTTTCGTGGACATGCTATTCCCCGGATTTGTGCAAGAGGGCCTATGCCTGTTCCGGATCGTCCGCGATTCCGACATTGAGATTGATGATGAAGCTGAAGATCTTATCCGCGAGTTTGAAATCCTGCTGCGCCAGAGGCGACGTGGCCGGATTGTCCGGATCAAGGTCGATGCCCGGGCGCCTGTCCAATTGCGCGAGTTGATCCTGCGGGAGATGGAATCCGAGCCAAACGATCTTGTGCTGACCGAAGGCCTGATCGGTCTCGCCCAATTGTCTGAACTGATTACGAAGGATCGCACGGACTTGCAATTCAGCGCCTTCGAGCCGCGCTATCCTGAACGCATCCGGGAACATGGCGGCAATTGTTTCGCGGCAATCGGGCAGAAGGATATTCTGGTCCACCACCCCTATGAGTCGTTCGATGTGGTGGTCGAATTTCTCAGACAGGCTGCCCTTGATCCGGATGTTGTCGCCATAAAGCAAACGCTCTACCGCACCAGCGCAAACTCACCCATTGTTTCTGCACTGATTGAAGCAGCCGAGGCGGGCAAATCCGTCACAGCGCTTGTCGAGATCAAGGCCCGGTTTGATGAGGAGGCCAATCTGCGACTGGCACGTGATCTCGAACGCGCTGGCGTCCAAGTGGTTTACGGTTTCATCGACTATAAAACCCATGCAAAAGTAAGCCTTGTCGTGCGGCGAGAGGGCGAAGAGCTTAAGACATATACCCATTTCGGGACGGGAAATTATCATCCGATCACGGCGCGTATTTACACGGATCTCGCCTTGTTTACGAGCGATCCGGCAATGGGGCGGGATGCGGGCCGACTGTTCAATTATGTCACCGCTTACAAGGAACCGCCAGCCCACAGTCCTGATATGGAAAAGATTATTATGTCGCCCGTAGCGATGGGTCGCGGATTGCTTGACTGCATCGAGCTTGAGAGCGCCAATGCGCGGGCGGGAAAGCCGTCCGGCATCTGGGCGAAAATGAATTCGCTTGTCGATAAGGCATTGATCGATGCGCTCTATGAGGCGAGCGGAGCGGGGGTGCCTATCCGTCTTGTGGTGCGTGGCATTTGCTGTCTGCGGCCGGGGCTAAAGGGGCTATCAGAGACGATCGAAGTGAAGAGTATTGTCGGGCGCTTTCTTGAACACTCGCGCATTGTCGTTTTTGCAAACGGCAAGGCACTGCCCTCGTCGGAGGCGAAAGTCTTCATATCCTCGGCAGACTGGATGCCGCGCAATCTGCAAAGACGGGTCGAAGCGCTGGTGCCGATCGAGAACCCTACCGTGCACCGGCAAGTGCTCCATCAGATTATGGTCGCCAATCTCAGTGACAATACCCAAAGCTGGCTATTGCGCTCGGATGGAAGCTATGTCCGTATCACGCCCGAAGCTGGAGAGGCGGCGTTTGATGCGCACCAATATTTCATGCAGACCGATAGCCTGTCTGGCCGTGGAAGCGCGATTGAATTGAATGAGCCACCACCGCTTGCGCCGAAACAAAATGGGGATGGCTGAGCATGGACGCGCATCCGATCACTTCTAAGGCGGTCATTGACATCGGCTCCAATTCGGTACGGCTCGTCATTTATGACACGCTCGGCTGCGGGCTGCTCCCGCATTACAATGAAAAAGTGATGGCCCAGCTCGGAGACGGCGTGCGCGAGACGGGGAAATTGTCGGTACATGGCGCGGCCATTGCGCTCAAGGCGCTGGCGCGGTTTCGGGCGATCCTCGACGGTTTGGACGTTGCCCATGTGCGCACTGTCGCAACGGCGGCAATACGCCTCGCCTCGGATGGAGCTGCATTTATTGAGCGGGTCAGGCAAGAGACGGGCTTGTTGGTGGACATTATCAGCGGCCTCGAAGAAGCACAGCTCTCTGCGCTCGGTGTTGCGGCCGGGTTTAACAATGTCAGCGGTCTTGTCGGCGATTTGGGCGGGTCCAGTCTCGAATTTTGTAGATTGGAAGACGGCCATGTCGGCGTGGGCGAATCGCTGGTGCTCGGTCCCTTGGCGATGGATGCGCGTGAGGTCGATATGGCGCGCCTGGCACAGTCGGTTGATCGTGAACTGGCAAATTCGCAACTGCTGGCTGGCCATGGTGGCGCGTTCTTTATGGTGGGTGGCGCATGGCGCGCGCTCGCAAAGATGCATATGGATCTCGTCAATTACCCTTTGCGTCAACTCCATCATTACCGGATGGATGCAAGAGCGGTGCGGCTTCTTGTTGAAGCGTCGATATCAGATGATCCGCTCAATCGCGAACGGCGGGCGCGTGCCAGCAGGCGGCGAGCAGACATATTGCCTTATGCAGGTATGGTGCTTGGGAAGATATTTGAGCTGGGCGAGTTTTCCGAAGTGATTGTGTCGGCCTATGGCCTGCGTGAAGGGGCGATGGTGGCTGACCTGCCGCCGACGGCAATTGCCGCAGATGCGCTCACCGATGGGGTGCTATTGTCCAGCCGTTTGCGCGAGGAGACATATGATTTTGGGCGAGCACTGGCAGCTTGGACGATACCAATCATCAGGCCGCATGATGATTTGTTCGGCAAACCTGAGGTTCATGACAGGCTGATTGCAGCCGCTTGTCTGCATGCTGATTATGGCGCGCGCCTGCACCCCGATACGCGGGCACAACTTGCTTTTGAGCGCGTCCTTTTTGGCTCATATGCCAATGTGTCCCATGCCGAGCGTGCCTTCATAGCCCTGGCAGTTGGGTATCGCTATTCGCAGAGTTTCAAGGCGAGCGAGCAGAAAGCGGCGCGCTTGCTCAGTAAAAGACAGTTGAAACTGGCACGTCAATTGGGCGCCTGCATGCGGCTTGGCGCTGTGTTTTCAGGGCGTTCTGCGTCTGTGCTGGCCGATGTCGAACTGAGCCGAAAATCCGGTCGGCTTATCTTGACTGTTGCAGCGGGTAAGGGTGCCCTTGTCTCGGCCACGGTGCAGCGAAGGCTCGAAACGCTGGCCGATCAGCTTGATTGTGATTGGCATATCGAGCGGCTTGAAGGGGCCTAGATTTAGTGTTTGGTTTCAAACAGGCGTACTTGGCCATTTTCGAATGAAATCGCCAGCGCTCCAGATAAGAGGGCTTGGGCCTTTGCCCCAAATAGCTCATACCGCCAGCCCGTAAAAGCTGCAATATCCTCGCTCTCGCCGCGTGCGATGCGTTCTATGTCGGCGGCGTTTGCGATTAGGCGCGGGACAACGTCAGCTTCCTCCGAGACATATTTCAGAAGCACTTTTAAGAGTTCCGGTGCCCCAGGTGGCGTTTGTGCATTATGCCTGCGCACAGGCAAAGGCGGCGCAAAGTCTTCAGGGGCGTCGATTGCGGCGATGACAGCTTCGATCAGTCCTTCGGCATGGCGGGATTTGATAAATCCTTTTGGCACAGCACGGAGCCGATCATAGGCTGCGGCATTGCGCGGCTTCTGTTCGGCAATTTCGTAAATCGCATCATCCTTCAGCACGCGCCGTCTGGGCTTATCGAGGGCTTTGGCGCGGGTCTCGCGCCAGCCAGCGACGGCAGCGAGGACGGCGGCATAATCTTCGCGTGGCTTGCGAATTTTCAGGCGTTGCCATGCATTCTCGGCCGAGGTGTCATAAAGAGCGGGGTCTTCAAGATGTTCCATCTCGTCACGCACCCAGTTCATCCGGTCTTTCTTGATGAGTGCGTCGCGCATGATCTGATAGGCCTCGCGCAGATGGGTAACATCGCCAAGCGCATAGGTGAGTTGTTTGTCGCTGAGCGGGCGGCGGGTCCAGTCGGTAAATTGTGAGGATTTATCGACTTTGACGCCGATCACACGCTGGATCAGATTGTCATAGGAAATCGAGTCGCCATAGCCGAGCGCCATGGCCGCGATTTGCGAATCAAAAATCGGCCCCGGCGGGTAGCCGATCAGCCGGTTGAAAATCTCGATGTCTTGCCGTGCAGCATGGAAGACTTTCACGCGTGATTCTTCGGCGATGAGATTGAGGAAGACACCAATGTCCAAATCGTCCGTCAGCGGGTCGATCAGGCCTTCAATACCGGGCGCAGACGCTTGTATCAGGCACAATTCGGGCCAATAGGTCGTTTCGCGGTGGAACTCGGTGTCAACGCAGATAAAATCGTGTTTTGACAGGGCATCGCAGAACGTAGCAAGTTCGTCTTGATCGGTAATCGGGCGTAAAATCTCAGTGCTCATGAGTGAGCCCTAGCCGATCAACTTGACAAAGGCCAGTTGTGGTGCGCGTTTGCCTGAAAATAGTTTCGAACTGACAGGGAAATGCAGCCATGCACGCCTACCGGACCCATACTTGCGGACAATTGCGGACAGAAGATGTTGGCCAGACGGTCAAGCTTTCGGGTTGGCTGCACAGGCGGCGTGACCATGGCGGGGTGATGTTTATTGATCTGCGCGACCATTATGGGCTGACCCAGTGTGTGTTTGATCCGGATTTTCCCGCTTTTGCTGTGGTCGAGCGGTTACGGACCGAGAGCGTGATAACGATTGAAGGCGAAGTGCTGGCGCGGGACGCCTCTCTGGTAAATGACAATCTCGACACCGGCGCGATCGAGGTGCGTGTGAAAGAGGCAAGCGTGCAGTCCGAGGCGGCCGAGCTGCCATTGCCTGTGTTCGGCGAGCCGGATTATCCTGAAGACATTCGGCTGACCCATCGCTATCTCGATTTGCGGCGGGAGACTTTGCACAAGAATATGGTGCTGCGCTCGAATGTGATCGCCTCGATCCGAAAGCGTATGGTGGTGGAGGGGTTTACCGAGTACCAGACGCCAATCCTGACGGCCTCCAGCCCTGAAGGCGCACGCGATTTTCTTGTGCCCTCGCGCATCCATCATGGCGAGTTTTATGCACTGCCCCAAGCGCCCCAGCAGTTCAAACAGCTTTTGATGGTGTCCGGCTTTGACCGTTATTTCCAGATCGCGCCATGTTTCCGCGATGAGGACGCCCGCGCGGACCGTTCGCCCGGCGAGTTTTACCAGCTCGACATCGAGATGAGTTTTGTCACACAGGAAGATGTCTTCAACTCGATTGAACCGGTCATGCGCGGCGTGTTTGAAGAGTTTGCTGATTGGGACAACAAGGCCCGAAAAGTACCCTCAGAGCCGTTTGTGCGTATTCCATATGCCGAAGCGATGGCGAAATATGGCTCGGACAAACCCGATCTGCGCAATCCGCTGGAGCTTTCGGATGTGACAGAATTTTTCGCGGATGACAGCAAGACCGGCTTTAGCATCTTTGCCAAAATCATCGCAGGTGGCGGCAAGGTTGTCGCGATCCCCGCGCCCAAATCAGCCGCAGAGAAGTCTCGCAAATTCTTCGATGAAATGGACAAGTGGGCCAAAAAAGACATGCAGGCACCCGGGCTCGGCTATGCCCGCCTGAAAGAAGCCGATGGCGGCGGTGTAGACAGCCAAGACCCTGTTCTCAAAAATTTCAACGCCGATCACCTTGCCGCATTTCTGGCCCATACAGGGCTTGGCGCAGGCGACGGCATCTTCTTCTCTGCGGGCAAGGAAAGCGACGCCTATAAGCTTGCAGGCGCAGCGCGGACGCGGATTGGCGAAGAGCTTGGCCTGATCGAAGAAAACGTCTTCCGCTTTTGCTGGATCATCGACTTTCCGATGTATGAATACGACGAGGACAATAAGAAAGTCGATTTCTCGCACAACCCATTCTCGATGCCCCAAGGTGGATTGGAAGCGCTTGAGGCGGCCACGACCGATGAGGCGAAGCTGGCTTTACGGGCCTATCAATATGACATTGTGTGCAATGGTATCGAGCTCTCCTCTGGCGCAATCCGGAACCATAGGCCGGACATTATGCTCAAAGCGTTCGAGCTGGCGGGCTATGGGCCTGAAGTGGTCGAGGAAGAGTTTGGCGGCATGCTGAACGCGTTCCGCTATGGTGCGCCGCCTCATGGTGGGATAGCGCCGGGCGTTGACCGTATCGTTATGCTGCTGGCGGACGCTCAGAACATCCGCGATGTGACCTTATTCCCTATGAACCAGCAGGCGCGCGATTTGATGATGGGTGCGCCATCGCCGGTCGATGATGCCCAGCTCAAAGAGCTGAACATCCGCATGGCACCCGTGATTAAATCATAGGCGGGTTTCGCTCTCAGGCATGGCGGCTGCAATCCTAAGAAAGGGACAAACATGCCGTTTAGCGGGGCGGGGGTGCAGGATGTTTCTTGCTGCGGCAAAGTGCCCGCAAGCGTGCGCTACCGCCTCCGGCCTTCTGTGATCTCAGCGCCAACATAAAGTGCGCCATTTTTGCCAAACCGCCCAAAAGCCATTCTATTGCAACGCTTCGTCCGCGTCTGGTTCTTCGCGCGGCTTCAGCCGATCAAAGTCGCGCCGCCAGCGAACCGACAGTTCTTGTCCGGCCTCGCTATTGGTCTCGCCTCTCACAGTTGTATTGTCGAAAGGTTCCCAGTCAATCGCCACACCGACATCTCCATCCAGGCTGTTTTGGGCTTCGACATAGACATTTGGCCGAATATATTTTCCGGTTGTGATAATGGCCGTCCCGTCGGAATTTTCTGAGAAGTCGAGCGTGTCAAGGAAAAGGACGTTTTCAAGCCGTCCCAGCACGTCAAATCCGCTGCCGCCCGCAAGGCTCGCCAATGTGGCCGCCAGCCGTGCCGATTGCACCGGCGTCAATTGTCCGGGCGACAGGCCAAAGAGCAGACGCGACAGGATTTCGCTTTCCGGCAATGACGGGTCCGAGGACATGGTAATTACTGGGCGTTTCTGTGTGCCGGTGATCGAGACAATGGCGGTCAGATCGGCAGCGCGGCGCTCGGCGCGGATGTTCAGATTGGCCTCGTCCGATCCCGGCGCGAGGGTGATACGACTATCAACCAGATCAAAAGACTGGCCCGCAAAAGTATAATCGCCGCGAACAATGTTTGCCTCTGCGGTAATTTGCGGGGCTGTCGCCGTTCCTCGGATACGGGCTGCGGCGGAGAGTTCTGCGTCGAGCCCGCGCCCTTCAGCAAATATCCGGCGTGGCGCATTGATCCTGATATCAAGACGGGTCCGCGTCTCTGCGGCTTGGGGCTTGGTCTGCTCATCTGCGAAACGGACGGGCAGGGTTGGCTTAGCGCTCTGGACGAGATGGTTGAGCCGGATATTGGCCCTGTCCAGGGTCAGTTCTCCATCAATGCGTGTCTTGCCATCTGTCCGCTGGATTTTCATGTCCCCGCTTACCCTTGCGTTTACATCGCTGCGGTCAAGCACGGTAAGGTTCATGATCTGCAAGTTGATCTCATCACTCGTCTGCCCGCTAAGGGAGACATGGCCAGAACCGCTCATTCGGCCATCCGAACCGCTCTGCGCAACAAGGGAACCAAGAGATAATGTGTCTCCATCAAGATGGGTTTCCAAGGCGAGGTCGGTAAGCGTCAAGCCGAGATCGCCATGTTCAAAGCCGCCATCGAGCAATGACAGATGCCCCGTGCCTGAAAGGCTGCCGGATGTGATCTGACCGGAAATATTGGCATCGAGTTTCCCTGACAGGGCCATCTCCGGTGGCAATACGAGGGCGCTGAACGCGTCAATCGCTCCAGCCCCCAAGAGGGTAAATTCAAGCGGCCTGGTACGATCAGGCTGCGGGAAGCTGGATGTCCAATCGCTTGCACCTGTGAGCGTGAAGCCCAGTTCAGCATCGTCTGCATAAGCCCTTGCCTTTGCATTCAAAGCGTCGTGATCCAGTTGCGCCTCAAAGCTTAGATTGACCGGATCAAGACCTGCGATGGCTGTCGTCAAATCTGAAACATTACCATCAATTTGGAGGTGTTTTGCCGTGCCAGTGTCAAAGACAAACCGTGTGCTGAGCGACCCTGCAATGGGGCTAAGTGCGAAAGCCTCGCTCACACGCGCAAGTGACAGCCCGTCAAGCGAGGCCTGTCCGGCCACACCCGACCCGGCGCGGATGGCTGAAAGGTCGATGCGTCCGGCAAACGCTTGCAGCGCCCCTGACAGGCTGGGCATATCGCTCGACCAATCGAATATGAAGGACCTATCGGTCTGAATAGGATAGGTGCCATATAAGCCGTCAATGTCGAGCGATACGCGCCCGGATGAAAGCCCACCCATCAGCGCGGCGTCCAGCATGACCGGATTTGACCTCGAAGCCGTGCTCAATTTTGTCTCGATATGCATGTCGGCATCGAAACTGTCGAGAGTGCCGCGCGCCGTCAGTTGAACGTCAGACGGCGTAAAACCGGCCATTGCTTCGATCTTCGCTGTGCTGGTCAACACCATGTCGCCGCCGCGGATCGCAAGCTTCAAGTCGAGCGCCTCAAGCGGGACATTGTCCGGCACACCGCCAAGGTGCAAAGCGCCGCTTGCGCTTAGCGGGTCTGCGATTGGACCTGAAAGTGCGCCGTCTGCCGAGAAGGTGCCGAGTGTTGCCAAAATTGCGCCAGTGTCCCATTCCCCCGCCATCAGTTCCGGTGCCGCTTCAAGCGTTAATCGACCAAATTCCGTATCAGCGGAAAGACCGAGCGTGGCTGCCAGCATATCTGCCGAGCCGCCTCCATTGAGCTTGGCCTGCACACCTTCGATAAGGTTTGACCCGAAACTGGCCTGACGGGCAGAGACTTCGCCGGTGAAATTATATTGCTCCAAAGTCCCGGCGAGCGTGGTGGTCAGCTCGATCTCATGAACGTGATTTGTGTCTGCATAGCTTAACCGCTGGGCGGTTGCTGTTGCGCTGAGTGATAGCTTTCCTTCGGGGTGTCGTTCGCCGGTTGCTGCCAGAACCAGTTGCCCACTTGTCGCGTTCAGCCGGTTCACACGGATAAATCCATTGGGCGATCTGGTGACGCCAAGCTCCAAGTCAACCGTTTCGGACAATCCCGTGACCGCCGGAGGGACGCTAAGCCCGTCAAGGCTACCTTCCAGTGAAAGCCTCATATCGTCTGCACTTGGCAAAGACAGACGGAATTTGCCGCCAAAGGCTGCGCTGTCGCCCAGTGAGAGCGCACCCAGTCCAAGCGCACCCAGTCCAAATGCGCCAAGATCCGTGGTGACATCCCCAACCAGCCAATTCTCCCGCTGGCGCGCATTGAGTTTTACATCAGCTCCATCCAGCGTAAGCGATGTCAAGGTGGCAGCGTTCGTGCTTCTGTCGAGGTTTGCGGCAAAGGCAAGTTCTGGCGCATGGCCCAAAAGAGGCAGAGCGGTTCCGTCTGGCCGTAACAGCCGCTTCATTCCGATTTGAGAAGACAGCGCCAGCGATGTTCCAGACAGGGTCAGCTCGATGGGGCCTCCCAGGCTTTCAAGCTGAACCGCGTCATGCCTTAGCGCCGAAATTGTGAACGCGCCGCGCAAAGCTATGTCATCCCAAGACGTATAGTGCACCGCGCCATCATAATGAACCGCCCGAAGGTAAACCCCTGTGCCGTCTAAGACTGGCGAGCCTTCAGGGATTTGGACATGAATGTTCAGCTTGGACAAGCTGGAGGCCTTGCTGTCGCGCCTGCTAGTGCCTGCCGCCTTTACGGCAAACGCATCAGAGGAGATGTCTGCAGTCAGGGCGAGAGCATCATCTCCTATTTCGTTAGCTGTGATCATAAAATCAGTCTGTCGAGCAAGCCGGTCCGCAATGGCTTGCGGTATCCATGGCAATGCCTTCTCGAAACGACCCTCAAGGCGGGTCAACGTGCCATGTGTCTGGCCGGAAAGGCTTGCCATCCGCTTACCGGAAATATCGAGCCTCGTTTGCATTTGCCATGTGTCTGGCGTTCCGCTCGCATCGAGCTCAACTGTCAGGCTGTCGGTCGCGTCAAGCCCAACAATATCGGCAATCGAGCCACCCGCATCGCCATATATGTGTGCATGGCCTGACAGCGGCGCGGCGCGGGCTTGGCTCAAATCAATCGAGATCGTGTCTGCGGTGCTTTCGACCGGCACCAAATCCACTTTGGCCGCAAAGCTGTGATGTTTGTAATGACCTTTCCCTGTCAGTGAGAAGATCGGGCGCGTGTCTGTTTCAGCCCCTGAATATTCCAGATGCGGCACGCGCAATCTGCCAAGTTCGACTGTGTCCAGCGCGAAAGAACTGCTCGACGCGGCGGTCTGGCTTGGAGCAAGTGCCGGCCGCCTGAACTTTATCTGCCCGCCAGAAACGGTATTGATTTCAAGCTTGCGCCGCAAGAGCGGCCAAGGCGACCAGTCTAGCTTTAGATCTTGCCCCTCAAGCCAAACCCCATCGGCATCTCTAATCCGAAGCGTATCAATGTGAAAGATACCCAGTGGATCGCCCCGTAGGCCTGCCAGCTCTATGACCTGACCCGAAACCGATAGATCGTTCAGGCGCGTTTCGATAAAGCTGTGGCCCGAACCCGTTGTCACCCACCATCTCACCGCCAGCACGAGCGCAAGGAGCAGCACAAGCAAGCCGATCAGCACACGCAGGCTCCAGATAAGGAAAGGGCGAAGACGGGGCAGGGCGCGCATCAGAAGGCCTGCCCGATTGAAAAATAGATTTGAAAGTCGCGGTCGAATTCGGTCGGGTTCACGGGCACGGCGATATCCAGCCTTATCGGGCCGGCCGGTGTTGCATAACGCAAGCCAGCGCCTGCACCGACCTGAACATCGTTCAACTCTGGAAACGCTGCATTGCTAATGCTCCCAGCATCGACAAAGGTGGCAAACCCTATGCGCCTCGTGATCTTGCCGCGCAGTTCTGCGGATGTCTCAAACAGGCCGCGTCCACCGAGCGGGTTGCCATCGGCGTCTCTGGGTCCAAGCTCCTGAAACCCAAAACCGCGCACGCTTGCGCCGCCGCCACCAAAGAAGCGTTCGTCAACCGGCAGGTCAGTTGTGCTGGCGCCAGCAATTGATCCGGCTTCGACGCGCATCGCAAACACCCAATCTCCGGTTTCGGCCAAGGGCAGGTAAGCGGAGACCTGTGCAAGATTTCTTAAAAAACCGGTCTGGTCATCACCGAAACTGAAGCCGGGCTGGGTCGATAGCGTTGCGCGCCAGCCGGCCGTGGGATCTGTCAAACTATTGGACCGGTCCAGCCGCAGCGCGCTCGATATGGTCAGTGTCTGTTGTAACCGGTCTTCGGCTTCGCCGCGTTCATCGGCCAGTTCGTAATTGCCGCCAAATGTCCAGATTGTGCGTGCAGAGCGGGCAAGCTCGAAGGCCCCGCCAAGTGTGAAGCCCGTCCGATTAAACGCATCCGTATCTTCATTAAAACCGCGCGCTGTCAGGCTTAATTGACGCCCCGGCTTCGGGAAATGTGGCAGGCGCCAATCGGCGTTGACGGACTGCTCGATCTGGGAGGCCTCAGCGGAGACAATCAGCGGGTCAGCCTGTCCGGTGAGATTCCACCGCGTCCATTCGACCAGCGCGCCAACGCCCTGATCGGTGGCGACGCTACCGCCCAGTGCAATGGTGTGGCGCGGACGCTCTTCCAGCGTGATCCGGACGGGTCTTTCAACAGCCAAGACGGTGCCATCGGAGAGCGGGTCGCCAAGTTCGATAGCGATGTCCCGAAAGTGCCGCGTCGAAGAGAGCCGCCTGTGCAGCGTGGCAAGAGCTTGTGGCGTGTAAAGGTCGCCTTCGGAAAAAGGGCGCAGTCGTTCAATGAAGCCGCTTTTCGTTTCGCGGTTCCCTGTGATTTCGAGCCGACCAAGATAGGTCAGTGGTCCGGTCTCAATCGGAAAGGTAAGGTCAACCCGCGGACTGAGCCTATCAGCCAGCAGGTCTGGTTCGTCGATTTTGATGTCCGCATATCCGCGCTCACGATAAGCCGTTTGCAGCCTTTGCTTCTCGATCAATATGGTCTCGGGGATCGCAGCCTCTCCGCTGCGCAGAACACTGCCCGCCAAAACGTCTTCAAGCGTTTTCTCCGGCGGCAGAGCGCCGTCATGGGAATAGTCGATATTGTCGATCAGATATGGTGGTCCTGCCTCAATTTTCACCCACGCATGAAAAGGCGGCTCGCGAGCAATGCCGGTCTGGATGCTTGGATTGAAATAGCCCCCCGCATTCAGTCGGCTGCTGGCAAGGCTGGCCGCACGGCGCACTTGCCGACGCGCGGCGAGGCGTGACTGGGGGGGCTCGAACTCGTCAAGCGCATCCTCGATTTCTTCTAATATATCCGTCGGTAAATCGCTCGTTTCGATGGTAATTGTGCTCTGCGCATCGGCACCCTGCACACACACGCAAAACCACGCCGAAGCAAGAAACTTGGATCTGGGGCAAGAATTGAACATGGTTTCTCGGCTCGTTGGCGATATGGCAAGCAGGAAGCGCGCCAGAACGCGCATAAATACCGACTTTGTGTAGATATAGTCTTATCATGACGATTATAAATGCTGACCAATTCTAGCGCGGAGCCAATTGGTGGCCCACAAAGTGTACCTTGCCGCGCAAAAGCGCCCCATTTTGCCCGCTGGGCTTGCCATTGGCTCCATTCTCGCCCGGTTTTCGCACGCATGATTTTTCCATATCTCGGCGAGAAAGATTGCGGGCGTTTGAAAATGTATCTGCCGCGAAGGCTGGCGCATCGAACAAGGGAACTCTAATATGGGCTTTGTTGAGGGAGATGAAGACATGATTTGGTTAAAACGCATCCTGATTTCTATACTGGTTCTGATGCTTTTGGTATTTGTCGGGTTCAACCTGTTCAAGACCCAAATCGCGACCCGCGCATTCGAGCGCGCGATAGACCAAAACGCCGGTGTAGACCGCAGCGCCGCGCTGCCAGACGGTCTGCATGTCTATATGTGCGGAACCGGATCGCCGATGCCGGACCCCTCCCGCGCGGGGCCTTGCCTTGGCGTGCTTGCCGGAGACAAAGCCTTTATCTTCGACGTCGGCGCAGGCAGTCCGAGGAATCTCGGCGCGATGGGGTTTCCAACCGCACGTTTGCAGGGCGTATATCTAACCCATCTGCACTCGGATCATATTGATGGTCTGGGCGAGCTGCTCTTGAATGCATGGATCGGAGGCAGCCGGTCCACACCAACGCCGATCAGCGGGCCGGTGGGGACACAAGAAGTGGTGGCAGGATTTAACACTGTCTACCGCATCGACAGCACCTATCGCGTCGCTCATCATGGGACGGGTGTGGCCAACCCTGATGGTTTTGGCGGGGCGGCATCCGAGCTTGAGATAACGGCAGGCGGGGCGGGGCAACTGGTTGTGCTGGACGAGGGCGACCTAAAAATCACGGCCATCCGCGTTGATCATGCACCCATCGAGCCTGCGTTCGGATACCGGATTGACTATAAAGACCGCTCGATCTCCATAAGCGGCGATACGGTCTATAGCGAGGAATTTATCGCAGGCTCCTCTGGCGTCGATGTCATGTTTCACGAGGCGTTGAACCACGACATGGTGTCCACGATCGGAACCACGCTCGGCGAACGCGGCGCGGCCAATGGCGCAAAGATTTTTGCCGATATTCTCGACTATCACACCTCTCCAGAAGAGGCCGCGCGCGCAGCACAGGAAGCGGGCGCTGCGCAATTGGTGCTTTATCACATCGTCCCGCAATTGCCCGTAGAGATATTGGAGACGGTGTTTGTCGGGGAGGCAGGGGCCGAGTTTGACGGGCCGATCACCGTCGGGCGCGACGGCATGATTTTCAGCCTGCCAGCTGGATCAGATAAGGTGGAAAGATCA
>CALLUH010000054.1 GCA_938011445.1 uncultured Hyphomonadaceae bacterium
TAGCAGCTGCGGACCAGATACCTCCGCTTACGCCAACGAGCAGTGTCGTCGCTAATAGTCTGGTTTTCATTGATTCACGGGTCACCCTGAACTCCTCTTTCCAAGTAATCCGGCGGCGATCAGCAACACTGGGCGCAGCTCGGATGAGGTATCTAAACTTAAATGCAGATCGCAAAATCTGCCCCCGACCGTCTTGTATTTCAAAACGCTCACCCGCAATTCGTAGGCGCGAACTGCGCGTTGGGTCAATCGTCTTTCTCACGAATCTGTCATGTTGCGTCGATCGGGTTGCGGTGTGTTGCTTGCAGGACACAGAAAGGCCACGCTTTGACGCAGATAGAGCGGAAGTTGCCCGGAAGAATGGCTATTTTGGTAAAATTATAGCGGACTTTGAAATTCCGCAGCAAAACCTCGCAAGCAAGGGTTCCGTCTATTTTGAGTTGATCTCCGGCCGGTTCCGCTTCAGATCAGCATTGCGAAATTAAAGAGCCGCTGCGATTTTTGCTGCCAAGGCTTTTAGCGCGTCCATGTCGGCGGGTTTGCCGGTGGCGTGGCCGCGTTGGCGGGGCCGGTCTTTGTAGACGGGGATGACGTGCATGTGTAGGTGGAAGACGGTCTGGCCTGCCGCTTCGCCATTGAACTGTGTAACGATAAGGCCGTCTGGCGAGAGGGCGGTTTCGACGGCTCGGGCGATTTTTTGTACGCTGGCGATGAAGGGGGCGAGCTTTTCGGTTGGCATTTCGAGCAGGTTCCGGGCCTCGACATGTTTGGGGATGATGAGGGTATGGCCATCTGATTGGGGGAAGATGTCCATGAAGGCGAGCGTGTCTTCGTCCTCATAGACTTTTATGTACGGTATCTCTCCGCGCAGCATTTTGGCGAAGATATTGTCAGGGTCATAAGGGGCGTGCAGGGTCATTGGCTGGCTCGGTCTGGTTGGTGGCTTGTTGCTAGATTTTCTTAAACGGGGTGCGGGCTTTGAGATAGTCCTGATCGGCTTCGACGGCTTCGCGTTCACGGGTGAGATATTCGGCGACGGCATCATGCAGCCCGGGATGGGCGAGCCAGTGGGCCGAATGTGTGGTCATCGGGACATAGCCTCGGGCAAGCTTGTGGCCGCCTTGGGCACCGGCTTCGACAAAGGTGAGCTTATTGGCAATGGCATAGTCGATGGCTTGATAATAGCAGACCTCGAAATGCAGCATGGAACGGGCCGAGCGGCTGCCCCAATAGCGGCCATAGAGCGTGTCCGAACCGATGAGGTTGAGCGCACCGGCAATGGGGCGGCCGTCTTCCAGCGCGAAGATGAGGAGGATTTGGTCGGCCATGCGCTGGCCAAGGAGGGAGAAGGTTTCGCGGGCGAGATAGGGCGATCCCCATTTGCGATTGCTGGTGTCGAGGTAGAAGTCGAAAAAGCGGTCCCAATGGGTTTCGGTTATGGCATTGCCTGTAAGGTGGGTGAAGGTGAGACCATCTTGCGCTTTTTTGCGTTCCTTGCGCAGGTTTTTGCGTTTGGCCGAGGACAGTTCGGCGAGGAAGGCGTCAAAGTCGGCATAGTTGTTGTTGGCCCAGCGAAATTGCTGGTCGGTGCGGTGGAGCAGGCCATGGGTGGCGAGGGTTTCGGCGGCGTTGGCTTCGAGGAAATTGATGTGGAGCGACGAAAAGCTGTTCTCATTGGCAAGCTGGACGGCGGCGCTTAACAGGGCATCTTTCTGCATGCTGGCTTGCGGTCCGTCGGGTACGAGCAATCGGCGGCCAGTGACCGGGCTGAAAGGGACGCCGCACAGGAGTTTGGGATAGTATTGCCCACCGGCATTTTCGAGCGCATTGGCCCAGGCATGATCAAACACGAACTCGCCGCGCGAATGGGTTTTGGCATAAAGCGGCATGGCGCCCAAGAGCGTGCCGTCTTCGTCTTCGAGGGTTAGATGGCAGGGCGACCAGCCGGTCCGGGCGGTGGCCGCGCCTGTAGATTCCATCGCTTCGAGGAAGGCCCAGCTCAGGAAGGGATCGAAGCGTTCGCCCGCCGGATTTGCGATGGCGTCCCATGCGGCGGGGGGGACATCGCTCAGGCTTTGATTGACCTTTACCGTGACGGTCATGGGGTCCATTCGCGTTTGACGACCTGATCGGGCGCAAAGCCTTCAAAAATCTGCGCATCGACATGGGGGGCGACCTCGGCGCTTTGCTCAAGGGTTTGGACGGTCCATGTTACGTGGCCGAGGCCGTGGGCTTGGGCGAAGGGTGCAGCGCGAGCGACATCTTCGCGCCAGATGGAGAGGTAATCGACTTGCAGATCAAGCGCGGTTTGTAAGCTGGCGTCAAAGGCATCGGTACTGCTTTTCTCGATTTTTTCGATGAGCAGGCCGCGTGGCAGAGATTTGGGGAGTGCGGCGACGGCTTCGGGGTTGAAGCTCATCGCGGCGGCGCGGCCCGGATATGTCGTGAGTAGGGCGGCGGTGGCTTCGGCGACCGGTTCGGGCGGAATGTCCATGGCTTTAATCTCGACGAGCAGCGGGAGATGATGGGGCCAGCGGGCAAGGACGGTTTCAAGCGTCGGGATGGTCTGGCCGCTCTCTTCGATGTCTATGGCCGCCAGAGCTTCCGCCGTGTGGTCGGCAAGTTCGCCGGTGCCATTGGTGATCCGGTCGAGAATCCTGTCATGGAAGCAGACAGGGATACCGTCGGCGGAGAGGCGGATGTCAAACTCCATGCCGATCTCGGCTTTGATGGCGGCGTCATAGGCGGCAAGAGAGTTTTCCGGCGGGCCATCATGGGTCCACAGGCCGCGATGGGCATAGACATAATCGCCAAGAGAAAAGGGGGCAGCCATGGCTAAGCGATCTCGAAAATGCCGTCGATTTCGACAGCAACACCGAGCGGCAGGACGGGACAGGATACGGCAGAGCGGGCATGGCGGCCAGCTTCGCCGAAGACTTCAACCATCAGATCCGAGCAGCCATTAATAACTTGGGGAATGTCGGTAAAGTCTTTGTGCGCATTGACGAAACCGCCAAGTTTGACGACGCGGGAAATGCGCGACAGATCGCCGAGAGCCGCTTGGCATTGGGCGATAAGATTGATGCCGCACAGGCGTGCGGCGGTTTGTCCGGCCTCCAGGGTCATGTCTTCGCCAAGGCGTCCGAGGACCAGACCGTCAGGGCCGTTGGAGACCTGGCCGGAGATGAAAAGTTGATTGCCGGTGACGACGAAGGGCACGTAATTGGCGACCGCTTTCATGGGCGGGGGCAGGGCAATGCCAAGCTCGGCGAGGCGTGTTTCGGGAGTGGACATTGGTGCGCCTCCAGAGGCTGATAAGGGGGATGGTTTGACGCCACGGTTCTGGCATGCGGTGCCGCGAAACGCAATTTTCCTCATCAGAAAATAGTTCTGTTTGGGCTGGATATTGCCTGTGTTCACTGCACTTTTGCGTGAATGCCGTCACATGGAAGTGAGCTTTTAGGGCGGTTAAGGATTGATTCACGGACTCAGCGGTTCCCTAGAGTCAAAGGCTAAGACGAGGTTTAGATATGACTTATGAACGCGGTGACACGCAAGATGTCGAACTGTTTCTGGCACGGGTTGGGCTTGAACAGACGGGCCATGAGACGGACATAGAGTGCGATGTAAGATCTGTGCAGAGAATTAGCGAAAAAGCGCGCGCGAGCGATGTCTATCGGCGCTCTCTGGCGCGCGCATGTCTGCTGGAGCTGCAGTCGGGACGGGCCGCTTAGTGGGCTTGACAGGGCGGCGGGCCAGTTGAAAATGACCGATCGCTTCTGACGGACCACTCGTATGGAATTTGCCGAGACATTTGTCGATCAGGGTTATGTGATCTTGCGCGGCTTTGTGCCAAGCGAGACGGCCAAGGCGCTCAAGGATATTGCCGCTGATGATAAAGTAATGGCGGCGAACGCTTATGCGCGGACGGATGCAGCCGGACGCCAGAGCAAGGTGACGCTTTGGTATGAGCCCGGGGATGATGTGTTCGGCCGGCTGTCATGTTCGGACAAGATGATTGGCGCGGTTGGGGCGTGTCTTGGCGGGGAAGCGGCGTTCTTCCATGCTAAGCTGATGCAGAAAGAAGCGCGTTCGGGCGGGGCTTGGGAATGGCATCAGGATTATGGCTATTGGTATGATGACGGGTTTCTCAGCGCGGATATGGCAAGCTGTTATGTCGCGCTTGATCCGGCGACGCGCGAGAATGGCTGTCTGATGGTGATGCCCGAAACACATAGATATGGACGGCTTAGGCATGTTGCGGTGGGCGAGCAGACGGGCGCGGATATGGCGCGGGTTGAGGCGCTACAGAGCCGCCATGAGACGGTCTATGTGGAGCTTGACCCCGGCGACGCTGTGATCTTTCATTCGAACCTGCTGCACTCGTCGAACCCGAACTTGTCGCAGACCTCTCGCTGGGGGTTAATCTCGAGCTTTTTTCGAGGGGACAATGAAAGCGTGCTTGATGATCCGCGCTTTCGCAAGAAGGCGATCGAGCCGGTGCCGCATGATGAGATAATGGCGGGGGCGAAGGGCTCTGATCCGGGAAAAGTATTTTTATCCGTTAGCTGAAGATAATGTAATGGGCGGCGACCATGGCCAGAAGTACAGCCGACTGGACGCGATAGTCTTTCCAGACCGGTAAGCCTTCGGTTCCGGCGCTGATCATTTCTTTGCGGAAGGTGTAATTGTCGATCTGGCTTTGCGAGGGCGGCGGCGTGGCAAGGCTGATGCCAACAAAGCTTGCAATCGAGATCAGCATGCAGATGCCGATATTATAGCTGTAATGGACCGGCCAGACGGGGGCTTCGCCAAGGCCGAGGATGAACAGGGCGGCGCCCGCAGCGATGCCGATGATGAGCGTCCAGAAGGCGCCTGATCCATTGCCACGTTTGAAAAAGATGCCGAGGAGGAACAGGATCACGACCGGCGGCACGATGATGGCAAACATGGATTGCAGATAGGCCCAGAGGCCTTGAAAGTTTTCGATCATCGGTGCCCATGCGGCGGCGACCAGCATGAAGGCGAAAGTGGAGATGCGGCCTGCGCGGACCATGCGCTCTGTGGACATGTCGGGATTTGCGGGTTTGAGGAAGTCGTGAACGACAAGCGTTGAAGCCGAGTTGAGCGTGGAATCGACGCTCGACATAATGGCCGATATCAGCCCGGCGAGGACAAGGCCGACAAGACCCGTGGGAAGGAAATTGACCACCGCTTGCGGGAACACGCTGTCGCCACTTTCCAGCCCCGGCATGATCGAGATCATCATTGCGCCCGGCAGGACCATGATAAAGAGCGGCAGGAATTTTAACAGGCCCGCAAACATCAGGCCCCAGCGGGCATGATTGACATCGCGTGCGGCCAGAATGCGCTGGGTGATATATTGATTGGTGGCCAGATACCAGAAGCCGAGAAAGGGCACCGCGATATAGAGACCGGGCCATGGCATCGCTTTATCGTCGAGCGGTTTGATGACGGAGAAATGTTCGGGCGGGGCGGCGGCCGTCATGGCCGACCATGAAAAACCGAGCTTGGCGAATAGGATATAGGAGAGCGCTGCGCCGCCAATGATGAGGATCACCGCTTGGATGGCGTCGGTGTAGACGACCGCTTTCAGCCCGCCAAATGCGGTGTAGGCACCGGCGATGAAAGCGAGGACGAGACAGGTCTGCCAGAGGATGAGGTTCGGGAAGAAGACTTTGAGCACGACCGCGCCCGCATAAAGCCCGCCTGCTGTATCAACGATTATGGAGATGGTGATCGTGATCAGCGAGAACAGGACGCGCGAGCGGCGGTCAAAGCGCTTTTCGAGAAATTCGGGAACGGTGGTGATTCGGGTGGTCAGATAGAGCGGGGCGTAGAGCAGGGCGAGGACCACGAAGGGGATGGCCGAACCCCATTCGAAGACCGAATTGACGATGCCGTCCGTATAGGCGCTTCCTGCAAGGCCGATCAGCGTGGTCGAGGAAATGTTCGAGGCGAAAAGAGAAAGCCCGATCAGTCCCCAAGGTAGATCGCGTCCGGCGAGGAAGAGGTCTTCATCGGTGCGTGTGCGGCGGGTGACATAGATGCCAATGGCGAAGACCAGCGCGAAATAAAGCCCGATAATGGCCAGATCTAGTGAATGGATAATGGTTCTGCCCTCCCGAAGCGACGGTTAGATGCGGCGCAAGGTGGAGACCTTATTGTCGATCAGTAATTGGTCGCCCCAGCGCTGCAGCTCGCCTGTTATTTCAACGGGATCGGCAACAAATGGCAAGAGGTCGTCGCCATGCGCACCACCATTGCTCGTCATCAGGAGGAGGGCTTTCTGGTCTTGTCTGTCCTTGACGAAAAAGGCCGGCGGGATGCCGCCGCGTATGCAGAGCGAGGCGCAGGCTTTGTGTGTTTTGCCGCGCGCAGGGCTCATCGCGCCGAACCAGCATTTGCTGTCAAGAATGGTGCCGCGCAAGGTGATCTCTTCGAGCGGCTCGATGGTGGGGAAGTCGAGACCGTCAGTATCTGTACCCGGCGCATCTTCAATCCAGTCGATGTCATCGGCAACCGCGATCATGGCGTGCTTTCCGCGCTGGATGAGACTGCCGCGTATGATGATGGGTCTGCCTGCATGTGAGCCGATGCGGGCGCTGACCCCGCATTTGCCTTGGCAGCCAAGCATGACGGTGCGAGGCGTGCCGTCGAGGTCGCGGGTGCGCATCATGGAATAGGGGGCGGGTGTGGCGATGCCGCGCCATTCGCGGATCTCGCTTTTCCAGGTGCCCGTGTTCGGGGCGTTGCGGAAGGCGCTCAAAGTCGCCGCAAGGCCAGCGGTCCCAGCGGTGAGCGCGAGCCCCGCGCCAAGGAAGAAACGGCGATCGAGGACTGGTGGATCGTCTGACCAGCCAATGAAGAAATCATTTTTGCTCATTAGGGTGTCTCTGTAATT
Source organism: uncultured Hyphomonadaceae bacterium (assembly GCA_938011445.1). Classification (GTDB taxonomy): domain Bacteria; phylum Pseudomonadota; class Alphaproteobacteria; order Caulobacterales; family Hyphomonadaceae; genus CALLCD01. Next base: position 6,926 of record CALLUH010000054.1, read on the forward strand.
TTACTCGGAGCTTGAGGAGTGCCCGGCGCATTGGGTTCGGGGTTTACGAAAACGGTGTCGTCTATGATTTTGGTGGCATAGGTTGCGATTTTTTCCGTAAACGGCGGTGGGGATTGGCCGTCTTCGGCGCGGTATTG
>CALLUH010000055.1 GCA_938011445.1 uncultured Hyphomonadaceae bacterium
CGTCACAGGATGGGTCCGTTCGCCATAAGTGGACGCGGGCGATAGCTTTGCAAAGGCGGCAAACACTCCTTCGGCATCAGCAATATCAACCCCCCCGCGCGCGGCGACATACATGCCCAGATAATCGGCCTCGCGCTCGAAGCGGCGAACCCCCAAAACCCCATTGGCAATCCGTGTCATACCGGCCCGTCCGGGCGGCGTCTCCACACCGCCCCAGCGTTCAAGTGGCCGCGCAAATGCCAGATCAAGCAAGCCCGCGCCCAGACCCACAGGAACACCCCAAAGCGCAAAGCCCGACACCAGAGCATTGCGCCGCTGCTTGGGCACATGCTGGCCAATAACATGTCCGATCTCATGGGCGATGACGACCGCAATATCTTCATCATCTTCCATATAAGTCATCAGCCCGCGAAACACATTCACAGATGTTCCGCCGGTGCTTGCATTTACCGAATCCGTCTCGGCGACATTGATCGGGATATTGCAGATCTCTTCGGGCAACATCTCGACCTCAAGGCGGCGACCATCGGGCTGGGCAAACACCGCTTCAAGGCTTGGCAAGTCCGTCTCGACCTCGCCCGTGCGCTGCGCCTGCCTGGCCTCTTCGAGCGCTTCAAGATAGTCTGCCAGAGCCTTATTGAGCGCTTTCGTTTCGCCCTCAATCTCCGTTTCGCCAATTTTGACCGGCACCGACCCGCGCATAATGCCCGCGCGGGCGGCGGGGCTATTGCCAGTGACATTCAGCACAACCGGCGAGCCATCATACCCGATGGCATTGACCTGTTCGAGCGTGAACCCGTCAGCCAGACCACGCACCGTGCGATCGTTTCCAATACTTATGCCGAAGCGGTCCGCCCGCCGTTCATGGCAAAGCTCGGCATTGGCCGCCAATAACGGCCAGGCAATCGTGTTCGCGCGCGCCAATCGGTCAAGCCGCGCCTCGACACTTGCGCGTTGATCGGTCAGCGTCGCCGCTTCGATTTCAGCCAATGGTATCACCGGATAAGACGTTGCTGGCGTTGCGCAAGCTGTCATCACGGCCAGCGCCGCTGCACCCGCAGCCCTCCGCATCCACAAAACCCAAACCATAGCGCACCCTTTACAATTCTGCACTCCAGAACCTTATCAAAGTCAAAGCCCCCCGGTCGCTCAATTCTGTGTGACCGGCTGCTATTGGGGCGTCACCGGAAGCGCGTCTGCATCCGCTGGCGTAATCCAGATCGGCGAGGTCCACGCAAACTCATTGATCATCTCCGGCGCATCATTTTCGCACCCCTCGGGCGCACCAGCCTGCCCATCAGCCGCCAGACCACATTGGTGCGCACTCCACCGCGCCGTCGGCATTTCAACAACGCGCAAATAGTAATAAGCATGGACGAGCGGATCATAGTCCGGGTCTTGATACATCGCGCACAGCTCGTCTGCCCCCGTCTCGGCCTTGGCCACATCGGTTACCAGAAACCGCTTCTGCCCATCCTCATCAATCCAGCCTTTGACAATCTGGAGCGCTTCAAGCGGATTGGCCGTCTCGGCCTCGTCCCGCCGCGCCTGTGCAACAAACCGCAAACCCTCAACCCCCGCCGGAAGCCGCGCGCCCATTGGCACGCCCTGCGCATAGGCGGTCTCAAGCCAATCCGCCGCCCCGCAAACTTCGCCCTCATAAACGCCGGCAAAAAACCGCGGCGCAATCCGTGTGCCCGAAGTCGCAAACGCCTCGCGCCGTTTCATCGACTGGAACAAGGCATCACGCGAATTTTCCACCGCCCAGACGCCCGCAAGCCCACCCGGGTTCGCCTCGATCCTGTTATGCCGCCCGAGCTTTGGAGCGCCGAGCCGTCCCTCAAGATCCGTCTCATGCGCAATATGGCCGGGGAAATTATGCTCACCCGTATTCCCGCCCGTTCCGACATGGCTATCGGTGCTGCCGATCACGCCCATCTCGAAAGGGTTGATCCCCCCTTCGGCTTCATCCTCAAGCCCTGAAAGCCACGCCCCGCGCGCAAAATCATGCGCCGCCACGCACGGCCCCTTATAGAGATTGTCTTTGGGATCAATGTCGTCCTCGGTACATTCGCGAATGGTTTGGGTATAAACACGCGGTATCCATGAGGTCAGATCAAAGGCCCGCTCGCGCTCCCCAATCACCCGTATCGCTTCAACATCACAATACTCGTCCACCGCGCCCAAAACACTTCCAACACCATTGATGCATTCAGACGTGCCCTTATGCTGGGTAATCTCCATCAGCCGGTCATAAGCGCGTCGCTGAAGCCTATGGGCCGCCTGCGCGTCTTCGGAAAAACCCGCCAGCGAGCGCGCATTAAACCCGTTCCCGCTCGATACATTCGAATTGTGCGGGATCGAGATCACATCACACGCCTCGCGCCCGAGCCGGCACTCGGTCTCAAGCTTTTGCAAGAGCGAGGGCAAAGTCGGATAATCAACAAAGTTCCCCGGCACATCCGGTACATCCGCATTTCGGAAAATCGTATTCCGATGCATATGCATCCCGCTCGGGCTACGCGTATATTCATAGCCGACAAAGCTCGTAAACGCGCACGCAGCACTGCGGTCATAAGCTTCTTCGGCTGCTGCAATCGTCGCCTGCCAGACACGCTTTGCCGCCTCGTGGCAGTCCGCATCATCCGCGCCACACACGGCCGATTTACGCTTGGGCCGCAGCCCCGCATGAACCGTCGTAAACATTCGCAGCGCCGCTTCACCACCCTTGCGAAACGTCCGGCACTCATTGGCATCATAGCCCGCAAAAGCACCCTCGGTCCGGCAGATATAGCCCTCGCCAAAAGACTCCGAATGATCCGTCACAGCCGCAAAATCGAGCGGGCGATCAAGCTGCACCTCTTCCCCCGTCACCGGCAAGGCAAGCCGTCCGCCCCGCGCAAAGGCATAGGCCTCGGCCGGAAAAGCGCGCGTCCCCTCCGGATAAGCATCCGCCGAAAATCCGGTATGAATGTGTAAATCCCCGAAAAACGCCGTCTTGAGCGGATTTCGCGCGCGGCAAGGGGCCCGCTGCTCGCTATAGGTCAGCGCTGGTTGCACCCCGAACTGATAAATTTCCGGCATGGATTTTGGCGAGCTCGGCGCAATAACAATCTCGCTCCGGTCAATCTCATAGCGCGTCGTGTTCATGGCCCAGGCCAGAACCGCGCACAAAACCACCAAAAACATAAGCAAGCCAAGCCCAATCCGGCGCTTCATCCTCAACCCTTCCAAAACAGCCGCAAACCAAGCCGCAAAACTGATTATGGCGTTACAGTCTTCGATAAAACTGTCAATCGCCGAACAGATCGCATCCCGCCAAACCGCACCCCAAGAATAGCTCAATCGCAGCCAGACCTTGCATGTGAGTATATATTCACTTATATGTAAGCTTATTGACGTATCCACCGCTTAGACAAAGACCATCGGATCAGATATGACAGAGCCACAACCAAAGCGCCGTCGCGCCCGCAATGCCCGCCCGAAAATCGAGCGCGCCGCGCTGAAGCTATTCGTCGAAGAGGGCGTGAACTCCGCCACCACCCGCGAAATTGCCGACGAGGCCGGCGTTTCCGAAGGCGCGCTCTATCGCCACTATAAGGGAAAGGATGAGCTGGCCCAGAGCCTGTTCATGGCGACCCATAACCGCTTGGGCGAAATGGTCATGACGGCGGCTGCGACAGAAGGCGATCTCGAAGCCAAGGTCCGCGCGATCGTCACCGCCTATTGCACCCTCGCCGATGAAGATTGGCTCCTCTTCTCCTTCCACCTCGTTTCGCTCCATCATTACCTGCCCCATGACACAAAGCGCGATGATGACCCGGTTTCCATCACCGAAACCATTATCAAAGCCCTGATTGCATCTGGCGAAATCCCCGACGGCGATCCAGCTCTGCTGGCGGCTATGGCGCTCGGCGTCGTTTTGCAAGCGGGCGAGAACAAAGTCTATGGCCGCTTGCCCGGCCCGTTCAGCGCCCACATTGACGCGTTCACCCGCGCCATTACCGCCATTCTGAAACAGAAATAAACACACCCCAGCCGCGGAGACAACCCATGCGATCCTTCCTGTTTGCCATTGCCTATTGGAGCCTGTCAGTGTGCTACGCGCTGATCGCCCTTGTCACGCTCATCATTCCCGGCCGCGCAGCCACAACCTTCATCATCCGCTCCTATTCGCGGGCGATGCGCCTTGCTTTGCGCATCTTTGCGGGCATCCGTACCAGCGCGCATGGCCACGCCAACCTGCCCGAAACCGGCGCATATATTGTTGCCGCCAAACATCAAAGCTGGGGCGACGGGTTCCTGTCCTATTCCGAAATCCCGGGGCTCGTTTTCGTCACCGGTGACCATCTCGAAAAACTCCCCCTTATCGGCGGCATATTGCGCAAGCTCGGCGCCATCGTCATCGACACATGTGGCGGCGGCGCACGCAAAGCCGCCTCCCTTTCCGAAGGCATCGCACGAGCAAAAGCCAATGGAGACCGCGTGCTGATCTATCCCGAAGGCCATCTCGCCCCCGTCGATCATAAAATGCGGTATAAAGCAGGCGTCTGGCATATGTATGAAGAGATGCAGGTGCCCGTCATTCCCGTCGCCACCAATCTTGGTCTGTTCTGGGCCCAGACCGCGCACAAGAAAACCAAAGGCCATGCCAAAATTGAATTTCTCGAACCGATCCCGCCCGGCTTGCCAAAAGACAGATTCATGGACCTGCTCGAAACCCGCATCGAAACGCGCACCGCAGAACTGGTGTCCGAAGCCCGCAGTACGCCGCCGATAAACGCGATCCTCCTGCCAGACCCCGAACAAGGCACACCCGCAAGGCCCGAACACGCACGCAATGCCAGCGCCTGATCCTTCACGCTCGCATTCGTCCGACACAAATAAGAGTTTCGCTTGAAAGCGCTGAGCCATCCTGTTAGCACAAGCTCCGGCAGGCACGGCGCTGGAGGTCCGCCCAACTCATCCCTGCCCCAATGACCTGACAAACCTGCGCCGCCAAACCTCGGCAAGCAAGACCCACAGAACGGTCAGGGCGAACAATAAGAGCGGCTTGCGCACCATTTGCCAAACCGTTATCAAAGAGCCACGGTCCCGTAGCTCAACTGGATAGAGCACCTGACTTCTAATCAGGATGTTGGGGGTTCAAGTCCTCCCGGGATCGCCATTCTTATGCAACATGCCAAAAGCCGACAAGCAAAGCCTCAAACCAACTTTCCCTCGAGCCGAGGCCTGCCATGATCGCCACGACAAAGCCCGGCCAACCGAGATCTGGTTAGAACTTCGCAATCAGGTTTACGAACACGCCATTATCATCAAAGCTCAGATCGGTCAGATCATCGGAGAAGTCGGTAAAGTTATAGCCAAGCCCGATTTTCGCATTGTCACCCACATGGCGATAGACAGCGGCAAGGAAGCCGGAGCGCGTATCAGACGCTTCCTGGACATCGAGGATGCGGCCTTCAACCAGAAAATCCCACTTCTTCACAAAGTGAAGGTCTGCGCGGATAACGCCGAGTTGGGCGGTGCTTGAGACAAAATCCTCAGACAGTCGAGAAACGCTGATCTCACCGGTTCTCAGACCATATTTACCGCCAAGCGTCAGCCAATTGGTCAGGCGATACTGGCCGTCCAGGCTGAAAATATTGCTGCGCTGGGCTGGCAAGCCGTTCTGACCCGAATTTGAAAATTGCGATGCGCTCGTCTGGTCTTCAAAATATGTGTAACGAAGCAGGGCGTTCAATCGGTCATTCTTGGTTGGACGATAAGCACCGGCCACCTGAATTTCCGTAAACTCGCCATCAAAGAATGCGCCGGCGGAGCTATTGCTCTCGGCCCGGTTAAACTTCAGCAAAGCACGCAAATCCTGATTGACCTGCAAGCTTGCATTCGAGCGCAGGAACCAGCTTTCCCGGCTTTCGCCATTATTGGTATCATCGCGCCATTCGAAAGCGACACCGGCATTAAAGTCTTCCGATGTGTAACCCGTCGTAACCGTAAAGGCCTCACGGTCCACAATCCTTGTCTGATCCTCAATTTCACCAATTTCGAAATTGGCGCCGAATGACCAATGGTCGCCAGGCGTAAAGTCCAATCCATAAGCATGGGTCAGCCCCGCAGCATTGCCGAAAGAGCGACGCTCTTCACCAAACACGCTAAGATAAGAGGTAAAGCGCTTGCGCCCACCAGCCGTTAACGTGTTCTGGCTATTTAGCAGGCTACGCGAGCCATCAACACCAGGCTCGGTTCGTTCCGCATCAAGCGTATAATTGACATAGTATTCTTCGCCGTCGCCACGCTGGAAGCTCAACCCGCCCAGTGCGCCAAGTCCGCCATCGCCGCCGGAAACTTCCCCATTCACGCCAATACGCTCGGTGATCTGGGTTCGCAAGCCGCCACCATAACGGTCGCCCCCGGCAATCGTCCCAGAGTCCGCAATCGTGCCTTGAGCAAATACATAAGCGCTGTTCTGCTCGTTAAAGTCATAACGCACTTCGCCGCCAATATCCGTCCGGTCGCCATTGCGGCCAATAGCCGAGCCATCAATATCATTATGGCGCGCACCCACGCCAACACTGATCGCGTCCGTTATGCCAAGTCGCGCATCAACCGCAGTCGTTGTTTCAACAACACCGCCCTCAATATCAACGGAGTCATATTTCAGCGCAACATTCGTCCGCCCATCCTCGGAAAGCTGCAATGTCGCCGCCGCGCCATAACGTTCCGTATCCGAAATCGCAAGCCGTCCGGGAGCCGAGAAGCCCTCTTCAATGTCTTCATAATAGGCCGAAATAGACCCATTCTGCTCAGACACATCAGCTAGATTGACCGCGCCCTCGAACCGATAGGCAATTGAATTGGAATCAACGTTCGCAGCCGCCAGATCTTCAAAGGTAAAACCGCCATCAAGCGAAGCTGATTCGCCAAATGCCTGCCCTTGCGTGTTCGCAACTTCAGCCCTAAGATAGGTGCCCTCGGTTGCCCGCACCAAAAGGTCCGCCGCATAGAGCGACTGATCGACATCGCCGGTTTCCTCTTGCTGGGTTGTCAAGCCAAGACGAACATTGTCAGTGATCCAGCCTTCCCCTCGGCCACCCGTTGTAAAGCCGCCAATATCATCAAGACCTGGGGTAAATTCATACCGCGCCACCAGATAGGCGTCACCACCGGAGATCGTTCCATCACGGACAATCTGATCGCCCAGAACTGTGGAGTTCAAAGGTTCGGCCAGAATAACGCGACCTTGGATATAATCGACATCATAATCAACAAATGGTTGCAGATCGCGGGTCTCCAGAACAAGCCCTGAATCCTTGTCACGAATTTCCACCCGCAAACGCTCAGACCCAACCGTCAGATCCTGACGCTCAAGGAAGAACACTGAGCCACCTGTTCCGCGGAACTCGTCGCGTCCGGGCACAGTGCCCGGGTCAGCGGCAAACAAAGTCACCCGTGAGCGCCGCTCACCTGTGCTTGTTGTCTCGTCGCTATTATATTCAAGCTTGGCACCATAGAGTCCGCGATCAATCTGTGCAAACTCCGTAGACGTAATATTTGTCAGGAAATTACCCCAAACGATATGATCGTCACCCTTCTCGACACGGACATAAAACCGTCCCTGTGTGGGTGCATCCTCTACAAAAGTGGAATCGTCGCCATAGACCGGATAGAACCGATCTGGATCAAGCCGACGCAGCAAGGATTGCGGGTCGCGATCATTCAAATTCGAGAAGATGTCTGAAATATCGTCTTCGGTCGTATCGAGCGAGGCGGTAATCAGATATTTTCCCTGCACTTTGCCTTTGAGATAAAACGCAGCACGGCCATGTACGAAAGTCTGGTCAAAGTCTTCACCGCCCGCTTCGACAAGCGCACGCGCACCCTCGCCCTGACGGCCAACCGTCAGATCACCAATACCAACGAAGAAAAATTCATTATCCGGAATATCAATATTCCGCTTAAGCTCTACCCGCCGGCCATCTTCATCAATATAGCTGACAGCCACATCATGCGCACCTGACGGAAGAATTTGCTGAACCGCAAAATTACCATCTGGATCAACCGGAACCGGATACCCGAATACCGAAAGATCTTCGACATTATACGTATCTATATCTGCCATAGACACGGTGACAGATCCGCCACTGATCGCAATGTTCCGGATCGCCGAATTGTCCTGACCATAGATGCTCGTTGTATCAAGCAGCTCCTCGTCAAGCTCTGCACGATCGGTTACAAGAACCGTTTTGCGCGATGTTTCATCAAACTGGCCATTGTCATCATATACACGCAGAACATAAGAATATGTCTTGCCTGCAACGGATGCAGGGACCGTCCATTCAGCCCCACCTGCAAGGTCAACGTTTAGCGTGGCGATCGGTGCCGTAATCAGCTGATCATCCTCATCGAAAATACGCAGCTCTGCGCGATCCACCCAGTGACTATAATTCCAGTAAGTACGGAACTGAACCGTCTCACCCGGCGCAGCACTGCCCTTGCCATCGGCAAGACCCGCATTGAGCAATGGTGTTGCCGATAAGCCATCATAGGACATCAGAATATCGTCAGGTGACAGAGTAAGATCGCGTGCCGTGTCCTCATCAATCCGCACCGTGAACGGCGAACGGGCTTCAGTCGGATTAGGAACAGTGTCCTGCGGGTCTGCAAGCGCGTAAAGCGCAGGCGCAGGTTCCGTAACAACTGGCACTGGTTGAACATCAGGAAGCTGGGCTTTCAACGGCTCCAAAGAGGCAATGCCTGGCAATTGGATCCGGCGGCGAGCGGTATTGTCTTGCCGGAAGACATTGTTCACGCTTGGCGTTGCTTCAGCAACACTTAGCGCTTTATCTGAAATCTGGATCGGTCGTGGCCGCGTCTCATCATAAGTCCCGTCATGTCCATAAGCCCGCAGCACATAAACAAAACGATCCCCAACCCGGCCTTCTGGCGTCCAAACGGTCGGCTCATCCCTGGAAATCGGGATCGAAGCAACCGGATCGTTAAATTCCGTATCGTGACTATGATATATCAGAACCGCACTATTACGAATGAACCCATCATAATTCCAATAGGTCATGAAGGTCAGTTTTTGCCCGGAAATTGCATTGAACCCGCCATGAGCCAAGCCAATGTTCAATTTTGGTTGAACCTGCGCAGCATTAACTGACGTCTGCGTCAGACTCGGCGCAGCCGGCGCTGAATGAGTTGTTTGCGCAGTTGCACTTACCAGAGCGGTGGTGCCCAACATGAGCGATAAAAAAGCAGCGCGGGTAATCATTTTGGTAGCCTTTCCAAAAGAGCTAGGGGATTGGGTGCGAGGGTTTTCAAACTGTGTCATCTTACCGCTCCTCCCCGTCTGTTCCCGAAACCACTCTCGTTCGTATTTCTAGCCCGTAAGGCGTCTCATCCAGTTCTTTCCAGGCTTCATCCTGATCCCAGACTTGTCTTATTCTGTCCGCCAGCGCATCGAGCCTGGCTTCCCCACCCACACCGTCATAGGTCAGGGTCAGAATGGTTGGCTCACGGCGCAGTTCTGCAACCGTATTCGCCAGCGTTGCGGCATATTCCGGTTTGAGTTCTGCGCTATTGCCGACAAAGGCTGATGGTAGCAGATCGAGTGTCATTGAGCGGATCCGGCTGACGCCAAAGTCTGCGCTTGTCAGCTTGCCTTCGGTGAGCCGGACAACCCGCGGGTTCT
>CALLUH010000056.1 GCA_938011445.1 uncultured Hyphomonadaceae bacterium
ATACATGTCATTGCGGAATGTGTAGGAGCCTTTGTCGAACACGCAGGCAAAATGGGTCGGGCGGTCTGGGCCTTTTAGCTCTTCGAGGAGCTTCCAGAGCATGTTGCAAAAGCCCGCTACTGCGCCCACGGGCAGCCCGTCGGATTTGCGCGTGAGCGGCGGGAGCGCATGAAAGGCGCGGAAGATATAGGCCGAGGCGTCTATCAGATAGAGGTGGCTGTCTTTGTTAAACGGTGCTGAAGGCATGGCGCGCGAATCCCTTTGTATGGGCTATGGTTTAGCCTGCCGCAGCTGGCCCGTCACCTTAGATTATAGGGGATTTGTTCGGTCGCGCATGTGATCGCCAAAGTGTAGGCGGGGCCTTGGGGATGTTTTGCAGGCGTGATGGTTTGGTTCTGGATACCTGTTTTGTACAAGACATTGCTATCGGTCATGCATGCCTCGGTCATCAGTGCGAGAATATCCTGATAGGATTTGGAGCTTTCTACGGCGCCAAAGTCCGGCGCATAATTGCGCTTGAAGCGGCCAGAGGCGATGCGCTCGCCTGTGGTGGGATAGAAGGTGATATATACGGCATACTCATAATTGCGGTCGCCCACTGACAAAACACCCGGGATCGCTGCGAGCGCATTGTAATGCTCTCCATTTAGCACATAACCCGGCCCAGAAATCGGATCGAGAAAATAGGTGCGGCCATTGTCGCTAAAGCATGCGGTCAGGCCCAGACACAATGAGAGGCACAGCGCGTTGCGGGCTATCAAGCTCATGGGTCAAATTCCTTTGAAATAATGAGTGATTATATACTCACATAATAAATGATAAGTCAACCGCAGACTAAATTTGATTGATTGCCTTAGCCAGCCCTCAAGCCTGTTCTGTTAGACCATCACTATGCAAAGAGCGCGCACGAACAATCCATCTGACCCCCGCCATAGCCAAGCGCCGCTAATGGTGGATGTAAAGAAAGAACGCGCCGCCGGACGCAAGCCGACGTCTAAATGGGAGCGGCGCTGGCCTGTCTATCTGGGCATTGGTATTCCGGCTCTTATTGCTGGCGGAATGCTGCTACATATCATTATTGGAAAATCTGTCAGCTTAAAGTCGGCGATCGGAATTTTTCTCTTCTTAGCTCCGCTGATGATGCTCTTTTTTGTGCCGATGGCGGCCGTGTTGATCTATGTGTTCTCGTCTGTTCGGCAGGGCGCCGAAACGCTCGGGAATTTGACATTTGTGACGGCGACAAATTGGGGGTTCAGGATTGGCGCGGCGATCGGGTTTGGTCTGTTCTTGTGGTTTACGCCTGAAGTTTTTGGCGATCCTTTCACGGGGAACCGGAGCGCACCAAGCTCGATTGTGGCGCAGCTTATGCTCAAGGCGCTTGGGTTTATGGGGCTAGCCGGAACGCTCGGTTCACGGCTTGAGAAGGCGATCAGGCCCGCCGCCAAGCAGAAGCCGTCTGGCTGGTAGGATTGCCCAAGAGCAGCGCCTCAACCCAAAACGGCTGGCGCGATCCAGAAGCCGATTGCGGTGATGATCACCACGCCCGCTAGATTGATGCGCAGGCCCACCCGCATCATCTGGGATACGGGGATTTTGCCTGTGGCGTAGATGATGGCGTTCGGCGCGGTGGCGACAGGCAGCATGAAAGCGCAGGAGGCGGCAACAGCGGCGGGCGCCAGAAGGCTTGCCGGATCTGCGCCAACGGCGAGCGCAAGTGCGCCGAGAATGGGCGCAAGCGTGGTCATGGTGGCGACATTGGAGGTTAGCTCGGTCAGGAAGATCACGAGCAAGACGACGGCAGCGACAAAGAAAATTGGCGGCAAGACGGCGAGCACTTCAAGCTGATTGCCAATCCAGTCGGCAAGCCCCGTGCGGGTGATGGCGCGGCCAAGCGAGATACCGCCGCCGAACAGGATGAGCACCCCCCATGGCAGGCGTTCGGCCTCGTCCCAATGGAGCAAGGCGCGGCGCTCTCCCCCGCCCGCTGGCACGAGAAACATTAAAACGGCGCCGAACATGGCGATGCCCATATCGGACAGGCCCATCAGCCATATCGGGGTGAAGCCCGAGGCTTCGGCGGCGTTCTGCACGAAGACGCGGGACATCCAGAGCGCAGCCACGACGCCAAAGACAAGCGCGACGCGGGCTTCTGCGGGGGACATTTTTCCGAGCTTTTCTAGCGCCTGCCCAATGCGTTCCTGTGCGGCTTGACTTTTTTGACCGCTGGGCAAACCCCAGCCAACTGCAAGCCATGCGGCAGGGATCAGCAGCGCCATGGCGGGGATGCCGAATTTGATCCAAGTTGCAAAACTGATCTGTGCGCCGTTGATCTTGGCCAAGGCGTCAAGCGCGATGAGATTGGTTGGCGTGCCAACGGGGGTTGCGACACCGCCAATGCTGGCGGCATAACAGACGCCCAGCAGCAGCGCGAGTGTGATGCGGGTGTCGCCCTCGCCTTCTACTGAGGCGGCGACCGACAGGGCGATGGGCACCATCATCAGCGTGGTGGCGGTGTTGGAAATCCACATAGACAGGAGTGCTGTGGCGATCATAAAGCCCGCAAGAAGGGCTTTGGGCCGATTGCCGAACAAAGCCACCACATTGAGGGCAATCCGTTCGTGCAGGTTCCAGCGTTCTATGCCGAGCGCGATGATGAAACCGCCGAGCAATAAAAGAACGATGGTGCTGGCATAACCGGCGGCCGCTTCGGCCGGGGTCGCTGCGCCGATCAGCGGAAGGATAAGCAGCGGCAGGAGCGAAGTGGCCGGAATGGGGATAGGTTCGGTGGCCCACCATATTGCCATCCATGCAAGAAGCGCAGCGGTGGCCCAGGCGGCAAAATCCAATCCATCTGGCGGGCCAGCGAGCAGCATGACAAGCGCCAATAGCGGGCCAACCCAGAGCGCGATGCGCCGGAGGATCATTGGGCCGCGCTCATCTTTGGCATTTGCCGCAATAAAAACTCGACCGGCTTGATTGGACGATGCGTTTGATTGGATCTGCGCAGGTTTTACACGGCTCGCCCTCGCGGTCGTAAACGTCGAAACTGTGCTGGAAATAGCCGAGCGATCCGTCAGTTGCGGCGAAATCGGAGATCGACGAGCCGCCCGCCTCTATCGCTTCGGCAATTACGGCATTGATCGCCGGAGCCAGCCGCTCGGCCCGCGCGCCAACCACGCTCGCTGCTTTGCGTTTGGGGGAAATGCC
>CALLUH010000057.1 GCA_938011445.1 uncultured Hyphomonadaceae bacterium
GGCCTGTTTATCTGGCTGCGCGACCGGTTCCTCGCTGGCGTCGTGATCGCTGCGCCGATCGTTATCACGCTTTACGTCGTGATCTCGCTGTTCAGCTGGCTCGACAAACCCTTCCAGAAACTGATCCGGCAGATTGTGCCCGAGCGCTGGTGGCCCTCCACATATCTACCCGATCAATTGTCGCTGCTTGGTATCACATTCGATACGCCGGGGCTGCCCGGGCTTGGCTTGTTTGTGGCGATTATCCTGCTGACCTTTGTCGGCGCGATCGGGACAAATCTGATTGGCCGTTCAATGGTGCGCGCAGGCGATAGAGTGCTCTCGCGCCTTCCTGTTGTCAGCAATGTCTATTCGCTGTTCAAGCAATTGTTCGAAACCATTGTTAGCGGCAAGGAGAACTCGTTCAAGGATATGGTGCTGATCGAATATCCGAAGAAAGGGACATGGTGTATCGGCTTTGTCACTGCCCCGCTCAAGGGTGAGGTTCAGACGCGGCTTGGCGATGGCATGATGGGCGTGTTCGTGCCGACAACGCCAAACCCGACATCGGGATTTTATATGTTTGTGCCAAGATCCGAAGTGATCGCCCTTGATATGTCCGTCGAAGAGGGCGCAAAGATGATCGTCTCTGTCGGCATGGTCGTACCTGAACACGTTACCGAAGACCAGATCAACGAGATTATCGAGAAAATCCCCGCACCTGATACCGCCGCCAACCAGAATTAGTCCCGCGTGCTATTCGTCCGGCGTCTCGACACGCGGTGCCAGCAATGTCTTGAGCGTCACCAATGCCCGCCCGCGTTTGGAATGGAAAAACGGATCGTCCAGCACGCACACTTCTGCATCCTTGCGCGCGACTGCAATCAGATCGCTATGCTCGCTGAGGTCAATCACGCGAAACACCGGAGCGCCCGATTGTTTTAGTCCCAACATGTCGCCGGGGCCGCGCAGCCTGAAATCCGCTTCGGCAATCTCGAACCCGTCTTCGGTCCGGCGCAGCGTCTCCAGCCGCTCTTGCGCCGTCTCCGTCAGTGGTGGCCGATAGAGGAGCAAGCAAAAAGACGGCTTGTCCCCACGCCCGACCCGCCCGCGCAATTGATGCAGCTGCGCAAGGCCAAACCCTTCCGCCCGCTCGATCACCATAATCGTCGCATTGGGCACATCCACGCCCACTTCAATCACCGTCGTCGCCACGAGTATCCGCGTCCGGCCCGCCCGAAAATCCTCAAGCGCTGCATCCTTGTCGGCCGCTTTCATCCGCCCATGCACCAGCCCCACGGGCACGCCAAGCTGATCGGTCAGCGCTGCATGCCGCGACACCGCGCTGGAGCCATCATCATCAACATCCACTTTCGGGCATACCCAGAACGCCTGCTCCTTGCGCCCACACGCGCGCCCCACAGCCTCGACCACATCCTCAATCCGGCTATCGGGCACAGCGCTTGTCTTGATCGGCTTGCGTCCAAATGGCTTCTCGTCGAGCACCGACACGTCAAGATCACCATTGACCGCCAGTGCCAGCGTGCGCGGGATCGGCGTTGCGCTCATCACCAATATGTGCGGGCTGATCGCCTTGTCCGCCAACTTCGCCCGATCCATCACGCCGAACCGGTGCTGCTCGTCTACGATGATCAGTCCGAGGCGCTTGAAATCCACCGTCTTCTGAAACAGAGCATGGGTTCCCGCCACAACCTGAATCTCGCCCGCCGCCAGCGCCATCAAGCTCGCCTCGCGGGCCTTACCCTTGTCGCGTCCGGTCAGTGCGGCCACCTTATAGCCCAAAGGCGTCAGCAGCGTGTCGAGCGTAGCATATTGCTGGCGCGCCAAAACCTCCGTCGGCGCCATAAACGCCACCTGATACCCAGCCTCGATCGCTTGGACCGACGCCAGCGCTCCGACCAAGGTCTTGCCTGACCCAACATCCCCTTGCAGCATGCGCCGCATCGGATGCGGCTTGCCCAAATCGTCGGCGATTTCCTTGACCGCCCGCATCTGTGCGCCCGTTGGCCGAAAGGGCAGCGCGGTCACCAGCTTGTCCTGCGCGCGAAAATCGGTCTCCATCGCTGGCCCTTTGCGCACAGCTCTTGCCGCCCGCGCCAAGGCAAATGCCATCTCCCGCGCCAATGCTTCATCATAGGCCAGCCGTGCCCGCGCATTGAAAAAGGCCAGCTCATCAAATGCTGTCGGTGCATGCAGTGTACGGAGCGCGTCTCCAAAGCTTGGCCATTTGCGTTGAGCCAGCAAGTGTGGATCGATCCACTCCTCAAGCTCGGGCAATGTCTCAAGTGCCGCGAGCATCACCGTGTGCACGCGTTTATTGCTTAGCCCTGCGGTCAGCCCGTAAATCGGCTCCACAGGCGGGGGTCGGTCCTCGCGGGCCGGATCGCATATATGGTCCGGATGCACCATTTGCCGCTCGCCATTGAACTCCTCAATGCGTCCGGAAACGATGCGCGATTTGCCCATTGGCAGTTGCCCGCCAAGCCAGCGTCCATCGCCGCGAAAAAATACCAGCGTCAAAAATCCCGTCTCATCGGCCAGCCTCACCCGATAGGGCTGATTGCCGCCCTTGGGCGCAATATGGGATTGCACCTCGCCCTCGACCGTTGCGACTTCCCCAGGCACAGCTTCGGCAAGGCTCGCCCGAACCCGCCGGTCAAGCCACCGCTCTGGCAGATGCAATAATAAATCCCAAACCGTGTTCCCGCCCACCAGCCGCGCCAAGGTCGGCTTCAGCTTCGGTCCGATGCCGGGCAGGGCGTCAAGCTCTGCAAATAAAGGAAAAAGGCGTTCGTCCCGCATCGCTCAAACCTAAGCCGAGTTGCAGACCGCAGCAAGCGTCAGCGGGCCAGCACCGCTGTCTTGATCAGCGCATGCACGGCTTGCCCCTCTGCCAAGCCAAGCTCGGCCACCGCTGCCCGCGTAATGCTCGCCACCAAAGTCTTGCCCGCCGTGGCGTCAAGCTCCAGCGTGACATGCGCCAGCGCGGTATCGGGATCCGGCGCAATCGCGGTAATAATCCCCGCCAA